>JAPLOW010000108.1 GCA_026400555.1 Hyphomicrobiales bacterium
CGGCATCCACCTCCACCGGCTCCATGCCCTCGCTCAGTGGAATTCTGTCGCCATCGCTGTTTGATCGCCGGAACAAACCGCACTGAGCGGCGCCACAGAGTTCATGTGACAACGACGGCGGCTCTCCCCGTCACAAGATGCTGTTTTGCCGGCGGCGCTCTCGAAACCTAGATCGGCTTTCCGGCCATTTTCCGCGGGGTATAGTCCTGACAGCCCGCATTCAGTGCAAGCGCCAATTCCGTCAGGTGCAGTGCGGTCTCGCCCGAGAAGTATGGCGCTTTTCCCGCTTTGAGAGCGTCCGCTTGCATCTTGATCCCGCGCGCGAAGTCGATCTGCGACGGAAACGAAGGCAAGTTTAACGCCCGCTTCGGGCCCGGGTAGGCAACGCGACGACCGATCGGCAGTCGGACTGGCAGGACGTGTCCCCATTTGCGCTCGATGTGGCCGAAAGCTCTTTGAGTGAAAGTCTTCGCATCGTTGGACGCGACGTTGATGGGAGATCGATCGTCCCAGAGATCGCGAACGATCAGGGTGCCTCGCTCTCCCATCACGGTGAGGGAACGATCGCGCGGTGCCGCGATTCCGCATGTGATCCGCGCAATGACGCCGCTTTCAAACGTCAGGCAACCGACGGAGAAGTCCGGACCCATCATGCTTTCCTCGGTTCCCGGACCTTTGCTGGGAAACGCGGTCGAGGCGAAGGCTGATACCTGGGCGACGCGTCCGAACAACCCGAACAGCCAGCTCAGGCCATAGCCCACATGTTCCAGCGTGCAGCCGACCTCGAATTCGTGCAGCCCGGGCCAGGGCGCGCCCGAGAGGCTGCGCCATTGCCGCCAGTTGTCACGGAAAACGGGACCGTCCTCCATCTCGACATAGACAAGGCGCGGCCGGCCTATATCACCGCGCGCCAGAACGCCCTTCGCGAGATCGAAAGCGTCGCTCATCGCGTTGGCCGGCGCCCCGCAAATGGTCAAGCCTCTCTCGGCGGCGCAATCGACAACGGCCTGCGCCTCGTCGACGGTCATCGCCAGGGGCTTCTCGCAATAGACATGCTTCCCGGCAGCCAAACCGGCCATGTTGATGAGGAAATGACTTTCCGGAGATGTCAGGTTCACCACCAGCTTGACCCGAGCATCCCGCAGCATTGCCTCGAGGCTGTCGTAAGCTGGCAATGCGTGAAAGCCGGTGAAGGCCTTCAGTCGCTCGATATTGTGGTCCCAAACTCCAGAAATCTTGATATCATCGTAGTTCTTGAGGGTTTTTATGTAATAATCAGCAACAAATCCTGCGCCCACAATCGCGATGTGCGTTATGTTAATCGAATTGTGATCTGATATCAGCATAATTATCGAATTCACATGATTTGAGAATGCGATCCTACAAGATAAATTACTAATATACAGTTATCGTCTTGAGAAAGTCCATTCTGCAAAGCTTGTCTCGATTTACCCGTAGCAGTACGTTCAGTGCTTCGCAGGTTTGACCTCGATAGCGCGTTTCCTTGTCGGATCGCTCGAGTAAAGGTGGCCGTTTCAATCGCGGCGCAGACGGCGTACCCATTCTTTATCACCGCTGTGCGCGGCCGAGGCGACGATATCTCTTCGCGGCTCTCGGTTGCCGATGTTATGATATTCTTTGGAATTCTGGCCCGCGTGCATGACGATCAAAGGCTCCTGCGCACCATAGCTCCCTTACTGGGCAGCGACCATTCAGTCGATGCCCGAGTCCGCTCACGGTCCCATGCACGAACCCGCTTCGCGGGATGGGCACTCGTGTGGACGTTCTGTGCTGCTTGTTGAGGTTTTGGCGCTCTGATTCTGCCGCGTGATCATGGGGTTCCTTCAACAATGAGGAACTTGCCATGGACAGGATCTCAAACGACACACCGGTCAGCCCGCTTCGGCAGCGCATGCAGGACGACATGCTGATGCGAGGCCTGGGTTCGCATACCCGCCAGGATTACATCCGCCACGTCCGTGCCTTCGCGGCTTTCATCCGGCGCTCGCCGGATACGGCAACGGTGGACGATGTCCGCCGTTTCCAGCTTCAGCAGCATGAGAGCGGCATCGGTGTCGCCACCATCAACTCCGCGGTCTCGGCCTTGCGGTTCCTGTTTGCTGTCACGCTCGGCCGGCGCGATCTCGCGCGCAGCCTTGTGGTGACCCGCTTTCACCGCAAGCTCCCCGACGTCCTCAGCGTTGAGGAGGTTGCCCGGCTGCTCGAAGCCGCGCCGGGCCTCAAGTACAAGGCTGCGCTGAGCGTGGCCTATGGCGCGGGCTTGCGGGTTTCGGAGGTCGCGCATCTCAAGATCGACGATATCGACAGCACCCGCATGCTGATCCGCATCGAGCAGGGCAAGGGCCGCAAGGATCGCAATGCGATGCTCTCCCCGCATCTTCTGGACCTGCTGCGTCTGTGGTGGCGCGAGGGCAAGCGACGCGGCGTGATGTTGCCCCATGGCTGGCTGTTCCCCGGGCAAGGCCGCACGGAGCCGATCTCGACCCGCCAACTCCATCGCGCCGTGCAGGAGGCGGCCGAGCGGGCCGGGATCCGCAAGCGCGTCAGTCCGCACACCTTGCGGCACAGCTTCGCAACGCATCTTCTGGAACAGGATGTCGATATCCGCGTCATTCAGGTGCTGCTCGGCCATACCAAGCTCGAGACGACCGCGCTTTACACCAAGGTCTCGACCCGGACGATCCAGGCCGTGGCGAGCCCGCTCGAGCATCTCATGGCGCTGATGGAGGGCAAGCGGATCGAGGAAGGCAGAGCCCCGATGAGACCAGGGAAGCCCGACGGCTGAGGTCATGTCGGCCTCGCTCGAGGTCGCCGATATCTTCCGCAGCGCTGGCCCTGCCTATCGGGCAGACCATGCCGGGCATCTCGGCCTCGACCAGCTCAAGGTGATGTCGGCGATCGAGACCTGCCGCACCGCCGCACTCGGAGGCCATGTCGAGGCCTGCGACGATTGCGGGCATCGGCGCATCGCCTACAACTCTTGCCGCAACCGACACTGCCCCAAGTGTCAGGGCGCAGCCGCACGCACCTGGCTTGCCGAGCGTGAAGCCGACCTGCTGCCCGTCGGCTACTTCCATGTCGTCTTCACCCTGCCGGCCGAGATCGGCGAGATCGCCTTCCACAACAAGGCGCCGGTCTATGACCTGCTGTTCCGGGCCGCCTCGGAGACGATGCTGACGATTGCCGCCGACCCGAAGCATCTCGGCGCCAGGATCGGCATCACGGCGGTGCTCCACACATGGGGCTCGGCCATGACCCATCATCCGCATCTGCACATGATCGTGCCGGGTGGCGGCATCAGCCCGGATCGAACACGCTGGATCTCCTCGCGCCCGGCCTTCCTCCTTCCGGTGCGCGTCCTCGGCATGCTGTTCCGGCGTCTCTTCCTCGATGGCCTGCTGGCCCTGCATCGCACAGGCAAGCTCAGGTTCTATGGCGCGCTGGCGAACCTCAATGACCCGCGCTTGTTCCAGCGTCATCTCGCGCCGATCCGGAAGAAGCGCTGGGTCGTCTACGCCAAGCCGCCCTTCGCCGGCCCGGAGGCCGTGCTCGCCTATCTCGCCCACTATACCCACCGCGTCGCGATCGCGAACCGCCGCCTCATCGCCCATGACGGGAACGGCGTCACCTTCCGCTACAAGGATTACCGTCGTGATGGCGCGGCCCGTCAACAGGTCATGACGCTTCACCCGCACGAGTTCATCCGCCGCTTCCTGATCCATGTCCTGCCACGCGGGTTCCATCGCATCCGCCACTACGGGCTCCTCGCCAGCACAACCCGGAAGGAGAGCCTTGCCCGCGCCCGGGAAATTCTCGCCGTGGCGCCGAAGCCGGAACCGACCATCAAGGCCGAGCACATCGAACCCGACCCGCCCGATCACCGCCCACCTTGCCCCTGCTGCGGTGGCCGCATGAGCATCATCGAGATCATCACCCGTGCCTACCGATCGCGAGGACCGCCGGCATCAGAACCATCCACCCGGGAGTGCTCGCCATGACCCGGCATGGATTGATAGGACGATACGCCAAAGCACTATGGTTTTGGCCGATGGAACCTCTTGTCGCTCACACGACCCACGATGCCGATGACATGCAAATGCCCGCCAGTCCGGGCCCCGGCGGGGACGCCTGGGAGCGAAAGGTCCGACCGGCCCCGTCATCCACAGGTTGCGGCGCAGCTCGCAAACCCTCCAAAGCCCAGGCCGAAATCATCAAATCCCCATAAAGCTCGGCTGCGGACCGCGGGTTCCTGCATGAGAGGCTTTCGTACGCCTACGGCACCCGAAACCCTTCACCAAGGCGCTATGCGGTGAACGACGGTTTGGCGCCCATTGCGGACGTAACGATACCAGCGCCCGAGCGCGACTTTTGGTCAAGGCGTTTGTCCATCTGGAGGAAATCGAAGTTGGCACTGCAGCGCAAACCTATCGCTGAGCCTAGCGATGCCCAACGCGCCCTCCTGCCTCAAATTGAAAGACGAAGCGTCCGGGCATCTATGGGCAAACCAGCTTTTAGACACAGCCGAATGCCGCGTTGATCAAAGCCGCTGCACGAGGCCCAATGTCAACGCCATCATGCATCCGGTTGCATGCATAGCAGAAGCCCAGTTCTGTCACCGGATCAGCGAACGCTTGTGCCCCGCCCGCGCCGGAAAAGCCGAAGCTCTGCATGTTTGGCCCCATCGGACGTATGGGCGGTGAGTTGAGCATGAAGCCAACGCCCATCCGTAAGTACGCTTCGGCGGCAGTCGAGTTCCCACGTGATTGTTCGGTCGCGAGGGCCAGAAAGCTCTTCTGGTCCCCGAGAACTCCTCCGCCGTTTGCGTTTGACGCCGCTATGCTGCCGTAGATCTTTGCGACTGCGCGCGCAGTTCCATGACCATTCACGGAAGGGATCGCCGATGCCCGCCATCGGCTCGAGTTAAAATCCTCATCGGCTGGGAGCGGCCGAAATGACCGATAAGCGACGCTTTCGCGAGGCGCGTCCTTTGAAGCGCTGACGAGATTGTTCGCTGACGGGATCATTGTTGCGCAGCGACCGCTTTCGCCCTCGAGGAGGCCAATGAAATACTCGACGCCCAGTTGCCCGGAAATATCCTCGCGCACGAACCTCGGAAGATCCTTGCCCGTGGCACCCTTCAGGATGGCGCCGATGATGTGGCCTATGGTGGCGGAATGATAGATCTGTTTTTCCCCTGGCGGCCACAAGGGCACCTGCCTGGCGATCGCGTCCGTCATCGCATCATAGTCATACATGGCGCCGTCGGCTGCTGAGTCGGCAACTGGAACACCAGCGAGGTGGCTGGCCGCCTGTCGGACAGTGACTTCGGCCTTGCCTGCTTGCGCGAATTCCGGCCAATAACGAGCGGCAGGCGCGTCGAGATCAACGAGCCCGCGATCGTACGCCATTGACAGTGCGATCGCAGATATCCCCTTCGCAACCGACATCATGCAGACAAGCGTATCTTCGAGCCAAGGCGCGCCTGTCGTGACATCGCTGACGCCGCCCCAGAGGTCGACGACAGGTCGACCTCGCCACATTACGGCGACTGCGGCGCCAACCTCGCCGTTCTTATCGAAGTTTTCGCGGAATGCGCGCCGAACGGGTTCGAAGCGCGTCTCGCAGTCGCCTTGCACCTGGGTCATATCGCTACCTTAGCTTGCAATGATCTCGCGCTGAAACCGATCGACGATCTGCGCCATCTTCGGTGCGATGACTTTCCAATCAAGTCGCAGGAGGCGATTGACGGGTGTCACACGCGCGGCAACTTCGGGCTTCAGAACAACTTTGCTGTTGCTCATGCCCGATTGCATGTCATTCCCAAAGCCGGCCTGAGGCCCGGGGCTACACGCGAAGTTGACGAATTCGAGCAGCAGGTCGCGATTTTTCGCGTTCACGGGCACATGGAAGGACAGCATGCCAACCGGCGCGCCTTCCTTCGGGATCACATACTCCACAGGCACGCCGGAATCCTTGATCGCGTAGGTCCGGAAACTGCCCGACATGGCGACGGCCGCCTCCTTACGCTCAAGGGCCGTCGCGATTTCGTTGGGTGATTTGTACCAGCGATTGATATTCGGCTTAAGCCGCTTCAGCGCAGCAAATCCGGGCTCAAGATTGGTTTCATTGCCGCCGTTCAGAAGGGCTGCAATCGCAATTATTTCATAAGCGAAACCACCAGCGACATCAGACAGCATCAGCTGGTTCTTGTAGCCTGGATCCCACAAATCCGCCCACCCGGTCGGCACCTTGCTGACCATGTCGGGCCTGTAAGCGATTCCCGCATCGACATAGTTGAATGCGACTGCCATGCGATCGTAAGCGTCATAAAATGCCGGATCGACATCTTTCAGGCTTGGTAGCGCGTCAGTGCTCAGCGGCAGGAACAACCCCCTGATGCTCAACGCTTTCATCGCGACTGGAAGTGAGAGAAAAGGCAGATCGATTTCGGGATCCTGTCGATTGATGATTGAGTTGGTCAGCCATTCATCCGGCGATCCGTATTTGTAGACGAACTTCGCGCCGGTCTTCGCCTCAAACGGCGCAAGTACGTTCCGACGGAAGCGCTCCTCGTAGATGCCGCCGAACCCCGTTGTCACAATCGTCTTGGTTTGCGCACGAACAATCGGCGGCGCCGCCAAGGTGGCGCCGAGCGCGAGGGCGCCGCCAAGAGCCTGCCTCCGACTTGAACCCTTGTATTCATTCGCAGATTTTACCATCAAACTATCTCCCCTATCGCTCCAGAATACGGATCGCCTCCGCTGGCCACACAACTTTTACGCGCTCGCCAACAGTCAATGGCGCCCCGTCGACGTTGCTCGTGGCGCTACGGACGATGAGTTCAAGCCCATCAGCGCCTTCCATCGTGATGCTATATGTCGACTGTGCGCCCTGGTAGATCACAGAACGGACGATGCCGGCGGCGCTGGTTCGATCCGAAGCGCTGCGTCGCTGCAAAGTAATCCGTTCGGGCCGGATGGCTATAGTGAAGTCTTGGCCATCCTGAAATTCAACGCCATTCCGAATGGGAAATGTGAGGGCTCCTCGCTTTGCGACATAAGTGTCGCCGGAACGTATTGCAGACGCATCGATCAGGTTTCGCACGCCCATAAAGTCAGCGACAAAGCGTGATACGGGGCGCTCATACAACTCAGCTGGAGAAGAAAACTGCTCAAGCCTCCCAGCGTTCATGACTGCAATGCGATCGCTAAGGATCAGGGCTTCCTCCTGATCATGCGTCACAAAGACCGCAGTGATGCCAATTTTGCGCGTCAATTCACGCAGTTCAATCTGCAGTGCCTCACGCAGCTTGCGGTCAAGCGCGCCAAAAGGCTCATCAAGCAAAAGAATCTCGGGGTCAAAGACGATTGCTCTGGCAATCGCGACGCGCTGTTGCTGTCCGCCTGAGAGCTGCGACGGCATGCGGGCGCCGAGTCCACCAAGCCGCACCAATTCAAGCGCCAACTCAGCGCGAGTGTAGCGTTCGGGGCGCGCGACGCCACGCATCTTCAGTCCGAAGGCGACGTTATCGCGCACCGAAAGATGCGGAAACAGGGCATGGCTCTGGAACACCATGCCGATATTGCGTCGATAGCTTGGCTGGCGCGTTACATCACGGTCGCGGATCAAAACTTCACCGCGGTCTGGCGTCTCAAGCCCCGCCATTATGCGAAGCGCGGTTGTTTTGCCGCAACCGGATGGCCCGAGCAGCGTAACGAACTCGCCGCTCTGGATGTTCAACGAAATCGAGTCCGCAGCCTTGAGATCACCAAATCGCTTGTCAATCTGGCGCAACTCGACCGCTGGCATCTTATGCTCCGACAGCCGCGCGCAAGCCGACCAATCGCTCCAGGAGCAGAGCGGTTGCGACCGAAAGGACCACGAGGATCGTCGAAATCGCAGCGATGGAAGGGTCGAAGTTGTATTCGACATAATTCATGATCGCCAAAGGCAGAGTGTT
>JAPLOW010000233.1 GCA_026400555.1 Hyphomicrobiales bacterium
CACGCAAGATCATCCAGACCATGGGCGGCGACGTCCGCGGGCGCCGCGTTGCGGTGCTCGGGCTGACTTTCAAGGCCAACACGGACGACATGCGCGAGGCCCCCTCCATCCCGATCATCCAGGGACTACAGGATCATGGCGCAGAGATCGCAGCCTATGACCCAGAAGGCACCGAACAGGCAAAGCTCGTCCTTTCCGGCGTGACCTATGAATCGAGCCCCTACCATTGCGCCCGCGACGCTGACGCTCTCGTCATCGTCACGGAGTGGGAGCAGTTCCGTGCACTCGACCTGCGCCGCCTGAAGGAGGCGATGCGGACTCCCGTACTAGTCGACCTCCGGAACCTCTACCGCGCCGCCGACGCCCGCAAGCATGGCTTCACCTATGTCAGCATCGGACGCCGCTAGGTGCTGTGTTTCAGGCCCGCCGCCCGTGCAACATTGGGCAAAATGTTGTGATTGGCCGGAAACTGGTCGGCGAGGCTAGTGTTGAGTCGCTTAAAACGAGTCGGGTCTTGGGCGCGCTGTTGCTCACGGTGGCGTGGCCCTTCGGGAATCTTGCGCGGCCGGTCACGTCACATCCCGCATGCGGAGAGCGCGCGCAACGTGCCGGCAGGCGCTTCGGGTAAGCCGCCCGCGCCGGTCCGGTCGGTCGGGACGCGCCGCCAGCGGTGCGCGGGCCGATTTACATTTGAGGAGATCGCCTGATGGCTGCCGTTCCGAACATCGACTTCATCGACCTCAAGGCCCAGCGCCGGCATATCGGCCAGGCCATGGATGACGCCATCATGGAGGCCGTGCATGGCGGCAGCTATATCCTGGGACCTCAGGTGAAGGAATTCGAAGACAAGCTTGCGGCCTTCTGCGGCGCAAAACATGCGATCGGCTGCGCCAACGGCACCGATGCGATCGCCCTGCCCCTGATGGCGCTGAAACTTCGCCCCGGCCATGCCGTGATTTGCCCGAGCTTCACCTTCGCCGCGACGGCCGAGGTTGTTGCCTGGCTTGGCGCGACCCCAATCTTTGTCGACATCGACGAGACGACCTACAACCTGGACCCCAGGACAGTCGGACTGGCCATGGACACGGCCAGAAAGGCGGGGCTCGAGGTCAAGGCCCTGATTGCGGTCGATCTGTTCGGACAGCCGGCTGACTATGATCCGCTTGAGGCCTTCTGCAAGGAAACCGGGATTGTCCTGATTTCCGACTCGGCCCAGGGCTTCGGCGCCACCTACAAGGGCCGCGTCACCGGCTCCATCGGCGACTTCGCTACCACAAGTTTCTTCCCGGCCAAGCCGCTCGGCGCCTATGGCGATGGCGGGGCCATTTTCACCGCGAATGATGAACACCATGAGATTCTGCGTTCGCTGCATGTCCACGGGCGCGGCACGGACAAATACGACAATGTCCGCATCGGCGTGAACTCGCGGCTCGACACGATCCAGGCAGCGGTCCTGCTCCAGAAACTGGCCGTTTTCGCGGAGGAAATCGACAAGAGGCAGGTGGTGGCGCGCCGCTACAACGACGGCCTCGCGGATGTGGCGATCACGCCGAAGGTCATGGACGGCTGCATTTCGACCTGGGCGCAGTATGTAATTCGCATCGACGCGGCCAAGCGCGACGGCTTCATCGCGTCGCTCCGGGCCAAGGGTGTGCCGACCGCAATCTACTATCCCAAACCCCTGCACAGGCAGACCGCCTACAAAAGCTTCCCCGTGGCCGGCAACGGCCTGCCGATCTCCGACCTCGTCTCCCATGAGGTCGTCGCTTTGCCGATGCACCCCTATCTCGACGCCGTGACCCAGGACTACATCATAGAAGCCGCGCGTGACGCCTTGCGTGGCAGCGCGGCGGCGGCCTGAGCAGCGTTGCGCCTCAGATAAGCCACAAGCATCGTTGTATCATCTGGGGCGGAGCGGCCTTGTGTCTGGATGAACAGGCGTGAGTGGTGGTGATCCGCTTCGGGTTGTGCAACACCTGTTATCAGGCCATGTTGCTGTCAGAATGTCGATTCGGTCTGAATTCATGGTGAAAGCGAGCCGCCAGTGCTGACCGGAATGCCACGCGCCCGTATCATGCGGCTGCTTGGCGCGCTGCATGACATGGTCTGCGTCGCGGCGGTCGTGCCGATCGCCTTGGTGGTCCGCACCGGCGAACTACCAGAGTGGACGACTGCGGTGCTGGTTTTCCAGGGCTCGCTGCTGTTTGGCGCTGCCATATGCTTCCAGTTGTTCGGCCTCAACCAGGGATCCTGGCGCTACGCATCGCTGGATGATCTGCTCGGGATCATCCAGTCAGCCATCATGGCCATGCTGATTGCCGTGATCGTGACCTTCCTGACCTCGCGGCTCGACGCGATTCCGCGGTTCGTCCCGATCATCGGCGTCGTGACTCTGATCGTCATCACGAGCGGGCCAAGGCTGCTCTACCGGCTGATCAAGGATCGATACATCCAGCGCATGTTCAACGCCGCGAAGGATGGAGAGCGCATCCTGATCGTGGGCTATTGCGATGAGGCAAGCGTCTTCATGCGCCATCTCGAGCGGCAGAAGAAGCCGGCCTACCACGTGGCCGGCATCATCGACCATACCGGTCGCCATGTCGGACGGCGTCTCCATACCGCGCGCGTTCTCGGCACGCTGGACGATTTACAAGGCGTGGTGCGGGCCTTGCGTGCAAGCGGCGCACCGGTCGCCAAGATCGTCGTCGGCCCGTCCAAGGTCGACCGCGCGACGACGGAGAGCATCCTCGATCTTGGGTCCGAGCTTGGCGTGCCTGTCTACAGCCTGCCCAAGACAGCCCAGCTTATGGCCAGCAATGACAGCGCCGCCATCAAGCCTGTCGCGATCCAGCTTGAGGATCTTCTCGGACGCCCCCATGCCGACATCGACTTGCAGCCTGTCGCCGCGATGCTGTCCGGCAAGACGATTCTCGTCACGGGCGGCGGCGGGTCAATCGGCTCTGAACTGGTCGAACAGATCCTCGCATACCGCCCCCGCCGTCTCGTAGTGGTCGACAATTCCGAGCACAATCTGTACTCGATTGATCAGACGGTCCGCAGCAAGAACCCGGACCAGTCATTCGCCGCCGTGATCGCGGATGTGCGCGAACGCGAGACGATCCGCGCCATCATGAAAGCCCACCGTCCCGACCTCGTGTTTCATGCCGCAGCGCTGAAGCACGTGCCGCTGGTCGAGCACAACATCATCGAGGGGGCCAAGACCAACATCCTCGGCACGATCAACGTCGCCGACACCGCCGTCGAAGCCGGGGCAACCGCCTTTGTGATGATCTCGACCGACAAGGCCGTCAACCCAACCAATGTGATGGGGGCCAGCAAGCGCTTCGCCGAGGCGTATTGCCAGATGCTGGACCGCAATCCGGACTACCGCACCAAGTTCATGACCGTCCGTTTCGGTAATGTCCTGGGATCCGCCGGCTCCGTCGTGCCGCTGTTCACGCGGCAGATTGCAGCCGGTGGGCCGGTCACCGTGACGCATCGCGACATGCGGCGCTACTTCATGAGCATGCAGGAGGCGGTAAGGCTCGTGCTTGCGGCCTCCGCAAGGGGGCTGTCGCGGCAGACGGAGCGTGGCAAGATCATGGTTCTGGAAATGGGCACCCAGATCCGGATCGTCGATCTCGCGAACCGCATGATCCAGCTTGCTGGCCTGCGCCCGGGCATCGACGTTGATATCCAGTTTATCGGTCTACGGCCGGGCGAGAAGCTGTTTGAAGAACGGTTGCAGGAGAACGAACACATCGAGGCGACCGATGGTGACTGGCTCCTGATGGCGAATCCGCGTGCTGTCGAGCCTCGCCTTCTGGCTGGCGCACTGGCCCGGCTGAAGGACGGCATCGACGCGCGCGATGAGGCGCGTGTCCTCCTCGCCATCCGCAGCGTGGTGCCGGAACTGTCGACCCCGCAGCCAGCCGTGACAGACGAAGTCGAGACACGCACCGCCCCCCCGGCACCGGCCATCGACATCGCCGACGTCCGCCGAAGGCTGAGGAAGTAAGCCACCCGTGGCAGAGCATGCCGGTTTGGTCGGGTTGGCGCTCGCCGTCTTCGCGGCCTCGGCGATCGGCACGCATGCGCTGCTTCCCTGGCTGACAGCCATCCGCCTTGTAGACCATCCCAACGACCGGTCGAGCCATGTTGTCCCGACACCCCGCGGTGGGGGCCTTGCGCCCGTTCTGGTGCTTGTGCTGACGGGCATGGCGCTCGGCGTCAACCGAACCACCCTCGGGACGGACATGCTGCTGGCGCTCGCAGGAGCGCTCGCCACGATGTCCCTCGTCGATGACCGCCGCGGCCTTGATCCCCGCATCAGGTTCCTCGGACAGTCGGCCGCTGTCGGGCTCGCACTGGCCTTCGCCGTCGCCGCATGGCCGCCAATCGGCGACGGGCAGACACCGGCATGGCTGCTGTGGCCAGGCCTCGCGCTGGCCTGGCTGTGGTTCACCAACGTCTTCAATTTCATGGACGGGATCGACGGTCTGAGCGGCGTCGAACTCATCACGCTCGGCGCCGGGATTGCAGCCGTGCTGATCGTTCATCACGCGCCTGCCGGGGCGCAAGCAGTCCTGTCTGATGCGCTGATCGGCGCGGGCCTGATGCTTGGCGCCAGCGGAGCGGGCTTTCTCACGGCCAATTGGCATCCTGCACGGATCTTTCTCGGCGATGTCGGCAGCATTCCGCTCGGATTTCTGAGCGGCGGCGCATTGCTGGGGCTGGCCTCAGCCGGATTTGCAGCCGCTGCACTCATCCTCCCGGCTTACTATCTGGTGGACGCGACAACGACCCTCGTCCTCCGGCTGTTCCGGGGCGAGCCTGTCACCCAGCCACACCGTAGCCATGCCTACCAGATCGCAGTGCGCTCGGGCCTCAGCCACGCCGATGTGTGCAAACGCGTCATGCTTTTCAATCTTGGCCTCGTGTTGCTCGCTGTCCTCTCACCCATGGCGCCGGTCCTTACGACGGGCCTCGCCTTCCTGGCGGCCAGCCTGCTTTGCCTTTTCTTCCGGCGTTTGCGCCCCGGCCAACCAAATGCTACCGGACGTTAGCAGTTGTCCTTGCGTCGGTAGCCTCGATTCTTTTTGTCGATGGACAGTGTCTTGCGATCCAAGATAGACGGGATAAGATACAGCGTCATTTAATGGTCACCGCGCTGCTTCGCTCTCCAGTTTTCGCTGGTCTCGACCTGCAGGCACCCCATTCATCGCTGCATAAACAATGGGTTTGGACTGCTGCTTTCGAACCGGGGCAACAGGTCAGGCTTCTTTGACGAAAGGCCACCTGAGAGGCATGCGCGTTCTGTACGTCTGCAACGACCATGCCTATTTCGAAGCTCATCGCCGTCCACTTGCGAATGCAGCGGCAGCGATCGGCGCGAAGGTGACGCTTGCGACCGGCCATATCCTGCCTTCAGAGCAGGTGGATAGCCAGACGGCCTCCGATGGCGTGCCGAACTCTTCACTGTCGATCATTCCGCTCGATGTCGAACGGTACCGCTTCGACCTCAAACGCGACATCCGCCTGGCCTTCGACATCCGGGCCGCGGCAAAAGCTAGCCGCGCCGATGTGGTGCATCTTCTCACACTAAAGCCGATTGTCTTCGGCACACTCGGCTTGCTGTTCGCCGTGGGGCCAACCCGCGTCATCGCGACATTTCCGGGTCTCGGGCGCGTCTTTGACCGCGGCGATCATGCCTTCCGTGCACGGTTGCGTCGGTTGCTGGTCCTGATTGGCCTCCGCATCGGCCTCGCGCCTGCGCGTGTTCACGCGATTTTCGAGACGCCGGACGACCGCAGCCTGCTGACCGGGCTCGGGATCGTTCCAGCCGACCGGACAAGTCACATCTCCGGCGCCGGGGTGGATCCGGGCCTCTTTGCGGCGGCGCCGCTGCAGGACGGGCCGTTTCGCCTGCTTTACGCCGGCCGCATCCTGCGCGCCAAGGGTGTGGCCGTCCTGGCGGAGACCGCGGCCTGGCTGCACGCCAGAAACTGCCCGGTCGAAATCCTGATCGCCGGCGACAGCACCGAGGCGGATCCCGATGCCTTGTCGGAGGCCGAGCTTGACGCCCTGCACAATGCCCCTGGCGTCACCTGCCTTGGGCTGGTTCCAGCGAACGAGATGCCGGCGCTGCTGGCCGCGGTACACGCCGTTGTGCTGCCGAGCCGTTATCAGGAAGGCATTCCGCGCATCCTGATCGAGGCGGCCGCCGTCGGCAGGCCGGCGATTGTCTCCGATAACCCCGGCTGCGCCGCCATCATTGCCGATGGCGTCAATGGCTTCATCCTGTCCGAGGTCACCGCCGCCGCGCTTGGCGCCGCCGTGCAGGCGCTGGCCAGCGATCACACCCGGCTTGCA
>JAPLOW010000207.1 GCA_026400555.1 Hyphomicrobiales bacterium
CGAGGCTTCCGCAATCATCGCGACCAGCACGTTCTTGCCCTCCGGGAAGGCGTGCGGCAACTCCTTGAAGTAGGATGGCAGCGGCCAGGCGATCGGGGTGAGCAGCTTCTTGACCACGCCGTCCGCCAGCGCAACCTCCTGAGCGACCTGCATCGCTGTCTCGAAATCATCGAATGCGATGACGAGATCGATCCATGGCCAGGCCGGCGCGGTCGGCATCTCCAGCGCCGTGATAATGCCGGTGGTGCCATAGGCGCGGTTCACGAACTGGGCGGCCTCGGCGCGCAATTCGATCACGCGCGGGGTTTCTTCCACGGTGACAATACGGGCGGCGATGATGTTGCCGGGCTCGCGCAGGCCGCCATAGGTGACGGAACCGATTCCGCCCGAGCCGCCGGCGACAAAACCGCCGATCGTGGCCATGCGCTTGGTGGAGGGGTGCATACGCAGTTCCCAGCCAGTCGGCCGGAGCTGGGCGTCCATCTCGTCCATCTTCGCGCCCGCACCGACGCGTACGACGCCGGGCCTGTGCCACTCGATGGCGTTCAGCCCGGTGATGTCGAGCAGGACGCCGCCCTCCAGTGGCACGGCCTGGCCGTAGTTGCCGGTCGCGCCGGCACGAACCGTCAACGGAATGCGGCGCTTGGCGCAGGAGGCGGCGACACGGATCACATCGGCCTCGTCGCGTGGGCAGGCGATGATGTCGGCGCTCTTGCCATGAAGCTGCGCGTTCAGGATCGGCGAATACCAGAAGAAATCGCGCGAGCGGCGGCGCACACTCTGCACCTCAGTGATCACAGGAACGTCGCCGATGTCGGCGATGAAACCTGCGATGTCATAGCGGGAGGCGGCGTCCGGTGTGGCTTTCGTCGCGACATTCATCGGTGGTGGTCCTTCTCAATCGCGCGGGCGACAGCGCGAGGCACGCGCGTGGAAGCCGGCGGCAAGCCAGCCACGGCGCAGACTATATCGCGGTCCCTGGAAATTGCACCGTGGACTTCTCCGCAATCTGCTTGTTTTTCCAGCAAAGTTCTGCCTTCGATTTAAGCAGCTCCGCTCTGGATCATGGCTGGCCAAACCACATATGGTGGCACGGCGATTGCTGTCCTTGCGCTCGCTGCCCGGCCAAGGCCGGACCGACCAGTCCAACCTGCGCGCCGCATCGTCGGGCCGCCGCAACAGATGAGGTGTTTCACCCATGACCATGTCGAAGTTCCGTATCGATCGCCGCGCCGCGCTGGGCCTCATCGGCGGCGCCGGCGCATCCGTCCTGATCCCCGTCTCGGGTCGCAGCGTCAACGCCCAGACACTGGACAAGGTCAGCTACCAGACCAACTGGCGCGCCCAAGCCGAGCATGGCGGCTTCTATCACGCGGTCGCCGCCGGCATCTATCGCAAGTATGGCATCGACGCCGACATCCGCATGGGCGGCCCGCAGCAGAACCCGTCTGCGCTGCTCCTCGGCGGCCGGGTCGACATGATCATGTCGAACTCGTTCGAGGCGATCAACTATGTGCGCGAAGGCATTCCGTACATGTGCATCGCCTCGATCTTCCAGAAGGATCCGCAGGTCATCATCTCGCATCCCGGCGTTGGCCATGACAGCCTCGCCGCGCTCAAGGGCAAGCCGATCCTGATCGGGGCTGCCGGCCGCACCAGCTTCTGGCCCTTCCTGAAAGCCAAGTTCGGCTTCACCGACGAGCAGGCCCGGCCCTACACCTTCAACATGGCCCCCTTCCTGGCGGACAAGCAGATCTCGCAGCAGGGCTTCCTGTCTTCCGAACCCTTCGCCATCCAGCAGAGCGGCGTGAACCCGGTGGTACACCTGATCGCCGATGCCGGCTTCGAGAACTACAACACCACCATCAACATCTCGAACAAGATGGTGGCCGAGAAGAAGGATCTGGTGCAGCGCTTTGTCACCGCCTCGCTCGAGGGCTGGGCGGAATACATGAAGGGCGGCCCGGCCATCGAGGCGGCCAATGCGCTGATCAAGAAGGACAACCCGGACATGTCCGACGAGAAGATCGCCTACGCGATCAAGGTCATGAACGAGCGCGGCATCGTGCGCTCAGGCGATGCGCTCAAGCTCGGCGTGGGCGCCATGACGGACGAGCGCTGGAAGTCTTTCTACGAGACCATGGCCGCGACCGGCGTTTTCCCGACCGGACTCGACATCAAGAAGGCCTACAGCCTCGAGTTCATCAACAAGGGCGTGGGCGCTTGAGCGCTCAGGCCGACATGACAACCGGAGCGGGCGCAGGGCACAAGCCGCGCCCGCTCGTCTCGATCCGTGACGTCTCGAAGCAGTTCGCCAACGGCACGATCGCCGTTCGAGACGTTAATCTTGACCTGGCGCGCGGTGAATTCGTCAGCCTGCTCGGCCCCTCCGGCTGCGGCAAGTCCACGCTGCTCCGCATGATCTCCGGTCTGGGAGACCCCTCGCGGGGCGTAATCGACTGGCCGACCTCGGCGCATGATGCCGAAGGCCATGCCGAACCTGATCTCGGCTTCGTCTTCCAGGAGCCGACGCTGATGCCCTGGGCGACGACGCTGAAGAATGTGATGCTGCCGCTGACGCTGAAGGGCGTCGACAGGCGCGAGGCGGAAGCCACCTCCGCCAACATGCTGGGCCTCGTCGGGCTCAAGGGCTTCGAGGGCTCCTATCCGCGCGAACTCTCCGGCGGCATGAAGATGCGCGTGTCGATCGCGCGCGCACTCGTGACCAGGCCGTCTATCCTCTTGATGGACGAACCCTTCGCCGCGCTGGATGAAATCACCCGCCACCGGCTCAACGACGACCTTCTGAAGCTGTGGTGGGAACAGCGCTTCACGGCAGTGTTCGTGACCCATTCGGTGTTCGAATCGGTCTACCTGTCGCAGCGGATCGTGGTGATGGCGGCGAGGCCCGGACGCATCATGGCGGACCTGACCGTCGACGCCCCCCATCCGCGCGACGAACTGTTCCGAACCTCGGCGCAATATGCCGATTTGTGCCGCATGGCATCGAACGCGCTTGGAAAGGCCATGCACGGATGAGCGATCTGACCGCCAGCCCCCAGTCCGTTCCCCAGGATTCGGGGACCGACGCCGAAAACAGGCCGATCTTCGTTCAGGAAGACCGCATCCTTGGCATCGCGAGGAGCACCTGGCCGGGCATCCTCGCGCCCATCATCATCGGCATTTTCGCGCTGGGCTTCTGGGAATGGATCGTCCAGTATCGCCAGATCCCGCACTATGTCCTGCCCGGACCCTGGCTGATCGCGAAAACGCTCGTCGCCGATTGGGGCACGCTTTCCGGCTCGCTCTGGATCACGCTGCGCATCACCTTTGCTGCGCTGATCGCCGCCGTCACAGTCGGGGTGGCGCTCGCCATCGTCTTCACCCAGTCAAAGTGGCTGGAGATGAGCCTGTTTCCCTACGCGGTGATCCTGCAGGTCACGCCGGTGGTGTCGATCGCGCCGCTGATCATCATCTGGGTCGGCGACATTAACCTCTCCTTGCTGATCTGCGCCTGGATCGTGGCCTTCTTCCCGATCCTGTCGAATACCATCCTCGGGCTGAACTCCGCGGACCACAACCTGGTCAACCTGTTCCAGCTCTACAAGGCCACCCGCTGGCAGACGCTGCGCTATCTCAGGTTGCCCGCCGCCATGCCGTATTTCCTCGGTGGGTTGAAAATTTCCGGCGGTCTTGCGCTGATCGGGGCGGTGGTGGCCGAGTTCGTTGCCGGGTCGGGCGGCAATGCCTCGGGACTGGCTTACCGCATCCTGGAGTCAGGCTACCAGTTGCGCATCCCGCGCATGTTCGCGGCCCTGATCATGATTTCGGTGACCGGGATCGCCATCTTCCTGCTGACGAGCTGGATCAGCCATGTGTTCCTGCGCAAGTGGCATGAAAGCGCGATCAAGCGGGAGAATTGAGGTCGCCGGAGCTCAGATCAGCCGCCCGCGCGCCGCGACCGGGATCTCACCGATGATCGTCTCGCCGCGCACGGCAACGTAGCGGTCGACCATGTTACAGACGACGCAGACATGGTTGGGGATGATGCGCACGATATCGCCCACGCCCGGGCGCTCGTTGCAGGCGGCAAGATCGAGAAAGCCGTGCTCCTCGGCGAACTTGTGGATGCGGGCCTGCGGATGCTCAATGATGTAGCCATAGCCGTCGAGGCCGCCGCCAGGATCGGCGGTCAGCGTCTTCGAGCCTGAATCGAGGATACCGCGCTCGGGCGCGGCGCGGCTGACCACGGTGGCATAGACCTGCAGCGCGCAGTCGGCCAGCGTGGCCTGCCCGCAGGCCATCATCATGCGGTCGTTGAAAATATAGGTCCCGGCGCGATGCTCGGTTGCGCCCTTGAGCTGGCCCAGATTGGCCATGTTGGGCGTGCCGCCTGTCGAGACGATGTTCAGCGCCAGCCCGTCCGCGCGCAGGGCGGCTTGAACCTCGTCCACGAAGGCCTGCGTCTGGGGCCAGCGGTCCTCGGGTGGATACATCAGAAGGCCCGCGAAGGTCAGGTGCGGCGATGCGGCGATCTGGCGGGCCAGCGCGATGGCCTCTGCCGGCGTCTCGACTCCGGCCCGCTTGCGGCCGGTGTCGCACTCGACCACCACTGGCAGGGCGCGCCCGGCGATCTCGGCTGCCATCGGCAGGCCCGCGATCGTGACGGGGTTGTCGGCGGCGACCGTCACGAGCGTTTGGCGCAGCAGCCCGCCCAGCCGCGCCATCTTGTCCTCGCCGAGGATATTGTAGCTGATCAGGATGTCGTCGAGGCCGCCGGCTGCCATCACCTCGGCCTCGCCGAGCTTCTGACAGGTGATGCCACGCGCGCCGGCATCACGCTGCATGGCGGCGATCAGCGGGCTCTTGTGCGTCTTGATGTGCGGCCGGTTCGCAACCCCCGCCGCGTCGCAGGCGGCCTGAACACGGGCGATGTTGGCCTCGACAACGTCAAGATCGATGACGACCGCAGGTGAGCCGAACTGGCGGATGAGCGATGTCTTGAAGGCGGAACTGGTCATTGATGTGTGCCCTCCGTCGGGACTTCTGACTCGACTGGCAAGGCTACCAGACGCGTTGGCGTACTCAGCGGTTGACGACGACCCTCGTGCCGACGCGGACGCGCCGCATGAGATCGGCGATGTCTTCGTTGAGCATGCGGAAACAGCCGCCCGAAACGGCGCGCCCGATCGTGTCGGGGCGGTTCGTGCCATGGATGGCGTAGTCGCCGCCGGCCAGCGTCAGCGCGCCGATGCCCATGGGATTGTTGGGCGCGCCGCTGGGAATCATCGCGCCCGGGTCGGCGCCCGGACGGCGCATGGACTCTGGCGGTGTCCAGCCTGGCTGCAGATGTACGGCGAGGACGCGCGAGATTCCCGCCCACTGGTTCTCGACCTTGCCGATCGCGACGGTATAGCGGATTGCCTTGCCGTCTCCTTCGACGAAGTAGAGCGAATGGCGCGACTGCTCGATGACGATCGTTCCGGCCGGCTCGCTGCCCGCATAGGCCACCGACGTGCCGCGCGGGACGCCGATCTTCATACCCTGCCTGCGCGCGTCCAGCAGCGCGTCGGGAATGGTCGTGCCGGTGGCGGAGGCGACCAGATGGCCGCTCGAGGGCAGGCTGCTGTAATCGCTCACGCGCCCGGCCGCAGAGCCGAGCCCGGCCAGATCAGACATGCCGACGCAACCGGCGAGCGTTGCGGCGGCAAGGGACAGAACAGCCAGTCTGGCAGCAATCATGTGCATCAATGACCTCGGAAATCGTAAGTGATCATGCGCCGTTCAGCGACGCGAGTTCCTCAATGTACTCCTTGGGAAACAACAGCGTGTTACCAGGCGTCTTGAGGCCCATCAGTTTGGCGATGTCGCCGACAAAGGCATTGCAGTTGTAGAATACCGCGTGCCAGGCAGGCGACGCGGCCTGCAATTGCCGGATCTGCGCCATGAGCCCGTCATAGCGCTGCTTGTTCATGCGGATACGGTAGCGCGCAGTCCAGTACACCTCCTCGGTATCGCCATCGCTGGCGCCGGTTTCGGACAAGACCGGCAGCACATGGCCCACCATCCAGGGCAGCACGCTCTCCGTGGCCGGATGAAGACCAACAATTTCACTTGTCTCGATCCGGTCGCCCGGGCCGAGCTTGCCCACGGACGCGAAGGTATGACCATAGCTCGCCGCTGAACGCGACCTGAACTCGATGTAGTGGGTCTCTTCGCGATGGGCGGCGGCGCGCGGCGACGCCCCGTCCTGGTGCTGACGCCTAGCGGCGGCGACCGGACGGGGTCGCGAGGACTCATCAGCCTGTGAGATGGCGGACACAGCGTAGCTGGTCGCAGACGGGTCGGGCGACGTCACGGGTGACGCCAGATTCGGCTTGGCGTCAGGCAAGCATGCGCCCAGAGCCAACGCCACCGCCGCAATGCCGACAGAGCGGACCCAATGACGGCTCAAAGACGCGCCGGAACTGACAGCCTGCATGGCATGCACCATCGTTTCAGGACAGGGATACGTGTTGGCCGGGCCGCGAACAACCCAAAAAAGGAAACCCGGCGCCGGGCCGAAGCACGCCGCCGGGTCGGTCTCAATCAGGCGCTCTGGCTCAGCCGCGAACAGCGATCGGAGCAGCCTGCGGGGCGACCACGGGAGACTTGCCCTTGCCAACCGGGGCTTTGCCTGCGCAAGCACCGAGGGCTGCAGCGGTCAGCACGGCGGCAAGAACGAGGGTGAACTTCTTCATGACGATTTTCCTTGAGCCGATGGGTACAGATAGCGCTCTCGGCGATAAACACCGAAGTCCGGCAGTGCGCCTAGTGCCGATTTGCAACACTGCTCCTGAAATCACAGGGTCGGGCTTTTTCCGACCCGATGTCTGCCCCACCCGGTCACGTGGCGCCGGTCCGTTGCGCTCTCGTCGAAAGCCTGGTCTGTAAGTGGCCTGAACACGACAAAGCCGCCCGAAGGCGGCTTTGCGCAAGGTGTTGCCGGATGATCGACGAAGGGGCGTGGTGGATCAGTAGTCCATGCCGCCCATGCCGCCCATGCCGCCACCGCCGCCCATGGCCGGCGCAGCATCCTTCTTCGGAGCTTCGGCGATCATGGCTTCGGTGGTGATGAGCAGGCCCGCGATCGAGGCTGCATCCTGGATGGCGGTGCGCACGACCTTGGTCGGATCGATGATGCCAGCCTTCATCATGTCAACGTACTCGCCGGTCTGGGCGTTGTAGCCAGCCGAATAGTCCTTCGACTCGGCAAGCTTTCCGACGATCACTGCGGAGTCGTCACCGGCGTTCTCGATGATCTGACGAGCCGGCGTGGTGAGCGCCTTCTTGACGATGTCGATGCCGATCTTCTGGTCCTCGTTGGCAGGCTTGAGCTTGCCGATGGCGCCAGCCGCACGCAGCAGGGCTACGCCGCCGCCCGGCAGCACGCCTTCTTCCACCGCAGCGCGGGTGGCATTCAGCGCGTCGTCCACGCGGTCCTTCTTTTCCTTGACCTCGACTTCGGTCGAGCCGCCGACGCGGATGACCGCGACGCCGCCCGCGAGCTTGGCCAGACGCTCCTGGAGCTTCTCGCGGTCGTAGTCCGAGGTGGTCTCTTCGATCTGGGCCTTGATCTGGTTGACGCGGCCCTCGATGTCCTTCTTCTTGCCGGCGCCATCGACGATGGTGGTGTTTTCCTTCTCGATGCGCACCTTCTTGGCGCGGCCGAGCATGGCAAGGGTGACGGATTCGAGCTTGATGCCGAGGTCTTCGGCAATCATCTGGCCGCCGGTCAGGATGGCGATGTCTTCGAGCATGGCCTTACGGCGATCACCGAAGCCCGGCGCCTTGACGGCTGCAACCTTGAGGCCACCGCGCAGCTTGTTGACGACGAGGGTGGCCAGGGCTTCGCCCTCGATGTCCTCAGCGACGATCAGCAGCGGCTTGCCGGTCTGCACCACGGCTTCCAGGACCGGGAGCATGGCCTGCAGCGACGACAGCTTCTTCTCGTGGATGAGGATGTAGACGTCCTCGAGATCGGCGATCATCTTCTCGGCATTGGTGATGAAGTA
>JAPLOW010000262.1 GCA_026400555.1 Hyphomicrobiales bacterium
ATCATCGTCACTTATGCGCTGCGCAACGCCATCCTGCCCGTGCTGACCATCGCCGGCATCGTCTTCTCGACCATGCTCGGCGCGAATGTCCTGGTCGAGAAAGTTTTCTCCTGGCCCGGCGTGGCCTCCTACGCGCTCGATGCGCTGCTCTCGTCCGATTATGCGCCGGTACAGGGCTTCGTGCTGCTGATGGCCGCGATCTTCGTCTTCGTGAACCTCACCGTCGATGTGCTCTATGGCATCGCCGATCCGCGGGTGTCGGTCGAATGACCTTCCTCGGCTCATCCGCCACCTTGCGCCACACGGCCTGGGTTCTGCGTGGCAATCCGGTGACCGCAGTTGCCGCGGCAGGCGCTTTCATCCTGTGCCTGGTGGCCATCATCGGCCCGTCGATCGTGCCTTACGATCCGATCGCCTCCAACGTCGCCAATGCCTTGAAGCCGCCCAGCGCCCAGCATTGGGCCGGAACCGACCAGCTTGGTCGCGATGTCTTCAGCAGGCTTGTTGTGGCGGCGCGCCTTGACCTCGCCATCGCGTTGTCGGCCGTCAGCCTGTCCTTTGCGGTCGGCGCAGTGATCGGCGCCGTCTGCGGCTATCTCGGCGGGCGCATCGACCGCTATGTCGGCCGCTTCGTCGATATCCTGATGGCCTTTCCGCTCTTCGTGCTGGCCATGGCCCTGGTGGCAGCCCTTGGCAACCGGGTCGAGAACATCGTCATCGCCACCGCCATCATTAACCTGCCCTTCTACATTCGCTTCGCACGCGCGGAGGTGAACGTGCGGCGCAATGCCGGCTGGGTCGAGGCGGCGCGAGCCTCCGGCGACAGCCACCTGTCGGTGATCCTGCGCTTCCTGCTGCCCAACGTCCTGCCCGCCATGGCAGTGCAGGTCTCGCTCAACCTCGGCTGGGCCATCCTCAACGCAGCGGGCCTCTCTTTCATCGGCCTCGGCGTCAAGCCGCCGACCCCGGAATGGGGCATCATGGTCGCCGAGGGCGCGCGCTTCATCGCCACTGGCAAGTGGTGGCTGGTCGCCTGCCCGGGTCTGGCGCTGATGCTGACAGTGCTGTGCTTCAATCTTCTGGGCGACGGATTGCGCGATATTCTCGATCCACGCATGCGCACATGAACGCCGGACTCTTGCCTGCGGTGCCGCTTCTGGCGATTGATGACCTGCATGTCGATTTCTCCACCCGGAACGGCATCGTCAAGGCCGTCAGGGGCGTGTCGCTGACGGTCGCGGAGGGCGAAACGCTCGGCGTGGTCGGCGAAAGCGGCTCGGGCAAGTCGGTCACCGCCTTTGCCGTGACGCGCCTGCTCGAAGCATCCGGCAGGATCACCGGCGGGCACATCCGGTTTCGCGGACAGGACATCACGCAGGCCAGCGCAAAGCAGCTGCGCAGCCTTCACGGCGCTGCCGTCTCGATGATTTTCCAGAACCCGCGCGCGGCGCTCAACCCGATCCGCACAGTCGGCCTGCAACTAGCCGACGCGATCAACGCGCAT
>JAPLOW010000169.1 GCA_026400555.1 Hyphomicrobiales bacterium
TAAATCGCCTTGGTTGCGCTTGTCGATCCGGGATTGACGCGCATCTCCCGAAGCCCGTGCGCACGCGCCAGGTTTTGTCACTGCTCTTGTAATAATAAATCATCGATAAATTATTGACATGCTGGAATTATGAGCGAGCTTGTCGTTCCAGCTGGGGCGCTGGGCTCGAAACGGCTTGCAGCATGGTTGGGGTTTCGCAGAGCCATCTGCACGGCGGCCAGAGCGGCCTTGAAGCGCGCCTGTCGATCCGCAAGGCGCGTCACATCGGGCCGACTGCCGGCATGGCGCCCGGCTTCGTGCAGGGCAATCTCGCCATCCTGCCGCGCGATCGTTCGACCGGTTTCCTGTGCTCTTGCGTTCTCAACCCCAAGGCCTGCCCGCTGATTGGCATGTCCGAGCCGGGCTCGCCGCATGTGCCGGCGACTGAAGCCGATCTCGACCTGCGCACGGACCTGCCCGGATACCGCGTCTGGCGGGATGGCGAGCTGGTCGAGGAAATGACCAACATATCCCGTTTCTGGCGCGGTGACCTGATCGCCTTTGTCATCGGCTGCAGCTTCTCGTTCGAGGAAGCGCTCCTGGAGGACGGCATCGAGCTCCGGCAGATCGCCTGCGGCGACAATGTCGCCATGTGGCGCACCAACATCGCGTGCGCGCCGGCGGGACCCTTCGCCGGCAAGATGGTCGTGTCGATGCGGCCGCTCAAGGCGGCAGACGCGATCGGCGCCATCCAGATCACCTCACGCTTTCGGGCCGTGCATGGCGCGCCCGTCCATATCGGGCGGCCCGACCTGATCGGCATCAGCGACATCACGGCACCCGATTATGGCGACCCGGTCGCCATCATGGACGATCAGCTGCCGGTGTTCTGGGCCTGCGGCGTCACGCTCCAGGCCGTGATCGCCAGCGTCAAGCCGTCCTTCGCCATCACCCATGCGCCCGGCTGCATGCTGCTGACGGACCGCCGGAACAGCCAGATGGCTGCTTTCCAGACCGACAACGAGCCCGAACGGGCCGACTTAACCCCATCAGCGGAGAAGACCCATGCATGCCTTCCAGCGCCTTGCCCTTGCCGCCACCGCCGCTGTCGCCGCCAGCGCGGCCTCCGCATAAACCAAATGGGACATGCCGACGCCCTATTCGGACGGAACCTTCCAGACGGTCAACGTCCGAGACTTCGTTGCAGACGTGAAGGCTGCCACCGGTGGCAAAATCGACATCACCGTGCATTCCACGCCTCTTTGGTGAAGATGCCGGAAATGCGCCGCGCCGTGGCGACCGGGCAGGTGCAGATCGGCGAGTTGCTGATCTCGGTGCTGTCGAAAGAGGATCCGATGTTCGGTTTTGACCCGGTGCCAGGCCTCGCCACCTCCTATGCGGATGACCGCAAGATGTATGCCGCAGCGAAGTCTGCTCTGGAAGCGCGCCTCGACAAGGCCGGCCTCGTGATGCTGTACTCGGTCGGTTGGCCTCCGCAGGCGATCTACACCAAGAAGCCGATCAACGCGCTGGCTGACATGAAGGGCACAAAGTTCCGCTCGTGCAACCCCGCCACGGCCCGCTTTGCCGACCTGATCGGAGCCTCCGCCACCACGATTCAGGTCCCGGAAATCGCACAGGCTTTCCGCACGGGCGTGCTTGATGCGATGATCACCTCCGGCGCGACCGGCGTCGACAGCCAAGCATGGGACTATCTCAGCCAATGCTATGGTGTGCAGGCCTTCCTGCCACAGAACGTGGTGATCGTGACCAAGTCCGTGTTCACGGCGTTGCCGGCCGCCGAGCAAGCCGCCATCCGCGCGGCCTCCGCCCGGGCCGAGGAACGCGGCTGGAAGACGTCGGAGGAGCTGAACGAGAGCTACAGGA
Source organism: Hyphomicrobiales bacterium (assembly GCA_026400555.1). Lineage (GTDB taxonomy): Bacteria > Pseudomonadota > Alphaproteobacteria > Rhizobiales > Beijerinckiaceae > Allobosea. Next base: position 1,867 of record JAPLOW010000169.1, read on the forward strand.
AGACGCTGGCCGAGAAGGGCATCACCGTGCTGCCTGCGTCAGACATCATGAAGCTCGAGCTCAAAAAGATTGGCGAGACCATGGCCGCCGAATGGGCCGCGCGGGCTGGCGCCGATGGCGCTGCAGTGCTGGCAGCCTTCCGGAAGTGAAGCCTTGATCGGGCCGGGTGGCGCGGCGCGCCGCCCGTTTTATGTCTGGAACTTATCCTTCGGCGGGCTCGGGATGAGGAATTGGAATAAATCGGCAAGAATTGTCGAAATCTGCACTCGACAATCACATCGGGCCCACGTCGAATGCACCCGATCCTCATCCTGAGCCCGCCGAAGGATGGGCTCCAGCCACCGCAGACACGCAACCGCCACAGGGGGGCACATGCGCAGTCCATTTGATCCGATCTACAAGCTGACCTCGTTTCTGGCGGTGCTTGCCTTGACGTCTATCGCCGGCATCATCCTGGCCGATGTCACGCTGCGCCAGTTCGGCGGGCAGATCCGCTCGTCCGACGACTTTGCGGGGTTCGCGCTCGCGGCGACAGGATTTCTCGGTCTCGCCGCCACCTACCGGCGGGGCGAGCACATCCGCGTCGGACTGATCGTCGACAAGCTGACGGGGCAGCGGCGCAAGGCGCTGGAGTTCTTCGCGCTCGGCTGCGGCACCGTCGCCACTGCCTGGGCGACCTGGTGGATCGGCCGGCTGGTCTATGATTCCTGGCGCTTCAACGAAGTGACGATGGGCCTCGTGCCCATCAAACTCTGGGTGCCGCAGTTCGGCCTGTTCTTCGGGCTCGCCGTGCTCCTGCTGGCGATGGTCGAGGACTTCGTGCGCCTGGCGACGGGCAAGACACCGAGCTACCTCGCCTCCACCGAAACCGGGTTCGGCGAATCGTCGCTGGCTGACCGCTGAGGATTGAGCACCATGGATCCCGCAACAGCTGGCATCATTCTCCTGTGCGTGATGTTCATCACGCTCGCCTTCGGCCTCTGGATCGGCATTTCGCTTGCCGCCGTCGGTTACGTCGCCATGGCGCTGCTTTCGACACGCCCGATCGGACTCAACTTCGGCACCACCTTGTGGAGCGCCAACACGTCGTGGGCGCTGACGGCCCTGCCGATGTTCATCTGGATGGGGGAAATCCTGTTCCGTTCGCGCCTCGCTGAGGACATGTTCAAGGGCCTCGCCCCCTGGATGCAACGGCTTCCGGGCCGCCTCCTGCACACCAACGTGTTCGGCTGCGGAATCTTCGCGGCCATCTCGGGCTCGTCGGCTGCGACCGCCGCCACCATCGGGAAGATGACGATCCCGGAGCTGCGCAAGCGCGGCTATGACGACTTCATGCTGGTCGGCTCGCTGGCAGGGTCCGGCACGCTAGGCCTCTTGATCCCGCCCTCCATCATCATGATCGTCTATGGCGTGGCGGCGGAGGTCTCGATCGCGCGGCTGTTCATCGCGGGCGTCATCCCCGGCATCGTGCTGATGATGATCTTCTCGTTCATCGTCATGGGCTATGCCGCGCTCTATCCGCAGCGCATCCCCCCGCGCGATCCGATCATGACGCTGAGGGAGAAGGTCTGGGAAAGCCGGCGGCTCATCCCGACCGTGCTGCTGATCATCACCGTGCTCGGCTCAATCTATGGCGGGGTCGCAACGCCCACCGAATCCGCCGTGCTCGGCGTCGTCGGCGCGCTGATCCTGTCGGGCATCGACAAGCTGATGGAACGCACCCATGCCATCGTCGTCGGCCTCGCGGTTCTGGTCAGCGCCATCATCGGCGTTACCGAGATCGCTCACTGGGATCAGGTCGGCGCGCTGCTGCTGATCGGTCTTCTGGTGTACACGACGGCGGTCGGCGGCATCTCGTGGCATGTGTTCAAGGAAAGCGCGCTCGGCGCCACCCGCACCAACTGCATGATCGCCCTGATCCTGTCCGGCGCAGCCTTCCTGTCGACTGCCATGGGGTTCACTGGCCTGCCGCGCCTGTTCGCGGACTGGATCATCGGTCTCAACCTCAGCCAGGCCGGGTTCATCGCGGCGCTCACGGTGGTGTTCATCATCATGGGCTGCTTTATCGACGGCATCTCGATGGTGGTGTTGACCACCGCCGTGATCCTGCCGGCGGTGAAGGACCTCTATGTGCTGCAAAGCCTTGCGAAGAAATCGATGGGCTATGTGGCGCTGGCGTCGCTGCCCTTCTTTGTCGGCATGGTTGTGATGGTGGCCATCGTGTTCTTTGTCCCCGATCTGGTAACGTGGCTGCCGAACCAGATGCTGGGGCAGAAGTGAATGAGCCAGGACGCGACCAACAAGGACACGATCCATCTCGGTCCCATCGTCTCCTCGGGTCATCTCGCCTCGGGGGGGCTTCCGGCGCTCTCCGAGTTCGAGTTTGGCCTGATCATGACGGTGCACGCGTTCAACCGCTGGATGGTGCGTTGCATGGCGGCGGCGGGCATGCCCGACCTGTCGCCGCTCGATGTGCTGGTGATGCACAACGTCAACCATCGCGGCAAGGCCAAGCGCCTTGCCGATGTCTGTCTCGTGCTCAACATCGAGGACACACATGTGGTCAGCTATTCGCTCAAGAAGCTGGAGAAGCTGAAGCTCATCAAGGCGGGCCGGCTCGGCAAGGAAAAGACCGTGCAGGCGACGGCCGCCGGTGAAGCGCTGTGCGCGCGCTACCGCGAAGTGCGCGAGGCGCTGCTGGTCAAGTCCGTGATCGGCACAGGCGTCGATGCCGGCAGGCTGTCCGATATCGCGGCGCAGCTCAGGGCGCTCTCGGGCCAGTACGATCAGGCGGCGCGGGCAGCTGCGAGCCTGTGAGAGGGCCACGCGCGGGCCTTCGCGCTCGCCTTAAATCATCCTTAACCATACGCCATGCCAAGATGACAGCCTGATCCGACCTCTGCCAAAGGGGCTTCTTGCCATGTCCAGATTGCTTCGGCCCGTTCAGTTCGCAATTTTTGCCTCGCTGCTGGCCGCCGCGCCGGCCCGCGCCGATTTCGATGACTGCGTGGCGGGAATCCGTGCCTCCGCCCTGTCTCAGGGCGTTTCGGCGCAGGTGTTCGACCGCGCCATGGCCGGCGTCACGCCTGATCCCAAAGTGATCGAGGCGATGAACAACCAGCCCGAATTCCGCACGCCGATCTGGGACTATCTCGGCGCACTGGTCGATGAGGAGCGCGTGACCGAAGGCCGGCAGATGCTGCGCAACCACGCAAGCGCGCTGGCAGCCGCCGAGCAGCGTTACGGCGTCGATCGCCACACCATCGTTGCTGTATGGGGTGTCGAGAGCAACTACGGCAAGGTGCGCGGGCGCTGGTCGCTGCCGCAGGCGCTGTCGACGGCGGCCTGCACAGCCTCTCGCCGCCGCGAGTTCTTCCGGGGCGAACTCATCGCCACCATGAAGATCATCCAGCGCGGAGATCTCAGGCAGGAGCAGCTGATGGGCTCCTGGGCGGGCGCCTTCGGCCACACCCAGTTCATCCCGACGACCTATCTGAGACTCGCCGTCGATGGTGATGGCGACGGGCGGCGCGATCTGGTCGATTCGATCCCCGATGCGCTGCACTCAACAGCCAACTTCATGGCCAAGGCCGGCTGGCAGACGGGCGCAAGCTGGGGCTATGAGGTCGATGTGCCGGACGGCTATTCCGGACCCGTTGGCCGCACCGCGCGTGCGCCGGTGTCAAGCTGGGCTTCGCGCGGCATCAAGCGCGTTGGTGGTGGCGAACTGACGGGCGGGGCCAATGCCGGCCTTGTCTATCCGGCCAAGGGTGGGCCGGCCTGGCTCGTATTCAAGAACTATGATGCGGCGTTCTCGTACAATGGCGCGGACAGCTATGCGCTGGCCATCTCGATCCTGTCCGACCGCCTGCGCGGCCGCCCGGGCGTGCAGCAGGCATGGCCGACCGATGACCCGCCAACCTCGCGCGAGGAACGCCGTGAACTGCAGCGTCTGCTGATCGCGCGTGGCCACGATGTCGGTGAGCCGACGGGTGGTATCGGGCCGCTCAGCCGTGCTGCGATCCAGGCGGAAGAGCGTCGCCTCGGCATGCTGCAGACGGGCAGGGCGGGGGGCAAGATCCTGCAGGCGCTCAGGGCCGGGCGATGAGTCGCCGCCTGATCAGCACCGGCTCGCCCTTCGAGACCGCCTTTGGTTATTCACGTGCGGTGATCGACGGCGATCTGGTGTTCGTCTCGGGCACCACGGTCTATGACTAAGCCACGATGACGATGCCAGAGGATGTCGCGGCGCAGGCCCGAAATGTCCTTCCGACGCTGGCTTCTGTCCTTGCCAAGGCCGGCTCTTTGCTTGAGCAGGTGGTGCGGGCGCCATATTTCGTCACTGACCGCAGCTATTGCGAGCCTGTTCTGTCCGTCTGCGGCGAGGTCTTCGGAGCCATCAGGCCTGCGGCGGGCATATGTGCTGGCCGGGCTGCTCAAGCCCGAAATGAAGGTCGAGATCGAGGTGACCGCGCGCCTGCGGTGAACCCGCCTTGGCGCTCGTCTCGGCCGGTCCGGGGTGCACCGGTGTGATCCCCGTCTGTCATTGAGACGACATCCGGCTGTCACACGACTGAAACCGCCTGCCGCCAGTGAGCACGCAACGTTCTCGTTGCCGGAGGTTTCCCCGATGCGCCGCTTTCTCGCCTCTAGCGCCGCCGCGCTTGCGCTGTCCCTGTCATCCGCCATTGCCAGCACGGAGTTTCCGGCGAAGCTTGCCGGTCACGCCATCCTGCCGGCGGAAACCTTCATCCAGCCGCCGGCCGATGCGCCGGCCGACCTGAAGATTTCCGGCCGCTTCACCAATGTCGCGCGCGCCGAGGGCGTCGGCACCGTGATGGGCCGCTCGAATGGACGCCCGACGGGCCTGCGCGTGCCCTTCTTCGGGCAGCCCGTGCAAGGCCATTCCGGCATCAAGCGCATGCGCGACGGGACGTTCTGGGTGCTGACCGACAATGGCTTCGGCTCGAAGCTGAACTCCCCCGACGCCATGCTCTTCGTGCGGCGCTACAACATCGACTGGGGCCGCGGCGCGATGGATGCGCTGGAAACCGTCTGGCTGCATGACCCGGACAACAAGGTGCCGTTCCGGATCGCCAATGAAGGCACGGCCAAGCGCTACCTGACCGGCAGCGATTTCGACCTCGAAGGCTTCCAGCCGATCGGCGACAAGCTCTGGTTCGGCGACGAGTTCGGCCCCTACCTGATCCGCACGGATCGTACGGGCAAGGTCGAGGCCGTGTTCGAATCCGAGGTTGACGGCAAGCCGCTGCGCTCGCCTGACCATTTCCGCGTGGCCGCCTCCAACCCGGGCGCGCCCACCGATCCGACCGTCAACCTCGGCCGCTCGCGCGGCTATGAAGGCATGGCAGCCTCCCCGGACGGCAGGTTTATCTATGGCCTGCTCGAAGGCCCGGTCTGGGACACTGAAAAGAAGGATTGGGAGAAGACCACCGAAGGCCGCACGGTGCTGCGCATCCTCGAATTCTCAGTGACCGAAGAAAAGTGGACGGGCCGGCACTGGAAATATGTGCTGGAACCCGGCGCGACCGCGATCGGCGACTTCAACATGATCGATGCGACCACGGCCCTTGTCATCGAGCGCGACAATGGCGAGGGCACATCAGACAAGGGCTGCCCGGCCGGTCAGCGCGCCGAGACCTGCTTTCACGATCTGGCGAAGTTCAAGCGCGTCGTGAAGATCGAGATGACGGACGCGATGGCCGGCGGCCCGGTGCGCAAGATCGGGCACATCGACCTGATGAAGATCGCCGACCCCGACAAGCGGGCCCGCAAGCCGCTCAATGACGGCGTGCTGACCTTCCCGTTCTTCACCATCGAGAATGTCGATGTGGTGGACGCCAGGCACATCATCGTCGGTAACGACAACAACCTGCCATTCTCGTCCTCGCGCGAGCCAAACAAGGCCGATGACAACGAGATGGTGCTGCTGGACGTCGAGGCGCTGCTCAAAGCCCGCTGAGGCCACTCTCTCCGGACAGGCGGAATTGGGGCGGGTGTTGACGCCCCTGCCGGCTTGGCCGACAAGCGACTGCGTGCGGGGACTGGTTCCCCGCGTCTGCTTGCGGAGTTGCGGTCATGGCCACATGGTTGATTACTGGGGCCAATCGCGGCATCGGCCTTGGCCTGACGGGCAAGCTTCTGGCGCGCGGCGAGAGCGTGATCGCCTGCGCGCGTGAGCCGCTCAAGGCCGAGGCGCTCGCCGGGCAGAAGGACCGCCATGGCGATCGCCTGACGATCCTTGGCCTTGATGTGACCTCGGGGGAAAGCGTCGAGGCCGCGGCGCGCGCGTCTGCGGTTCCGATCGATGTGCTGATCAACAATGCCGGCATCTATGGGCCGCGCGCGGGGCAGGGCGCGCTGGACATGGATTTCGGCGCCTTTGCGGAGGTGCTTGCGGTCAACACCCTGGGGCCGCTGCGCGTTGCGCAGGCCTTCCTGCCGCGCCTTGAGGTCGCCGGCGGCAAGATCGTGACCGTCACGAGCAGGATGGGCTCGCTGGCCGGGACCAATGACGGCGCGGTGGCCTACCGGGCCTCGAAGGCGGCGGTGAACAAGGTCATGACCGGGCTGGCGCAGGCGTTGCGGCCGCGCCGGATCCCGGTGCTGCTGGTCCATCCGGGCTGGGTGCAGACCGACATGGGCGGGGGCGGGGCCGACATCACTATTGCGCAGAGCACCGATGGCATCATCACGCTGGCCGACAGGCTGGACATGAGCCTGAGCGGCCAGTTCATGAACTATGACGGGGCGCCGATCGCCTGGTAGGCGCGCAGATCAGGCTTTCTTGGCTTTCGCAGGAGATGCGGTCTCGAGCGCGGCAAGGCGCTCGGCGAGCCTGTCGTTTTCCTCGCGGGCCATGATGGCCATCTCGCGCACCGCTTCGAACTCCTCGCGGGTTACCACGTCCATGTCGGCCAGGATGCGCTGCATCTGCGTCTTGACGACGGTCTCGACCTCGCGCCGGACACCCTGCGCCGCGCCTGCGGCATCCGTGACGAGACGGGCGACTTCATCGAGCAGGCGGTTCGGGGCATTCATGGCGGAGTGTCCTGTCTTCAGCGGGCGTGCCACATGTGGCGGGCGCATGGCGAGACCCGTCTAGCATGTTGCATCGCGCAACGCACCGCTGAATGATGGAGAGCCAAAGATGGAATTGGAAGAGGCCAGAATGGCGCTGCACTTTACCGATGTCGAGTTCGTGCGTCGGCGCTCCGCGCTTCAGGCCGCAATGACCGCACGCAAGCTCGACGGGCTTTTGCTGTTCCAGCAGGAAAGCATGTACTGGCTGACAGGCTACGACACCTTCGGCTTTTGCTTCTTTCAATGCCTTCTGGTTCGGGCCGACGGAAAGATGGCGCTGCTGACCCGCTCGGCCGACCTCAGGCAGGCCGAGTTGACCTCGAACATCGACGATATCCGTGTCTGGCGGGATGCGGTCGACGCCAACCCGGCGCGCGATCTGCTGGCGCTGGCCAGGGAGCTTGGCCTGTCGGGCAAGTGGATCGGCGCCGAGTATGAAAGCTACGGGCTGGTGGCCGCCAACGGCAAGAAGCTCGATGCCGCCTTCCATGGCGTGGCCACGCTGGTCGACGCCTCCGACATCGTGACGCGGCTGCGCGTGACCAAGTCGGCCGAAGAGATCACCTATGTGCGCAAGGCTGCGGACCTCTGCGACCGCGCCGACGCGGCTGCGCTCGGAACGATCCGCGCCGGCGCCGACGAGGGCGAGATCCTGGCGGCGCAGCACAACGCGATCTTCCAGGGCGGAGGGGACTACCCGGCCAATGAATTCATCATCGGGTCCGGGCGCGACGCGCTGCTATGCCGCTACAAGTCGGGACGACGCGCCCTCGATCCGCATGACCAGATCACGCTCGAATTCGCGGGCGCCTATCGCCACTACCACTGCGCCGCGATGCGGACGGTGGTCGTGGGGGAGCCGCGTCCGCTGCATGTGCTGTATCATGCGGCTGCGCTCGACGCGCTGAACGCCTGTCAGGCTGCGCTGCGGCCCGGCAACACGGCCGGCGATGTGTTCGCCGCCCATGACCGCGTGTTTGCCGGACACGGTCTTGGCGAGCACAGGCTCAACGCCTGCGGCTATTCGCTCGGCGCGAAGTTCACGCCAAGCTGGATGGACTGGCCTATGTTCTACAAGGGCAATGACTGGGTGCTCGAGCCGGGCATGGTGATGTTCGCCCACATGATCCTGATGGATTCGCGCACCGAGACCGCCATGTGCCTTGGCCGAACCTATCTGGTAACGGACGGCCCGGCGGAGGCGCTGAACCTCGCCGACACCGGGCTGATGCTGCGCTGAGCCTTGGCCATCTGGACGCAACGCGCCTGGCAGCGTAGAACACGGCCCATTCCGTAAAGCTCCCCTATGAGGAGCGGGAGGCGTTCTGATGCGATCCCTGTTGATCTTCGCGGGCCTGGCGCTCGGACTTGCGGCCTGCACCGAAACGACAACGGCGCAACGCGCGCCGACGGTCGCGCCGGGTGTTCCGATTGCGGTCGAGAGCATTTCCGGCGCGCCGGATGCGATGCGCGGCAGCTTCAGTTCCGCACTGTCGAGCGAGGCCAGCGCGCGCCGGGTCGACATCGTCGACCCGGCCACCAACCCGCGCTACCGGGTGCGTGGCTATCTTGCGGCGCAGCCGACGGAAGACGGGCAGACGGCGCTTGCCTTTGTCTGGGATGTGTTCGACGCCCAGAAGCGGCGGGCGCAGCGCGTCCAGGGCGCGACGGTCGCGCGCGGCAGTTCAGGCGACTGGACCAGCGTTGATCAAATCACCGTCAACAAGGCGGCCGCCGAGTCCATGGACCAGATCGCCCAATTCCTCGCGGCGCAGGACCAGGCCGTCGCCGGCAGCTCGCCGCCATCCGCCGGGGCTGCCGTTGCCCGGGCGGCCGCCGCCAACGCCGCCGCATCCACACCGACGCTCGCCCTGCGCCGCTGACGGCGCATGCCCTTTCTCGCCATTCCCTTTCCGGTCATCGATCCGGTCGCGATCTCGATCGGACCGCTGGCCTTGCGTTGGTATGGGCTTGCCTATGTGGCCGGCCTCCTCGGCGGCTGGCTCTATGCGCGCTGGCTTGTCCAGCGTGAGGCCATGTGGGGTTCGGTTGCGCGCCCGAAACCCGTCGAACTCGACGACATGCTGGTCTGGGTCGCGGTCGGCGTCGTGCTCGGCGGACGGCTCGGCTATGTGCTGTTCTACGACTTTGCCAGCTATGCGCAGGATCCAATGCAGATCCTGGCGATCTGGCGGGGCGGGATGTCCTTTCATGGCGGCCTTCTGGGCGCGATCCTGGGGCTGACCCTGTTTGGGCAGCGCAGGGGCTACAACCCGCTCAGTATCTATGATCTTGCGGCGGCGGTGGTGCCGATCGGCCTGTTCTTCGGGCGCATTGCAAACTTCATCAATGGCGAATTGTGGGGGCGCATTGCCCCGGACTTCGCCTATGCGATGGTGTTTCCGACTGCGGGACCCGTGCCGCGCCATCCCAGCCAGCTCTATCAGGCCGCGCTGGAAGGGCCGGTTCTGTTCGTGCTGATCACGCTGGTCCTGAGCCGGACGGGCTTCCATCGCCCGGGGCTGATCGCCGGTGTCTTCGGTGTCTGCTATGCGGCGGCACGGATCTTTGCCGAGTTCTTCCGCGAGCCGGACCCGCAACTCGGCTTCCTCTATGGCGGGCTGACCATGGGCATGCTCCTGTCCTTGCCGATGGCAGCGGCAGGGCTCTGGCTGATCTGGCGCGCGCGCAGGGCTGGCTGACCTCTGGCAATGCGCACGCTGAAGGACGAGATCATCGCGATGATCCGGCTGGAAGGGCCGATCACGGTCGAGCGCTACATGGACCTGTGCCTTGGCCACCCCGCGCTCGGTTACTACATCACGCGCGATCCGTTCGGCAAAGATGGTGATTTTATCACCGCGCCCGAAATCAGCCAGATGTTCGGTGAATTGATTGGGGTCTGGGCGGTGCAGGCCTGGCGCGACATGGGCAGTCCTGCGCCCGTGCGCCTGATCGAGCTTGGGCCGGGCCGCGGCACCCTGATGGCCGATTGTCTGCGCGCCATCATGGCATCCGCGCCGGACATGACGGCAGCGCTGGAGGTGCATCTGGTCGAGACAAGCCCCGTTCTCCGCGCTCGCCAGCAGCAGACCCTTGGCGATGCCGGCGTTGCGGTAATCTGGCATGACGAGATCACAGCCCCTCTCAAGGGACCGGTGATCATCCTCGCCAACGAATTCATGGATGCCCTGCCGTTGCAGCAGTTCCTGGCGACGCAGACCGGCTGGCATGAGCGTCTGGTTGGGCTGGACGACGACGGCGCCCTGATGTTCGGCGTCTCGGCGGAGCCGACGCCTGACGACATCGGCGAGGCCGAGCCCGGCGACGTCATGGAGATTCCGCGCGCCGCACAACGGCTTGTCCGTTATCTTGCCGAGCACATCGTGGTCCATGGCGGCGTGGCCCTGCTCATCGACTATGGCGCGTTTGCGGAAGGCAGGACCGACACGCTGCAGGCTGTAAAGCACCATCGCTTCGTCGACCCGCTGGCTGAGCCGGGCGAGGCGGACCTGACCACGCAGGTGAATTTCGAGCGGCTCGCCATGACCGCAGCCCTGGCCAACGCCAGCGTTCACGGCCCATCCGCCCAGGGGGCGTTCCTCCAATCGCTTGGACTTGACTACCGCGCCGAGGCGCTCAAGACCCGCGCGACCTCCGCGCAGCGCTTCGAGATCGATGCGGCTGTGACGCGGCTAACAGCCATGACCGAGCGCGGCATGGGCGATTTGTTCAAGGTGATGGCCTTCTCCCATCCTTCCTTGAAGGCCTTGCACGGACTTCACCTGGCCTCGAGCCCGGATCACCATCAAACCGATGAGGAGACCTGATCGCATGTTCATCACGTCACCCGATCTTGGCGCACTGCCCGGCATCCGCCACGCCTTCTTCACCCGCGAGGGTGGCGTGTCGCAGGGCATCTATGCCTCGCTCAATGGCGGGCTCGGATCGCAGGATGATCAGGCCAACATCGCCGAGAACCGCGCGCGCATGGCGGCCACACTCACGGTTGCGCCCGAGAGGCTCATCAGCCTGTATCAGGTCCACTCGGCTGACGTGGTCGTCGCCACCGGCCCGTGGAGCGGCGAACGCCCCAAGGCTGATGCCATGGTGACCACGACGCCCGGGCTGGCGCTGGGTGTCTCCACGGCTGATTGCGGACCCATCCTGTTCGCCGATGCCGAGGCGGGCGTGGTTGGCGCGGCGCATTCGGGCTGGAAAGGCGCCTTCACCGGCATCGCCGAGGCAACCCTTGCCGCGATGGAGCGCCTTGGCGCGCGCCGCGAGCGCACCATTGCCGTGCTTGGCCCGATGATCGGCCCGAAGGCCTACGAGGTGGGGCCGGAGTTCGTGGCCCGTTTCGCCGCCGCGAGCGCTGCCAATGCCGCTTTCTTCCGTCCCTCACAGCGGGAGGAACATGCCATGTTCGATCTGCCAGCCTATATCGCTTCGCGCTTTTCCGCCGCTGGCATCGGCCGCTTCGTTGATCTGGGGCTTTGCACCTACTCCGATCCAGCGCGCTTTTTCAGCTACCGGATGACCACCCACCGCAGCGAGCCCGACTATGGGCGCCTGATCTCCGCAATCACGATCGAGGCCTGACGCGATTCGTCCACAGCGAAGGGCTGTGGACGAATCGGTTCGGCCATTGTTGCCGGAGCACGAATCCCCGACGCATGACCGTGTTGTCGCCGCGGTCGGTTTGGGGATTCTCCAAATCCGAAAATCGATCTAAGGTCGGGACAAGAGGTTGATTCGGCTTGGTTTTCGAAGCCGTCGAAGGATGGATCAGGTCTTTGGCCTGTCCAGTTCCGACGTGGACATCCTGTTGTCCCGGCGCGTTGGCTTGTGTTGTCGCACCTGCGTTTTCCCCCTCTTGAGGAACTGGCTCCTGGCATGCTGGACCTTGAAATCGACCCTGATCGTTCAAGTCACCCTCTCGACGTGGTTGAGCGGCTTGCGACCCTGAATGAATGGAGCTTCGACCGCGACGGTGAGGATGAGATCTCCGTCGGGGTGTCCGGGTCCTGGTGCGACTATCAGGTGGCGGTGACCTGGCTTGACCAGATGGAGGCGATGCATGTTGCGTCCGCTTTCGACCTGAAGGTGCCCGAGCGGCGCAAGTCCGAGGTGCTGAGCCTGATTTCGATGATCAACGAACAGCTCTGGCTCGGGCATTTTGATTTCTGGAGTTCGGAGAATGTCGTGATGTTCCGGCACTCTCTGCTGCTCTCCGGCGGCGTCGAGCCGACCGACGAGCAGGCCGGGATGCTGATCAAGTCGGCGGTCGAGACCTGCGAGCGCTACTATCAGGCCTTCCAGTTCGTGCTCTGGGCCGGTCGGACCGCCCGCGAGGCGCTGGACTGCGCCATGATGGAGACTGTCGGCGAGGCCTGAGCGCACGACAGAACGCGCAAATCTTTCTATAGGGAGCGGCAGGCCTCCACGTCTTCCGTTTCCAGCATCACGAGCCATCGCCATGAACAGCACAGCGACACTGCCCAAGACCCTTGTGCTCATGGGGGCGGGCAAGATGGGCGGCGCAATGCTGCAGGGCTGGCTTAGCGGTGGCATCGACGTTGCGGGCCTGACCGTGCTCGATCCCAATGCCGGCCCTGAACTCAACGCGCTTGCCGCGGCCCACGGCTTCCGGCTGAACCCCCTGCTGTCGGATGTTTCAGCGCCGGAGGTGCTGGTGCTGGGCATCAAGCCGCAGACGCTGGACGCCGCCGCCGCCGCGCTCGCGCAACTGGCAGGACCGCAGACCCTGGTGGTGTCGATTCTTGCCGGCAAGACCATCGCCAATCTGGCGGCGCGGGCGCCGCGCACCAGGGCTTTCGTGCGGGCGATGCCCAACCTGCCGGCATCCGTGCAGCGCGGCGTCACGGGCGTCGCCGCCAGCCGCGATGTCAGCGAGGCGCAGAAGCTGGTGACAACTGCGCTGCTCGCCGGAATCGGCACCGTGGAATGGGTGCCGGGTGAGGATTACATCGACGCCGTCACGGCTGTTTCGGGGTCCGGGCCCGCCTATGTCTTCCACATGGTCGAATGCCTGACCGAGGCGGGCATTGCTGCCGGCCTGCCGGCCGATGTGGCCGCCCGCCTTGCGCGCGGTACGATCGAGGGTGCAGGGGAGTTGCTGCACCGCTCGCCGCTCGATCCGGCAAACTTGCGCCAGAACGTGACCTCACCTGGCGGTACGACGGCCGCCGCACTCGAGGTGCTGATGGCCAACAACGGTCTCAAGCCCCTGATGGTCCGTGCGGTGGCTGCGGCAAAACTGCGGGCGGAAGAACTCAGCGGCTGACGACGGCGCTGTTCTTCCGGCCATAGGCGCGGAGCGGGGCCAAGCGCGACAAATCCCCATCTTTGTGCTGTGCTCCGCACCCCCTATATTGAGGGCAACAGACAGGAGCCCACCATGGCCAGGAAGCCCGCAACCGACGTACCGAAGGCCGACCCCCGCACCGTCGCCATTCAGGCCCTGATGGCGCTCGTGGCCGACCATGGCTGGAAAGAGGTCGAATTGCCGCAGGTCGCCGAACAGGCCGGGATGCCGCTGTCAGCGCTGCGCGACCTGTTCCCGTCAAAGGGCGCCATGCTGGCAGGTTTTGGCCGGTTGATCGACCGGGACGTGCTTGACAGCGCCAATCCGGACCTTGTCGGCGAGCCGGTGCATGAGCGGGTGTTCGACCTGATGATGCGCCGCCTTGATGCCATGACGCCCTACAAGGCGGCACTGATCGAGATCCGGCGGGCCGTCCGGCGCGATCCCCTCGCAGCGGCGGCCCTCAACCGCTCGGCCCTCAATTCCTGGCGCTATCTGCTTGGGTCCTGCGGCGTGCCGGTCGAGGACGAACTTGGGATGCTCAAGATCCAGGGCGCGGTCGTCGTGTTTGCCCGCACCGTCGACACCTGGCTGGATGATTCTGATCCCGGCATGGCCAAGACGATGGCGACGCTGGAACGCGAACTCAAGCGCGGCGAGCGCGTGCTCGGCGTGGCCGAGGATGCGCGCCGGCTGACAGCCCCCTTCCGGTCGCTGGCACAGGCGATCTGCGAACGCGCGCCGCGCATGCGTCGCCGCGAGCGCGCGCCCGAGCACGCCGAGGAGCGCGACGATTTCGCGCCCGCGATCTGAGCCCCAGGACTGCGCTCATGGAGATGAAAGCGCCGTCAGGCCAGATCAGCTTCGACGATTTCATGAAGGTCGACATCCGTGTCGGCACCATCGTCCAGGCTGAGCCTTACCCTGAAGCCCGCAAGCCGGCGATCAAGCTCTGGATCGATTTCGGTCCGGAGGTCGGGATCAGGAAGACGTCAGCGCAGATCACCAAACACTACCGGATTGTGGATTTGCCGGGTCGGCAGGTGCTCGGCGTCGTCAATTTCCCGCCGCGCCAGATCGGCAAGTTCATGTCCGAGGTGTTGGCGCTCGGCGTACCCGATGCCGACGGCGAGGTGGTACTATTGCAGCCGGCCCACGCCGTGCCGAATGGCGGGCGGATGTACTGAGCGGTCTTCAGCGCTGCCAGAAGACGCACCCGTCGAACATGAACACCGTCTCGCCGCGCTGATTGATGCCGATGTTGTGGTGGAAGACCAGCCCCCAGCCCGGCCGCGACGCGGAAGCGCGCTTCTCGGCCATCGTCGATGAATAGCTGATGGTGTCGCCGGCGAAGACCGGCTTCAGCCATTTCAGGTTCTTGAACCCCGGCGATGAGCCCAGCCTCGGCATTGCATCCCCCATGAGGCGTTGCACGCGCCGCCGGTTTGCCACCATCAGGCGCATCCAGACCGCGCCCGTGTGCCAGCCAGATGCGCAGAGGCCGCCGAAAAGCGAGGCTTTCGCCGCTGCCTCGTCAAGGTGGAAGCGCTGCGGATCGAAGGCCTGTGCGAAGGCGATGATGTCGTCGGGCGTGAACGTGAAGCTGCCAAGCTCGGTGCGCTCGCCGATCTGAAGCTGGTCGAACATGGGAATGGGCCGGGCTTCGCCGGGCGGAGGTAACAGCGCGCCAATCGTGGCAGGCGGCACGTAGCGCCATGGCGCCGGCGGCGCGCGAAAGCTCGGCGCCGAGAGCTGTCCGCGCCGGCCAAGGATGATCCAGTTGGTCACCTCCTGCACAGGCTCCGCGTTCTGGTTCATGACCTCGAAACGGAAACGGACGAGGCCGATCTCGGGCTTTGAGCGACTCTGCTTCACCTCCAGCACGGTGTGGCGCACGCTCAACACATCGCCGGGGCGGACGGGGCGGATCCATTTCAGCTCGTCGATGCCCGGAGCGCCAAGCGCGGCGCTGTCGAGCAGGAATGCCTCTGCCATGATGCGCATCATGATCGCGGAAGTATGCCAGCCCGAGCCTATCAGCCCGCCAACGAAGGTCGATTTCGCGGCTTCGGCGTCAAGGTGGAAGTCCTGCGCATCGAAGATGCTGGCAAAGGCGATGATGTCGTCTGCGCTGACTGGCTGCTGCCCGTAGCTGCGCACATCACCGACAGCGAAATCCTCCAAGTACAAGGTCATGGGTGGCCTCGCTCAGTTGGCGAAGCGGAAATGCAGCACGTCGCCGTCGGCCACGACATACTCCTTGCCTTCGAGCCGGAGCTTGCCGCCATCGCGCGCGCCCGCCTCGCCATTGAGCGCCACATAGTCGGCGTAGGCGATGGTTTCGGAGCGGATGAAGCCCTTCTCGAAATCGGTGTGGATCACGCCGGCCGCCGCCGGGGCCTTGGTGCCCCTGGCGATCGTCCAGGCGCGCGCCTCCTTCGGGCCAACCGTGAAATAGGTGATCAGGCCGAGCAGCGCGTAGCCTTCGCGGATGACGCGGTTGAGGCCAGGTTCGCTGAGGCCGACCGCTTCGAGGAAGTCTGCCTGCTCGTCCTGCGGCATGACCGCGATCTCGCTCTCGATCTTGGCGGAAACGACGACCGCCCGCGCGCCTTCCTCCGCCGCGCGGGCAAAGACCTTGGCCGAAAAGGCATTGCCCTCGTCGGCGGAGGCTTCCTCGACATTGCAGACGTAGAGCACGGGCTTGGAGGTGAGCAGTTGCAGCATCTGGAAGGAGCGCTCCTCCTCCGGCGTGCGCTGGGTCAGCCGGGCGGGCTTGCCCTCCTGCAGCAGCACCAGCGATTTCTGGATCAGGGCGAGTTGCTCCTTGGAGTCCTTGTCGCCGGAGCGGGCCTTCTTCTCGAGGCTGACCACGCGCTTTTCGAGACTTTCGAGATCGGCGAGCATCAACTCGGTCTCGATGGTCTCGATGTCGGCGAGCGGATCGACCTTGCCCTCGACATGGGTGATGTCGCCATCCTCGAAGCAGCGCACCACATGCACGATGGCGTCCACCTCGCGGATGTTGGCGAGGAACTGGTTGCCGAGCCCCTCGCCCTTGGAGGCGCCGCGCACGATCCCGGCGATGTCCACGAAGGTGATCCGCGTCGGGATGATCTGCTGGGACTTGCCGATCTGGGCCAGCCGGTCGAGCCGGTCATCGGGCACCGCGACATCGCCGACATTCGGCTCGATCGTGCAGAACGGATAGTTGGCGGCCTGCGCCGCCGCCGTCTGCGTCAGCGCGTTGAACAGGGTCGACTTGCCGACATTCGGCAGGCCGACGATACCGCATTTGAAACCCATGGTGCTCAGTCTCTCGAAAGGATGTCTTCAGGCCTGTGCCTGAATGGATTGATCAGCGTCATGCCATCGATCTGCAAACCATCTGTCATGTCCTCGGTCAGGAAGAAACGACAATCTGCATGTAGCGCCGCTGCAAGAAGCAGCGTGTCATACCATTGAAAGCCGAAACGCGCCCGGATCAACCAGGCAAAATCGACATCGATCTGGCTCACAGGGCGCGCGCCCCAAATGCTCAGCGCATCGATCTCATCCTTGATATCCGTTAGCGGACGAGAATGTTCCCGTGACAGGACCCAACGCGTCAACTCGTTCAGCACCTGACGATTGAGCAACCCATTGGCGTCCGTCGAGATGCTTTGCAGCCAATGCCGCGCATGGGCTTGCTTGGTGCGGTCCGTCGCGTTCCGCGCATAGATCAGGACGTTCGTGTCGATGAAAACGCGATCAGTCATAGAGTTCCGCCCGCGTCGGGGCACGTCCGTCGCCTGTCAGTAAATCCATGTCGGGGCCAGCCAAAAACCGCGCCATGGCTTCGCTCTGCGACATCGGTTGGCGCTTGCCAAGCCTGAGCTCGATGGTTTCCGCAACAAACCGCGACATGCTCTTGCCCTCTTCGGCCGCACGGATGCGCAGGGCCTGGAACAGATCCTCGGCAAGAGAAACAGTCAAATTCTTCATGGCGCGTCCTGACACGAAAACACGAGCTTCGTGTAACACGAACCGCGTGCCGCCTCAATCGGCGTCGCCCTTGCCCTCGCCCACGCGCTTGACCTCGCCCCAGCCCTTGGCTTGCATGATCAGCGCGACATCGCTTTGGAAGCGCTCGTCGAAGCCGCCGACGAGCAGGGCGGCCTTGTCGGCGCAGGCGCGGCACAGGTCTTCGACCCAGGGCTGCTCGGCCTTGGCGAAGTCGTTCAGCACATAGGCATGCACCAGCGCCTTGTCGCCGGGATGGCCGATGCCCATGCGCACACGCCGATAGTCATTGCCGATGCAGGCGCTGATCGAGCGCAGGCCATTGTGGCCGGCATTGCCGCCGCCCGTCTTCACGCGCAGCCTGGCGGGGGCGAGATCAAGCTCGTCATGCAGGACGACGATGTTCTTCGGCTCGATCTTGTAGAACTGCGCCGCTGCCTGCACCGCCTGGCCGGACAGGTTCATGAAGGTCAGTGGCTTGAGCAGCAGCGCCTTGCCGAAGCCGATCACGGCTTCGGTGGCCTCGCCCTGAAAGCGCGCGCGCCAGGGGCCTGCGCGGTGCGTGCGCGCGATCTCGTCGAGCGCCATGAAACCGATGTTGTGCCGGTTGCCGGCATAGCGGGCGCCAGGATTGCCGAGGCCGACCAAGAGCAGCATGTCACACACTCCAAACAGAAACGGCCGGGCCCGGGCCCGGCCGTCCTGATAGCATAATGGGCCGGGCTGATCAGCCCTTGGCGGGCGCCTTGGCCGGTGCGGCGGCAGGGGCAGCAGCAGCTGCCGGAGCCGGCTCGTCGGCCAGCTTGGTCGGGGTCGAGACGGCGACCAGCGTCAGGTTCTCGCGAGTGATGGTCTTGCAGCCTTCCGGCAGCTTGACGTCGTTGATGTGGATGGCGGCGCCGATGTCCAGGCCGGTCAGGTCGATGTCGATCGATTCCGGAATGGATTCGGCCGAACACACCAGCGGAATTTCGTGATGCACGATGTTCAGCACGCCGCCGCGCTTCAGGCCCGGCGAGGCTTC
>JAPLOW010000225.1 GCA_026400555.1 Hyphomicrobiales bacterium
CGCCCTCAGGCTCTCTTGACTATACTGTATCGCTCGACGGACCGCCTCTGTCGTTGTGGCGCTCCCGTGTAGAACCTGGCCCATAGCGCTTCCTTCCATTCTGCCGAAAAGAATGCACCATCAAAGTCCGGGATCAAACACGTAGATCGCCATCAGGACAAAGAATGCCATGTTCCAGAACAGGGCGCAGGCAACGATTCCGAGCAAGAGCGGTTGGCCGCGCACGAAGCGGAAACCTTCGGCCATTTCGGCGCGCGGCTGGCGCTGCCTCGGTGCGCGCGGCGCTTGGGTGCCGAAGCCCAAAGCGAGGGCCAGACCGCAAGCGGCGAGCACAAGCGCAAGGGTATAGGCTGCCATCGCCCAGCCCTGGAGCACCGCATAGCCCATGACCAGGGGCCCGATCAGCATGGCCGCCGACTGCACAAGCTGCAGCCAGCCGTTGGCAGCGGGGAGGGCGGTTCCCGGCACGATCGCCTGAACGCTGGCGCTTTCGGCAAGGAATCCCACCACAGCGGCGGATGCGCTGATGAAGGCGCCAAGGGCGAACATTGGCAGGTTGTGAAGCCAGAGTCCGGCCATGGCGACCAGCACCCCGGCAACAGCCAGGACCATGCCGCGCTTCACGGCGTCGAGCGGAGCCACGCGGTCCACCATGACGCCCGCCGGCAGCGAAACGAACAGCCAGGCCGATCCTTGCGCCGCAACGATCAGGCCGATGATGTCTGGGCCGGCACCGAACAGGGCGCCGACGACCAGCGGCGTGCCGGCAACCATCAACTGGTCAGCCCCGCGAAAGCCAGCGGCGACGGCGGTAAGGCGGTGAAACAGGGTCGGCAGCATCGGGGTTTCCTCATTCGGGCATGCCTGATGGTCTAGCTTCGCCCTGCAGCCGTCAGCCACCCGTTTTCCGGCGCGCGGCGGCGCCGCTGACAAAAAAACCGGCCAGCGGCCGGTCGCTTTCGCCCATCACGGGTGAATGACCTAGTCGTCGCGGAACACGCGCTCGTTGCGCTCGTGGCGCTCCTGGGCTTCCAGCGACAGTGTCGCGATCGGGCGGGCTTCAAGACGCTTGAGCGAGATTGGCTCGCCGGTCTCCTCGCAATAGCCGTAGGAGCCATCGTCGATACGCGCTATGGCAGAGTCGATCTTGGAAATAAGCTTGCGCTGGCGGTCCCGCGCCCGCAACTCGATGGCGCGATCGGTTTCGGAGGAGGCGCGGTCTGCGATGTCGGGATGATTCTCGTTTTCGGCCTGAAGCGCCAGGATGGTGTCCTTCGCTTCCTTGAGGATGTCTTCCTTCCACCGGATCAGCTTGTGCCTGAAGTACACGCGCTGACGCTCGCTCATGAAGGCTTCGTCGTCAGACGGTTTGTAGTCCGCGCTGATGATGATGTCTTTGGCCATGGCTTACCCCTGTGTCATCAGTTTCTACGACCAACGTTTCTCCACGCGGCGTGTGACCTGCCCCACCCGAGTCTCCCGACTCGTCACGCCGACCGCCGCTTTTGCCGGTGCTATAGACTCAACGGCATGATGAGACAACGACCGTCTAGGCCAGATTCCGCGGCTTTCACAGCGTTTTGAAAAATTGAAATCGGAAATGGTGAAGATCGGAGGCTGATTGGTGGCTTCGGGCTTTGCAGCCCTGCGGCATTGTCCTAGCCTTGGCGAATGGCAGTGGCGGACAGGATGCAGGCTTTGGTGACGGGAGGGGCGCGCGGCATCGGCCGGGGCGCGGCCGTTGCGCTCGCCGATGCCGGTTTCGATGTGCTTGCAACGGGACTGACGGCGGCGGAAATCGCCAGCGCCGAGCCGCATCCGGGCGTCCGCTTCGCCGCGCTGGACGTGACAGATGACGCTGCGGTGAGGGCCATGATCGGTGGGCTTTCGCGCCTTGACGCGCTCGTCAACGCGGCGGGAATCATCCAGCGCGGCGGCAAGGAGTTCGAGGTCGATGCCTTCCGCCTGACGCTTGAGGTCAATCTGGTCGGCACGATGCGGATGTGCGTCCTGGCGCGTGACAAGCTCGCGGTCCATGGTGGCGCGATTGTCAATGTCGCGTCCATGCTGTCGTTTTTCGGCGCACCGCAGGCGCCGGGTTACGCCGCGTCCAAGGGCGGGGTGGCCCAGTTGACGAAGTCGCTGGCGGCGGCCTGGGCCGGGGGCGGCATCAGGGTCAACGCCGTGGCCCCCGGCTGGATCGCGACCGACCTGACGCGCGCGCTGCAGGACGATGATGTCCGTTCTGCCGCGATTCTTGCCCGTACGCCGATGAAGCGCTGGGGCACGCCGGAGGATATCGGGCCTGTCGTCCAGTTCCTGATGTCGGACGCCGCGCGCTTCATCACGGGCGCGATTCTGCCAGTGGATGGGGGCTACCTAACCGTGTAGTCTCTGGCGCATCCCGTTGGAGGAGCCGCGTCATGAACAAGGTCAGCCCCGTGTCCGCCGATGTCAGCCAGGCCGAGAAGTGGCTGCCCTATCGCCATCCCCAGCCGAAGGATTCTCCACCCGAACTGGTGGTGCCGAATGTCATTCCGGAAGACGAGCGCATCTGGGTGCCGGTCGATGACAATGTCTGGTTCCGGCCGTTGTGCATGTCGGCCAGCCGGGGCTACTGGGTCAACCTGCTGCGCGTGCGCCGAGCTGGCGTGCTCTCGCGCCATCGGCATCCGCAGCCCGTCCACGGCTATGTGCTGAAGGGCCAGTGGCGTTATCTCGAGCATGACTGGGTCGCGACGGAAGGCGCCTATGTCTACGAGGCGCCCGGCGAGACGCATACGCTTGTGGTCGATCCGCATGTCGAGGAGATGATCACGCTGTTCCAGGTCAACGGCGCGATGATCTATGTCGATCCAGACGGCAAGACGCTCGGTTATGACGACGTCTTCACCCGCATCGAGAAGTGCCGGGTCCACTATGCCGCCCATGGCCTGGGCGAGGACTACATCAGCCAGTTCATCCGGTGAGGCCCTGCCGCGTCTTGCTGTGGGGCGGCCTCGCGTTCTTAACCCGCCGCTAACCTCGTTCACGCAGTGTGGCTGAAGGGTCTGCCTGTGACGGGCGGCTCTGCGTGCCTTGTTGTGTGAGTGCGGATTTTGGCGTTGCAGTTTTCGCGCATCCTCCTGCTGTCTGCGGCGTTGCTGACGTCGACCTGCGCCGCTTTGGCCCAGGGCGCGACCGCCACGATGAGGGGCAGCGAGGAGCGCAATTTCGGCCGCCTGGTGCTGACGCTTCCGTCCACGCAGAAGGTGACCGCCCGCGTGACGAGCGGCGTGCTGGTGATCAGCTTCAGCGAGCCGGTGAGCCTGTCGGCGGACCGCATCCAGCGCGAACTGCCGCGCTATGTCTCGGTGGCCCGCGTCGATCCGGACGGACTCGGCGCCCGCATGGCCCTGACCGCGCAGTTTACGGCCAATGTGCTCGAGGCCTGCGAGAAGGTGTTCATCGATCTCATTCCGGCGAGCTGGCAAGGCATGCTGCCGGGCCTGCCGGCCGATGTTGTGGACGATCTGGCCAAGCGGCTGAGGGCGGCGGAGACCATTGCTCGCAATCTTGAACGGTCGCGCGAGCGGGCTGAAGTGCGTGAGGTCGAGGTGCGCGCCGCGACGCTGCCGACCCTCTCGCGCCTGGTGTTCGAACTGCCGTCCTCCGTCAACGTCGAACACACGTTCGACGCAGGCAAGCTCAGCATCAGCATGAACGGGGCCTTGCGGCTGGAGCCCTCCAGGTTGCGCAGCATCCTGCCCGAGGGCGTCAAGCTGGACGGGATTGACACGTCAGGCGGTGTCCTGCGGCTGACCCTGACCATACCGAAGCCGCTTGTGGTGCGCGGCTTTCGCGAAGATGACAGCTTCATCGTTGACCTTACGGACCCGACGAGAGCTGCGAGATTGGCGGAGTCGGGCCAGGCCGAGACAGCCAAGCCTGAACTCGCCAAGCCTGAACTCGCCAAGCCTGAGCCTGCCAAGCCTGAGCCTGCCCGGAGCGAACCTGCGAAATCAGACCCGGCAAAGCCGGAGGCCGGCAAGCCGGTGCTTTCAGCCGCTGCGACCAGGGCGCCTGCTCCTGCGCCAGCCGAGCGTGCAAGGCCTGCCGTCGAGGTGCCACCGCAAGCCATCAGGATGTCAGCATCGGCCACCAGCGACGGCGCGCGCATCGACTTCCAGTTCCCACGCCGCACCGCTGCGGCCGCGTTCGAGGACCGCGGAGAGATCGTGGTCGTTTTCGATACCGTCGATACGCTTGATCTGGCGCAGTTGATGAACGTTGCCGGCGCGTATCTTTCCGCCGCGAGCGCGACCAAGGAAGGCAAGGCCACGGTCCTCAGGTTGCAGACCAAGCAGCCGGGTCTGGTCCGCCTCGGCAGTGAGGAGATGCGCTGGTCCCTGACGATCGGGGATGAGGGCACGCAACCGGTCCAGCCCCTGCGCGTGCGCCGCAGTGCCGACGAGCGCGGACAGGTTGTCCTGTCGGTCCCGCTGCAGAATCTGTCCGGCGTATACTGGATCGGCTCCGAAAGCGGGCAGAACTATGCCGTCGCGACCGCGTACGGCCCGGGTGCGGTGGTTCCCAAGCCGCAACGCTTTGTGGAGTTCCAGCTCAGCCAGACCATGCAGGGGGTTGCGGTCCTGACCTTTGCCGATGACGTGGCCGTACGGGCAGGCGTCGGCGAGGTCATCATTGGGCGCGGCACGAGCCTTGCCGTCTCGGAAGTCTCTGCGCCCGCGACCCTGAACGGGGCAACGAGGCAGGAGCCGCAATTGACGCCGGACCGGGCGATATGGGCCGAGCCGACAGGCAACCGGACCCGTGAGCGCATGGAAGAGTTGACCCGCAGGGCGGCGGATGCGCCGCGCTCCGAGCGAACGGCGGCGCGGATCCGCCTGGCGCAGTTCCAGCTTGCCAACGGGCTCGATGCGGAAAGCCTCGGGCCGATGGGCGCTGTGCTGCGCGAGGACCCGAACATGCGGCAGGACCGGCAGGTGCACATCCTGCGCGCCATCGCGCAGACGATGCTCCGGCGCAGCCGCGATGCCGAGACCATCCTGGCCCAGCCGTTCCTGAAGGATGATCCTGAGGCCGCCCTCTGGCGCGCAGTCACCGAGTCCCGTCGGGGCAGGTTTCCCCAGGCATTGGCAGGGTTGAAACGGGCCGCCGAGATTATCGACGCCTATCCTGATCCGCTGCAGGGCCTCGTGAGGCATGAAGTGGTTCGCTCGGCTCTGGCTTTGCGAGATGTGGGAGTCGCAGAGCGCGAGCTGATGCTTCTGGGGTCGCTGGCTCCGCGTCACATCGGGCGCGACGAGGTCGAGTACCTCCAGGCGCAACTCGATGAGGCAAGCGGCCGTCCCGAGGCTGCGATGGCAGGCTACAAGGCGCTGTTCGGCGCCACAAACCGTGGGGTAGCGGCGCGTGCGCAGCTCAGGGCCGTGCGGCTGGCCGATCGAGAGAACGACGGGTCTATTCCGGCCGAAGAGGCGCTGGCGCGGCTTGAGACCGTGTCTTTCACCTGGCGCGGCGACGAGGTCGAGATTGAGGCTCTGGGCGAACTCGGCGCGATCTATCTTAAGCAGCAGCGCTGGCGCGACGCGTTCGGGCTGGCGCGAAAGGCCAATGGCTTCTTCTCCGACCACGCCATCACGCGCAACCTGCATGACGAGGCCGCCCGCCAGTTCGAGGAGCTGTTCACGACAGGCACGGCCGACAAGCTGCCCCGCGTGGACGCGCTGGCGCTGTTCTACGACTTCAAGGAGTTCCTGCCGATCGGCCGGCGGGGCGACGAGATCATCCGCCGGCTGGCCGACAGGCTGGTCGAACTCGACCTGCTCGATCAGGCCGGCGAACTGCTGCAGCACCAGATCGACAACCGCCTGACGGGCGCGGGGCGCGCCACAGTCGCAACGCGTCTGGCGATGATCAGGCTGATGAGCGGCAAGCCTGCCGAGGCGCTCGCGGCGCTGAACACGACGCGTCTGCCGGAACTGCCACGTGAGGTAAAGCGGGCCCGGCAGTTGCTCGAAGCCAAGGCGCTGTCCGATCTGTCGCGCACGGACCTCGCCCTTGAGATCCTCGCCAGCGAGCGCGGCCCGGAGGTTGATCGCCTCAAGGCCGACATCCTGTGGACTGCGCGCCGCTGGCGCGAGGCTGGCGAGGCGCATGAGCGCATCCTTGGCGACGCCTGGCGTGGACCGGGGCCGCTGGACGAGCGGCAGCGCGCCGACGCGATGCGCGCGGGTGTGGCCTATGTCATGGCCGATGAGCCGCTTTCGCTCGACCGCCTGCGTGCGAAGTATGCTGCTCCCATGGCGCAGACGCCTGATGCGCGCACCTTCGCCTTTGTCACCGCAGCCAACCGCGCCGCGCCGGGTGATCTGCGCGAGCTGTCCCGCAGGGTGGCCAACGCCGACACGCTGACGGAATTCATGGCCGAGTACCGCAAGCGCTATCCAGACTACGCATCGGCCCTGCGCGCCCGGCAGCAGAAGGAAGCAGAGGGCGCCGCCGCGCCGGATGCGCCCGCAACGCCGCCGCGGCAGGCCGAGACGCCGCCGGCGAGCGCCGGGAAGCCGGGCTAGCTCCCATAGCCCTTGACCAGCGAGCCGGCGACCAGCCCCCAGCCGTCAACCAGTACGAAAAAGATCAGCTTGAAGGGCAGCGCCACGATCACCGGCGGCAGCATCATCATGCCGACTGACATCAGGATCGAGGCCACCACCAGATCGATGATCAGGAACGGCACGAACAGCAGAAAGCCGATTTCGAAGGCGCGCCTCAGTTCGGAGATCATAAAGGCGGGGATCAGCACCTGAAGGTTGACCTCCTCAGGTGTGGCGGGCGCGGGCTCCTTCGACAGTTCGATGAACAGCGCCAGATCTTTTTCGCGAACATGCTTGAGCATGAAGGCGCGGAAGGGCTGGACACCACGCTCGAACGCCTGCTGCGGCGTGATCTGGTTTGCCAGAAGTGGCGCGGCCGCGACCGTGTAGGCCTCGCGGAAGGTCGGAGCCATGATGAAGGCGGTCAGGAACAGCGCCAGTCCCGTGATCACCGCATTGGGCGGCGCCGTCTGTGTGCCAAGCGCCGAGCGCAGCAGCGACAACACGACGACGATCCGGGTGAAGGACGTCACCATGATCAGCACCGACGGCGCGACCGACAATACGGTGATCAGGGCGATCAGCTGCAGTGCCCGCTCGGTGACCCCGCCGCCCTGGCCGAAGTCGAGCGTCATCGTCTGCGCAACGGCCGGTGCGGCCCAGGCCACGATGCCAAGCCACAGCGTCGAGACCGCCGCCAGGCAGAGGGCGCGCCTGAGGCCCAGGCTCACGCCAGCGCTGCGGGGGGAGAGGGGTGGCATGGACGGCGCGACTCACCTTTGATCGATGAGGCCACGCTAGTCAGGTTTGGGTGCCGGCGAAATCAGGCCCCGGCGTCACGGCGCGGGATGGGGCTGCTTTTCCCCATCCAACGACGCTGATCGGACGCCACGCGGCTGCTTCAGTTCTTGGCGGGACCGTT
Source organism: Hyphomicrobiales bacterium (assembly GCA_026400555.1). Classification (GTDB taxonomy): domain Bacteria; phylum Pseudomonadota; class Alphaproteobacteria; order Rhizobiales; family Beijerinckiaceae; genus Allobosea. The sequence goes on from JAPLOW010000225.1 coordinate 7,522, forward strand.
GCGGTTGAGCAAGCGCGCGAACTCTGCCTCGATCGCGTCGACAGAGAAGGGATCGTCCTTGGCCGGTGCCGCGGTAGCCGGCGCGGCAGTCTTCGGCGCATGAGGCGCCGGGGGCGGTTCCGACGCCCGCTTGGGCTCCGGCGCAGGCACTTTCGCCACGGGCGCAGGCTCGGGGGCTTGTGCCGGCGCGACCGGTTCGGGGTTCAGTTCAGCCATCAGCGCGTTGTTGAGCGCGTCGGAAAAATCCATCGCAGGCGGCTGGACGGGCACAGCTGGTTCGTCCACGGCCGCAGCGGCGATCGGTTCCGGTTTCGGGGCCGGCTGCGGCTGCGCCGGTGCAGGCTTCGCCGCAGCGAAGGGGCGCTTCAGGGCCTCCTCGAGCTGGCGCGTCATATCGTCAAGGTCGCTGGCGCTGGCGACGATAAGCGGCGTAGGGGCTTTGGGTTCCGGCGGCGGGCTGGCAATCGCGGGAACCGGCTCAGGGGTGATGGCTACCGGCATGCTTTCCGCCTTCAGTGCGTCAGCGGGGGCGGCCGGAGCGTGGACCGGCTTGGTCGGAGCCTCCACCATCACGGGCTTGGCCAGAGGCGGCGGACCTGGAGGCGTTGCTGCTGGTTGTGGAACAGCAGCCTCGCGCGCGGTTGCGACCACTGCGGTTCCGGCGGCAGCGGCGGCGGCAACTGCGCCCGCGTGACGCGACAGGAACGAGGGAAGTGGCGCCGCCGGCTCTGCCGGCGCCTCGACGCGCGGCGTACGCGCCGGAGGCTGCATGGGCAGCGGCGGCTGTTCGGCAGGCGCGCCCGCAGGCCGCGACGGTGGCGCCGCCGCGGGCTGTGGCGCGCGGCGCTGCGCGACCAGGCCTTGACTGGCCGCTTCGCCTTCAGAGGCCTGGGTGGCATCCGGCATCTCCGGCACCACCGGAAGCTGCGCCCGGCTGCCGCTGCGGATGATGCTGGCCTCGATGACGAGGTCGTTCGGACCGCCGATCATCACCAGATGTTCGACATTGTCGCGCCTGAGCAGGACAAGCTGGCGCTGGCGGTCCATGTCGAAGATGTCGACGATGCCGATGCGCGGCTGGCGCGTCCTGCCGCCATTGCCCTTGAACTTCAACCGCCCGCCCGCGATGCGGCGCAAGATCAGGCCGGCGATGACGACGAGGACGAGGACCAGCGCCAGGGCGATGATCGCCTTGACCGGTGTTGAGAGTTCATTGAAGCCAAACACGATGTCTTCGTCCCCGACAGTTCAGCCCGGGCGATTGCTGCGTGCCAGCCAGCCCCGAGCGCGCGCTTATAGCACCTGATGAGAGTATGCCCAACTTATGGTTATCGCTTGGTTAAACCATGCTTATCGAAGGCAAGCTTAACGGGCTGTTAACCATGAGGGCGGCAAGATTTGCCCATCACTGGTTAAGGAGTCTGACCATGTCGATCGGCGGCCTGCCCTTGTTTGACGCCCTCAAGTCCCGGATGAGCTGGCATCATGCCCGCCAGAAGGTGCTGGCCGAGAATGTAGCCAATGCCGATACGCCCGGTTTCCGTCCGATGGACGTCAGGCCGCCGGCAGCGCAGCGGGGCGGGCTGCAGATGGCGCGGACCGAATCCGGGCATATCCCTGTGGGCGGCGCCAATGCCTCGGACCCGATGCGACCAAAGCGCTTTGAGACGACCCCGTCAGGCAATGCCGTCAATCTCGAGGACGAGATGCTGAAGGTCGCCCAGAACAACCAAGATTACCAACTGGCCGCGACGCTCTACCAGAAGAGCATGGGGCTGATGAAGATCGCCATCGGCAAGGGCCGGTAAGGAGCTGCGCTGATGGATCTGCTCAAGAGCATTGTCGCCGCCGCATCCGGGCTTCGGGTCCAGTCAGGGCGCATGAAGGTGATTTCAGAGAACCTCGCCAACGCGGATTCGACCGCCGACCGCGCCGGTGTCGACCCGTATCGCCGCAAGGTGCCGACCTTCAAGGGACAGCTCGATCGCGAACTGGGCGTCAGGACCGTCGAGCTTGGCCGGGTGCGCACCGACAGCTCTGCGTTCCGGACTCGGATCGATCCCGGCCATCCTGCGGCGGACGCCAACGGTGAGGTCAAGCTGCCGAACGTCAATTCGCTGGTCGAGACCATGGACATGCGGGAAGCCCAGCGCAGCTACGAAGCCAACCTCAATGTGATTTCCTCGGCACGCCGCATGATTTCACGGACGATCGAGATCCTGCGCGCCTGACGCCTGACCAGATGGAGTTCGCACGATGACCACATCTTCCTTTGTCGCCGGCGCCTATTCGGCAGCGCAAAATCTCGGCGCCAAGACGCTCGCAGCCAAGCCGGCGCTCGGTGCGGGCACACTCGGCGGGCAATTGCCTGACTTCAGCTCCATGGTCCGGCAGGCCGTCGACGGCGTCGGCTCGGCCGGCGTCAAGGCCGATCAGCAGGTCAGCGCCGCCGTGGCCGGACAGGCCGACCTTGTCAATGTCGTCACCGCTGTCGCCGAAAGCGAAGCTGCGATCGAGACGCTGGTCGCTGTGCGCGACCGCGTGATTGCGGCCTACGAGGAAATCATGCGGATGCAGGTCTGATCGTGATCTCCAACGGCCAACAACTGTCTTCACCCTGACCTGAAAGCCCGACACATGACCGGCGCCATGA
>JAPLOW010000050.1 GCA_026400555.1 Hyphomicrobiales bacterium
CCCTCCAACCGGCAGGTCTAGGCGCAACAGGTCCGTTCGAGAGCGTCGATGCCCCTGTCGAGCGCCTCACGCCTGAGATGGTGGGCGGCTTCCGCAGCTGCGGTCGTGATGTCGGCCGCTGCATACCAGGCGCCGAGCTCCGGCCCGTTGAAGCGCGAGCCGCCCGGCGCGACATGCAGGAAGGCCGCCATGACAATGCTGGCGTTGGGGCGGCCATAGACCCTTTCCGATGGTGGCAGACGCGCATGCCGGTGGGCGAGGAGCCGGTCATTGGTCCAGCCGGCAAGCTCCATCACGGCTGCAAGATCGGCGGGCGTCGCCACCGTGTCGAACAGCCCGATGGGGGGAAAGCGCGAGGGGATCAGCCGATGCGCCGGCTGCGGCGCGGGCCGGCACGGCAGGGTCACGAGAAGCGGATCTCGTCGTCGGTGCAGGGCAAGAAGCCTTGATCGACGGCGTTTGGCACAGTGTAGAGACCGCCACGCGCCGCGTCGAGAAAGCGCCGCACCGTGAGGATGGCGTCCTGCGAGCCAGCTGTCATCACGCCGAGCGGCGACTGGCCGCCGAAGACCGGCGCCTGGTGCGGCCCCTTGAGCCAGGCGATGCCATCCGCCTCCCGCTCATGCAGGATCTGCAAGGCCTGATGGATGCCGAGCACGGCAGACAGGCGCATCAGAACGTCCAGATCGAGGCTGATAGCACGATGCTCGCGCGCCGCCCGCGCCCAGGCATGGTGGGTCGAGCGCGACGGCAGGCCCAGCAACAGGCGCCGCTGCTCCTCGGTCAGGCCCCAGAGATCGGCGATGGCGAGAAAGGTGCGCAGCGCCGGCGCGCTCAGCCGGCGGCGGTTCATGGCGCCGAAGGCATTCGTGCCAACGCGGTCCGGGCCTCGATCCACGGCGCGGCGAGCGGTTGCTGGCATCGTGTTGTCCCTTGTCCTGATCAGGACAATTCACAAGGACAGTGTGCGGCCCTGGAAGAGCTCCACCGGCACCTCATAGGGTTCCCAGGCGAGATTGCCTGCATAGCGCATCGCCATCTGCCCGGACCCGTCGAGCGCAAACAGATGCAGCCAGCGATTGTCAAACAAGGCCCGCACGCCCTCATGACGCCGCAGGATGTCCGTCATCGCCTCGATCGGTGCTTCGATGCACACGGTCAGACGCAGGGCCTCATGCGCGAAGGCCTCGCCATCATGGACAGATTGCCATGGCAGGCCGGTGCGCAAGGATCCGCCATTGCCTTCGACCACGCCAATACCTCCGACGACATTGTGCAGCAGCTTGTTGCCCGCCCCGAAGAAGCCGGGCGCAACCGTCGAGCCGTAGTATTGCAGGCTGATCCAGCTGGCGACCACCACCGGCGCGGTCATGATCAGCTCCAGCACGCCGAAGCCCTTGTCCTGTGCCCAGTCATAGTCATGCAGGAAGGCCTGGCCGGCAAGGCTCCTGCCGGCTGTGCGCTGTCTTGGCGCGGCAATGAAGGCCTTGCAGCCTGCCAGCGCCCATTCAGGGCGTGTTTCCGCCCAGTCACGGCTGCGTGGGGCGACCCCAGCCTCGCTGCTCGCCCCTGGCAACCTCAGCGCCCGCTCGGAACGCGTCAGGGTTCCGGCCCTTTCGAGCCAGTCGCGTGCCTGCCGCAGATCCCCGGCATGGCCGTCGGACGGGTGATCGGCGGCATAGAGCATGACATCGTCCGTGGTCGTGTCATGCAGTGCGCCGACAAAGAGCGTGTCTTGCGGGATGATGATGCCCCTGGGCGCAAGGCCGGCCCGGACGTCTGGGTCATTCAGGAGTGCTGCCAGCAACCGCGCGTTCACCTCGCCCGAATAGCCGCCGCAGGCGCCACAATGCAGCGCGCTGGCATGGGGGTTGTTGACGACATTGGCGCCGTGGCCGGCCAGGATGACCAACCGGGCAAAGCCCTCGGTCAGCGACATGGCCCGCAGCACGCTCTCCGCCGCCCCCGTGCGCGTCTCCAGATCCAGCGCCGGGTTCAGGCGAGGCGCAGGATCGTCGGGCACGGCGTTCTGACCCAGCCCGAGCGTGTCCCTGACAAGTTTTGCGGCATAGACCGGACCGGTGGCCTCGACAAAGGCGAATGACGATACTGCCGCCAGCTTGAAGCGTCCCCAGGCCCGCTTGGCGCGCGCCGTCAGACGGGCGGCCTGATCCTTGGGCGCGTCCTCTGGCCCGCCGGAGCAGGTGAAGACACTGGGCTTGAGCAGCACGGGCAGGCGCAATTCGGCCGTGTCCGAGGCAAAGCGCCGGTGCGAGGCCGTGATGCCGAAGAACCCCGCAAATCCCATGGTCCGGATCGCCGGATCGACCACCTCCAGCGCGCGGCGGAACACCTCGGAGCGGACATCGATGCAGAAGGCAACCTGGAGGGTGGGGCGGCCATGCCGGTCACCGGGAGCAGGACCGGCCAATGTCACGGCGAGGGACCGCTGGGCCGCCCGCTCCGCCGCCTCCTGCAGGATTTCATCGGCGGCCATTGCCGGACAGGCGGCGACGGGAACGGCATGAGCCGCACAGGCCGCCTGCCATGCACCGGTGATGCGCGGACCATAAAGCCCGAACAGGGCCTCTTCCCAGACGAGCCGGATGGCCAGCATGTCCGTCACGGCGCTGTCCGTCAGGCCATCGAGTTCGGCCTGCCAGAGCCGATAGCGGGCATATTGCGGCCAGCCGCCCAGTGTCATGAGGAGTTGGTGGAAATAGGTGTCGAAGCCGCCGGGCTGGATCCCGAGCCGCTCGGCCGCCCGCCCGATCGCATTCATGGCCTCGTCGGGGGTCTCGGCCACATGGGCCGCGAAACCGCGCAGCCCCAGCACCTCTGGCGTCAGGTCATGGATCGCGGCGGCCCGCCAGGCGACGTAGCACGATTTTCCCTGCGGCGCGGACCACAGCGCCTGGCCCTCGTCGAAATGGCTGGCCGCCCAGGTTCCAAAGCGTTCGGCCATGATCGCAGGCCAGTCGATGCCGGAGGCCTCGGCGGCCAGGTCAGCGACGGTCGGCAGGGGTTGATGCGCCTTGGCCGGCTGGTTGGCGAGAGCGATGAGCGCCGCAACACTCGGGGGACGTGTGACGGCCGGCGCCGCCGCAAGCGCGCCAGCCAGATCGGCCTCGCTGATCGCACCCGACGCGATCCGCGCGGCATAGGAGGCGCGCGGCAGGGTGACCGGCAGTCCTCCCACGCGGGCGAGCCTCGCGCCGGTATCCGCCAGGCTGGCGTGCGCCTGCCCGAGGTAGGGATTCACAGCGACGCTCGACGCCAGCGGCCAGGCCGGCGGTATGGCGCGGGCGGCATGGTCTGCGGCGATGGCGACGAGCGACAGGTCAAAGGACGGCATGGGCGGCTGGATGGTCATGGTGAAAACTCCTTCAGTCGGGCATTGATGGGGGCTCAGTTGGGTTTGCGTGCGGTCCAGCCGCCCAGCACCCTGTCAAGGACGGCGTTGGCGTAAAGCCCGTTCGCGAGATGGACCCGCAACCCGGCCGCAGCGGGGTGATAGGCCCAGAGCGGGAAGAGCGCCTGGATTACGGCGACGAAGCCGAAGCTGAGGACCGCGAGCACGATGAGCGTCCAGTCCAGAGGCCCGGGCGGCGGCGTGGCCGGCAATGTGGCGGTCGCCGATCCGGTGAGCAGCCACTCCGAACCGGTCTGGAGAGCGAAGTAGCCGGTTGCCGCAGCCACGGCGTAGAGCGCGGTCCGCTGCGTCAGGGCGCGGGGGGCGGCCTCCGCCAGACCCTGGGCCAGCAGATAGGCGACGCCGAAAATCAGGATCGCACCCAATGCGATGGCCTGCGGCGACTTCTGGGCGAAGCCGAAGACCACGCCCACCAAGCCGTAGATCGCCAGTGCGATCAGGAAGGCCCGCAACACGGCGCCGGCGCCCGGAATGGCGACCGCCCCGGGCCTGCGGTTGGCGGCGACCCGCTCGACCGCGCCGCCGGAGGCGAGGAAGGAATGGGCCTTGTAGAGCGAGTGCGCGACGATGTGGAGCAGGGCGAGCGGGAACAGCGCCAGCCCGCATTGCAGCATCATGAAGCCCATCTGCGCCACGGTCGACCAGGCCAGGGATGTCTTCACGGCCGGTTGCGTCAGCATCACCAGGCCGCCGAAGAGGGCCGTGAAGCCGCCCAGCATGACGAGCACCGCGAGGACGCCCGGGGCCAGCAGCATGATATCGGCGAAGCGGATCAGCAGAAACCCGCCGGCGTTGATCACGCCTGCATGCAGGAGAGCCGACACCGGCGTCGGCGTCTCCATCACCTCGGTCAGCCAGCCATGCAGGGGGAATTGCGCGGATTTGAGGATCGCGGCGAGCGCGAGCAGTCCGGCCGCCCAGATCGCCGGCGACGGCGCGGCGCCAGTCCGTGCCGCGGCGAGAATGGTCGCGATGTCGCTTGTGCCATAACCGGCAGCGAGGAGAATGGCTGCCGCGATCAGGGCGGCGTCACCCAGCCTGGCGGTGATGAACTTCTTGCGTGCTGCGCGCTGGGCCGCGATGCGTTCGGGATAGAACAGCAGCAGGCGGTGCAGGCAAAGGCTGGTGGCGATCCAGGCTGCGACCAGTTGCCAGAGATTGCCCGCCAGCACCAGCATCAGAACCGCCGCCAGCGTCATCAGCAGCCAGGCCGTGAACGAACCCTGCCGCTGTTCGCCGTCCAGATAGCGCGCCGCATAACGCAGCACGACCCAGCCGACAAACGCGACAAGCAAGGCCATCACCGCGCTGACCGGATCCAGTCTCACCGAGAGGCCGATCCCCCCCAGGCCGATGAGCGGGCTTGTTCCCGGACCATGAACCATCAAGAGCGCGAGGCTCATGGCGGCGGCGAGCAGCGCCGCCATGGCCGCGAGGCCGGACGCCCTGATCGCGGCGAGCGGCCTCAATCCCGGCGAGCGGGCGGCGAAGGCTGCTGCGACCAGCAGGGCAGCCGGAGCGGCGAGGGGGAGGAACTGAAAGGACATGCGGATCTCCATCGTGTCGCGGTCTGCTGCGTTGCATACGGTGGGATTTGCCGTGATAAAAATTCATTGTTTCGCCTAAAACGTTCGCTATTATCGAACATATGATGGATCTGAACTACAACCACCTGCGCTACTTCTGGGCCGTCGCCCATGACGGAAACCTGACGCGCACCGCAGCAAGGCTGAACCTGTCGCAGTCGGCGCTGTCGGTTCAGATCCGCAAGCTGGAGGAGCGCATGGGCCACGCGCTGTTCGAACGGCGTGGCCGCCAGCTGCACCTGACGGAGGCCGGCCGCATCGCCCTCGATCATGCCGACTCGATCTTCGCCATGGGCGAGGACCTGCTCGGCACGCTGAGGCAGACCGGACGGGTGCGGCAGGCGTTGCGCGTCGGCGCGCTGGCCACATTGTCGCGCAATTTCCAGCTCGGCTTCCTCAGGCCTGTCATGGGCCGAAGCGATGTCGAGCTGATCCTGCGCTCTGCCGGCACGGCCGAACTGCTCCGGGCGCTCGCCGCGCTCAGTCTCGACGTGGTGCTGGTCAACCAGTCGCCGCCGCGCGACGCGGCGACGCCTTTCGTGTCGTACCGGCTGGCGGAGCAGCGCGTGAGCCTGGTCGGCGTGCCGGGACGAACCGGCGGCGCGCATGACCTGCCCGAACTGCTGGCGGCGCACCCCGTCATCCTGCCAACGTCGGACAGCAGCGTCCGGACCGGATTCGACGCGCTGATGGACCGCCTTGGCATCCGGCCGCAGATCGTGGCCGAGGTCGACGACATGGCGATGATGCGGCTTCTGGCACGCGAGGGTCTCGGATTGGCGGTCTTGCCCCCCATCGTCGTGAAGGATGAACTGTCCACCGGGCTGCTGGTCGAGATCGACCGCCTGCCCGATATCGCAGAGACTTTCTACGCGGTCACGGTCGAGCGACGGTTCCCGAATCCGCTGTTGAGAGCCTTGCTGCAGGCCGACGCACCGGGGCTGGACCTGCGCTAGCGGCACGGCGCGCGGCCGGGTTCTGTCGCGCCCGCCCGCCTGATTTGTCCGGCCCGGCGTCCTGTGCCACCCTTCACCGGTGCAAGAGCGAAGCCGGATCGGCAGCTGCGGCAAGGAGACCATGCGGATGACCAGGACGGCCGACGTTCAGCGAATCATTGATCTCGACCCGTTTCGCCTGCCGTTGGGCACGTTGTTTCCCCTCGCGGACATGGCAGCGCTCGAGCCCTTCCGGGACAGTCTCGACGGCGACCATTTCGACTATGAAGCCGGCATGGTCCAACTGGCCGTCCAGAGCCACCTCGTCCGGATCGGCTCAACCACTATTCTCGTCGATGCCTGCGTCGGAGAAGACAAAGAGCGCCCCCGCCGTCCCGATTGGCATCAGCGGCGCGGCTCGGGATTCCTCAGGCGGCTGGCCAGCGCCGGCTGTGCGCCGGAGGACATCGACATCGTGGTCTGCACCCATCTGCACGCAGACCATGTCGGCTGGAATACACGGCTCGATCATGGCCGCTGGGTCCCGACCTTTCCGAAAGCCCGTTACCTGATGGGCCGGACGGAGCTTGCCCATTGGGCCGATCTGGCCGGCAGACCATCTGAGCACCCTGTCAATCATGGCTCCTATGCTGACAGTGTCTTGCCGGTGCTCGAAGCCGGCCAGGCCGTCGCCGTGACAGACGGGCATGACGTGGCCGCCGGCGCCAGCATCGTGCCGCTGCCGGGCCATACGCCGGGCCATTTGGGTCTCAGGATTGGCCTCGTGGGCCAGCCCACGCTGCTCTTCACGGGCGACGCGATGCACAGTCCGGCGCAGGTCTTCAACCCCGACTGGTCAAGCGCATTCTGTGCCGATCCGGCCGAGGCAGCCGTGACCCGCCGACGGTTTCTGGCCGAGGCAGCCGAAACGGACACCGTTCTGGTCCCCGCCCACCTGCGCGGCGACGCCATGCGCATCCGGCGACGCCAATCGGGATTCAGGCCTGTATACTGCAGCTGCGACGGCCGCTGACCGACCGGTCAGGGGATGCTGGCGACATCGCGCAACGACTGGATCATCGACGTGCGCATCAGATAGGCCTTGTGGGCCTGCGGATCAGCCACGGTCCGGCGCAGGTCGGCATAGTAGGCCGCCCGCGCGTCCGGCTCGCGGGTGTTGAGCATGGCCCGGTTGCGCAGCGTGGTCTGCTGCACCACATCGAGCGCGACCTTGCGGCGCCCGCCGTTCAGGCCCATGCCGCCGAGCGGATTGTTCACATGCGCCGCGTCCCCGGCAATCAGCATCCGCCCGGAGACATAGCGCGACGCAACCCGCTCGTGCACGCGGTAAGCGGTCCGGTGCCTGACCTCATAGGACCCAGGCCGGGCGACGGCGCCCTGCAACAGGCGCTCGATCCGCTCGGGCGCGGTGACTTCCTGATCGGTCAGGCCTGAATCGACCGGAAACAGGGCCCGCCAGACACTGGCCGTGCGGATCAGCACGAACCACTCTTGCGGGTCGGAGATGTACGAGATGTTGGCGATATCGGGAATGGCGCTGCTGAAGTCGAACGTCGTGGAGATCGTCAGGAAGATCTCGGGAATTGTCTGCCCTTCGAATTCAGCGCCCATGGCCTTGCGCACAACGCTGCCGATCCCGTCCGATCCGATCACGAAGGCGCCCGACAGGGTCTCGGTCGTGCCGTCGCCGTCGACCAGATCGACCTCGACGCCGCTGCCGTTCTGGCGGGCGCCAAGTGCCTTGCAACCGAAGCGGAGCGTTGCGAGCGGATGACGCTCGAGCCGTGCGTGCAGCATCTCGCCGAGCCGCCATTGCTCGCATTGCAGCCGGTAGGGATGGCGGGTCTCATCACCGAGCCGCGCCAGTTCGAACGTGGCCACCGCGCCCTCATTGCGGTCGCGGAACTGCCAGGTCGGGCAGATCAGGCCCTGCGCGATCATGCTGTCCGTGACCCCGAAGCGTTCGAGCATGTCGAGCGTGGGCGGATGGAACGTCGAGGCCCTGAGGTCGCGCGGCAGGTCGACAGACGCCTCGATCAGGGTCACTGCAAGGCCCTCGTCCACCAACAGGTTGGCCGCCACCAGACCAACCGGCCCGGCCCCGATGATCAGGATCCTGTTGGTGACGCTCATTGTGGCGGGACCTTCCTTGACAGCCCGCACGGGGCAGTCATCATACAATTGTCCGGACAAGTATGTCGCTGTGCGGATGACCGGGCAAGTGTCCATCTTGTCGCCTGTCCATCTTGTCGCCTGTCCATCTTGTCGCCGCCACCAAGCCGAGGATACGAGCCCCCGATGCACTATCCGTTTGCGCCCTTTCCATCGAGAGGCCAGCTGCGCTGGCCCGGCGGCAAACGACTGGCCCTGATCGTTACGATCAACCTCGAATTCTGGGACCTGCTGAAGCCGACGAGCGCGACCTACTATGCCGGCGGGCCTTCGATCCTGCCCGATGCACTGCCCGGCAACATCCCTGACTTTCCCAACTTCTCCTGGCGCGAATACGGCCAACGCGTCGGCGTCTGGCGCCTGTTCGACATTTTCGCGGCGGCCGGCGTCCCGGCAAGCTGCACGATGAACGCCAAGCTGGCGCTTGAACGCCCTGCCATCATCGAGGCGGCGCTGAAGCATGGACACGAGCTGATTCCGCACAATTACGAGCAAGGCGAGCTGCTGTGCCACCTCCAGCATGCCCCCGATCAGGAGCGCAAGGTCATTGCGGAGACCCTGGACGTCTACCGCAGGACGACGGGCCGGCAGCCGAAAGGCTGGCTGTCGTCGTCGCTGCGCGGGACCACCAACACGCCGTCGATCCTGGCCGGGAATGGTCTCACCTTCTGGTGCGACCTGATGAATGACGACCAGCCCTACATGGTCGCAACCGATGCTGGCCCGATTGTTGCTGTGCCCTACTCGATCGAGATCAATGACTTCACGCTCCTGCAGAGGCGCGGCCTGACCAATGATGCCGCATTCGACTGCATGAAGGAACAGTTTGACGTGCTCTATGCCGAAGGCGCAACGACAGGCATGATGATGAATGTCGGCCTGCATCCCCATGTCATCGGCGTGCCGCACCGGGTCAGCCTGCTCCGGCGCTTCCTGGCCTATGCCGCTTCGTTCGACGGCGTCTGGTGGGCGACGCGCGAAGAGGTTGCACAGGCCTACCGGGCGCAACACACAGGCCACATTGCGGGAGCCACAGCGTGAGCGAGGCGACTGCAACGACCTCTTTGCGAAGTCTTCCCGTCCGCCCGATCCTGCTGGCGATCGCGGTGCTGGCGGCCATCGCGGTCGCCATTCTCGCCGGCGGCAAGGTCATCGCGCAGCAGATGGTCTCGGGCCTGATGCTGGGCTCGATCTACATGACGGTGGCGGTCGCCTTCACCCTGACCATCGGCGTCCTCAACTTCCTGAACTTTACCATCCCGACCCTGTTCATGCTCACCGGCATGGTGGCCTGGGGTGTCCTGTCGCGCGGCTACCTGTCTGCGGCCGGCGGCTGGGGCTGGCTTCTGGCGCTGCTGATCGGCATCGCCGTTGCCGTGGTCGCCTCGCTCATCGTGGAGCGGTTCACCTTCCGCTATCTCAAGACGCGGCATGGTGACGCAACCGAACATGCCATACCGCTGGTGTCATCGCTCGGCTTCCTGCTGATCTTCGAGCATCTTGTGCTGATCGCGCTCGGCTCCGAGGCGCAGAGGTTCCCGGTGCCCTTCAAGGCCGACCTCTATGCCTTAGGGCTGGTGATCGGCCTGCCGCAGCTGGCCAGCCTCCTGCTTGCGCTGGGGATCGTGGCCACGCTGACCTATGTGCTGAAGCGCACGCGGATGGGCCGCGCCTTGCGGACCATCGCCGAAAGCCCCGACACGGCCTCGCTTTTGGGCGTCGATGTCGGCCGGATTGTCCCTGTCGTGTTCATCCTTACGGGCCTGCTGTCCGGGGTCGCCGCAGCCCTGTTCACGGTGAATTACGGCGATGTCTCCCCGTTCATGGGCGAACATATCGGCACCAAGGCGATTGCAGCGATGGTGCTCGGCGGTCTTGGTTCGGTCTGGGGCGCGGTGGCGGGCGGCCTTCTGGTGGGTCTGGCCGAGACGCTGTCCATTCATGTCCTCGGTGGCGACTCCGTGCAGATGGTGGTCTGGGGACTGCTTCTGGTCGTGATCATTCTCAGGCCGCAGGGCCTGTTCGGCGCCTCTGCCATCGGCAAGGCGAAGCTGTGATGGCGCGCCCGTCGAGGTCCCTGCCATGAGTGGTTACGCAAGCGGCATTGTCGCCATCCTGTGCATCAACCTGATCTTCGCCTACGCGATCTTCGTCACCGCGGCGGCGGGGCAGCTGAACCTTGGCGGCGCCGGATTCCAGGCCATTGGCGCCTATGCCGCCGCCTGGCTGTCGAGCAGCGCCCACATGCCGGCCAGCGTCACCATCCCGCTCGCCATTCTCGCCTCGGCCCTGGTGGGCTTCTTGATCTCATTTCCCGTGCTCAGGACGCGGGGCGTCTACATGGTGCTCGCGACCTTCGCATTCGGTCAGTTCGTTTCGGGATTCCTGCTGCGTTCGCCCACATTCGGCGGCGCCATCGGCATGGTCGTGGCGGACTATGTCGGTGTCGGCGCGCTGATCATCTGCGCCGTGCTGACCACAGTCCTGGTCTTCTTCCTGATGGCGAGCCGGCTTGGGCTCGCCATCCGCAGCATCCATGACGACGAACTCGTGTCGACCATCATGGGCGTGAATGTCCGCGCCGTTCAGGTCGCCATGTTCACGCTCGGCGGCGCGCTTGCCGGGCTTTCGGGCGCGCTGTACGCCCATCACTTCAGCTTTGTCGAAGCGCAGTATTTCAACTCGCTGCTGTCGATCTACGTCCTGCTCTTCGTCCTGATCGGCGGCACCCAGACCGCCTGGGGACCGCTGGTCGGAAGCCTGTTCTTCACGCTGCTGCCGGAGGTGATGCGTGTCGGCGGCTCGTGGCGCTATGTGGTCTTCGGCGTCGTCATCGTGCTGATGATGGTGCTGAGGCCGCAGGGCATCGTGACGCGGGCCCTGGTCGCCCGGCTTTCGCCGCGCAACTGGTGGCCGGCATCATCGAATGGCGCGAAGCGGGTGGCCGATGCCGGCTGAACCGATCCTGTCGCTGAAGCAGGTGACCAAGCGCTTCGGCGGTCTGACCGTGGCCGACCAGGTCAGCTTCGATGTCCCGCAAGGTTCGCGCATGGCGCTGATTGGGCCGAACGGTGCGGGCAAGACCACCTTGTTCAACCTGATGTCGGGCGTCTACCCGCTCAATGGTGGCAGCATCTGGCTCGAGGGTCGCCAGATCGACGGGTTGCCGTCGCGCCAGCGGATCGGCGCGGGCCTGTCGCGCTCCTTCCAGAACATCCGGCTGATGCCACATCTTTCGGTCATCGAGAACGTCATGCTCGGCCAGCATGCGCAGGCCAGCGGGCTCGGCGACCTGATGACGCCGATCCTGTGGCAGCGTGCCGGCCGCTGGCGCCAGATGGCCATCGAGCGCCTTGAGGCCGCCGGGATCCACGTCCACCCGGACGCGGAGGTCTCGAGCCTGCCCTATGGGGTGCGCAAGAAGATCGAGGTCGTGCGGGCGCTGATGAGCAGGCCCCGCCTGCTGATGCTCGACGAGCCGGCAGCGGGCCTCAACCCGCGCGAAACCGCCGAATTGTCGGCCTTCCTGAAAGATGTGGCCGCCGCTGGGGTCACCCTGCTCGTGGTTGAGCACGACATGTCCTTCGTCCACGACCTGTGCGAGCGGACCGTTGTGCTCAACTTCGGCAAGCTGATCTACAATGGTGCGACCCGCTCGGTGCAGGACGATGCTGCGGTTCGGGAAGCCTATCTCGGAAGCCGCCGGGTTGCCGGCGATGGAGGCGACCGTGCTGCTTGAGGTCGAGGGGCTCGATGTCCGCTATGGTCGGACGCATGCCGTCAAGGCCCTGTCGCTCCAGGTCGCGGATGATGAACTCGTGACCGTCCTCGGGGCCAATGGCGCCGGGAAGACCTCCCTGCTCAGGGCGCTGCAGGGCCTCGTGCCGGCATCAGCAGGGCGAATCCGCTTCGGCGGCGTGGACATCACGCGCATGTCGCCACCGGAGCGGCTGCGGCAGCGGCTGGCACTTGTTCCGGAGGGCCGGCAGATCGTGATCAGCCTGACGGTGCACGAGAACCTGCTGATGGGAGCCTATTGTCGTTCAGACTCCGACGTCCGGCGCGATGTCGAGGGCGTCTATGACCGCTTTCCCAACCTGGCCGCAAGGCGCGACATGCCGGCCTCGGTCCTCTCCGGCGGCGAACAGCAGATGCTGGCGATCAGCCGGGCGCTTCTGGCGCGGCCGCGTCTGATGATGCTCGACGAGCCCTCGCTGGGGCTATCGCCCTTGCTGGTGGAACGCCTCTTCGACCTGCTGCGCAACCTGCGGGCCGACGGGCTGGCCATCCTGCTGGTCGAACAGAACACGCAGATGGCGCTCAAGATCGCCTCGCGGGGCCTCGTGATGGAACTCGGCAAGGTCGTTCTCGAAGGCCCCTCGGAGGCCCTTGCCAGCAATGACCGTCTTGCTGCAGCCTATTTCGGCCACGCCGCGCCGCACGCGGGCTGACCCACCGGATTGTCACGGGATAACAACCACAACGGGAGATACGGATGCGCATGACACAGAACCGCTTCAGGACCGGGGCCCTGGCATTGGCCATGCTCGGCGCGACCACGCTCGCGGCCAGCGCGCAGGAGATCGTTCTGGGGCTCAGCATGGTCAAATCCGGCCCGCTCAAAACGGTTGGCGAAGCCACCGAGACGTCGGTTGATCTCGCGGTCGAGGAGATCAATGCCAAGGGCGGGATCAACGGCCGGAAGATCAAGCTGATCAAGTTCGACACCGGCTCGGATCCACGCCAGGCCGCCACGGCGACCCAGAAACTGGCGCAGGATGACGGTGCGCTGGCCATCATCGGGCCCTTCTCCTCGGGCGAGGCCGCCGTCGCCTTCCCGGTCGGTGAGCGCCTTGGCATCATCCAGATGCCCAATGCAGCCTCGCAACCGGGACTGACGGGTAATTTCTCCTATGCCTGGCGCCTCACGGCCGACGAGGGCAAGCAATTTGGCCGGCTGATCGCCACCCTGCGCGCCAAGAACATCAAGACCGACAAGGCCGAGATCATGTATCTCTCGGACGAACGGGTTTCGAACATCTCGGGCACGCAGTTTTACCCGGCCATCTTCAGGGCTTCCGGGATCACCTTCGGCGAGCCGGTCGCGTTCCAATACCGCAGCTTCGACGTGGCGCCGCAGATCGCCCAGATCATCGAGCGCAAGCCGGATGTCGTCGCGCTGGCCGCCACGCCTGACAGCGCCGGCAAGGTCATCAAGGAACTGCGCCGCCAGGGCTTTACCGGCCGGGTGATCGGTTCGCAGATTTTCGCCGACCCGAATGCGCTGGACCTGTTCGGCCGCGATGCCGACGGGCTGCTGATCGTCGCCGGGTTCTGGGCCGAGCGCAACGACGCCACCCGCAGCTTCACCAAACGCTTTGCCGAGGAGAACGCCAGGCGCGGCCTCGCCACCAAGAAGGTGCCGCACCACACCGACGCACAGGCCTATGACATCGTCTTCCTGCTCAAGCAGGCGATGGAGAAGGCGGGCGTCACCGGCGACCCGGCCAAGCGCGCCGAGGAACGGACTGCTGTCCGCGAGGCGATGAAGGGCATCCGTTTCACCGGCGTGACCGGCGACGGGACCTGTTTCAATGCGGCGCGTGACGCGCAGCTTCCCGGCTTCGTCATCGAGATCAACAACCTGCAGTGGAACCTGTTCGATCAGCACCCGGCAGACGCCTGCCCCTGATGTGGCGACCCAGATGATGGCGGGTTCCGCGCTCCGGTGGACGAATCGGGGCGCGGGGCGCTTGTTCCGGGGCATTGATCAGGCCGGGGCAGGACCCTCCCGTCCTGCAGGTTGACGGGCGGTTGATTGCTGCATACCGTATTCAGTATGCCGACGAATGACAGCTCCGGGGAGCGGATCGACGCGACTGCCGAGGTGCGTCGCCTGCCGCGGCGCGACAATCTGAGCGAGCGGATCTATCTTGACCTGAGGGGCCGGCTGCAGCGTTGCGCCATCGGCCATGACCAGCGTCTGGTCGATCTTGAGGTCGCCGCCGCCTATGGCACCTCGCGGATGCCCGCGCGCGAGGCCCTGCTCCGGCTGGCGAATGAGGGATACCTTGTCGGCACCACGCGCGGCTTCGTGACGCCAAAGCTCAGCCTCGCCGACATCAGGGACATTTTCGAGATCCGGCACCAGCTGGAGCCGCTCGCCGCGGCCAATGCGGCGCGGGACATGACGGCCACCGATGAGGCCTTGCTGACCGCAGCCATTGAGCAGGCGCGCAAGGCCGTTGCGAATGATGACGTGGAACGGCTGATCCTCGCCAACATCAATTTCCGGACAGCCTGGCTTTCGGCGGTCCGGAACGAGCGGCTGGCCAACACGATCGCCCGCTTCGTCGACCATGTGCAGACCGTGCGCCTCAGCACCCTGGCCGACCACGCCACGCGCGGCGTGGTCGGCCAGGGTCTTGAGGCCCTCCATACGGCGTTTCGCCAGCGTGATGCAGTGGCGGCGGCCACCAGCATGACAAACTTCCTGAGGGCTGCGGAGCGGGCTTTCTTCGCTGTGCGGTCACAGGACATTCAGTTGGCGACGGGCGCGCACCAGGGTCTGACGGGATCGCGGCAGGCCGGATTGGCAGGCAGATCATGATCTCCGGCAAAACCCATCCGCTCAAGGGCCCCAACCGCTTCAAGCTGGGCGTGTTCTCCGCCAATGCCGATGGCGGGCTTGCAATCACGGACGTTCCGGAACGCTGGCGCGCGAGCTGGGATGACAATCTCAACGCCGCCGGGATCGCGGACCGCGCGGGTCTTGAGTTTCTTCTGCCCATTGCCCGCTGGCGCGGCTTCGGCGGCAAGAACCGTGTGCGCGAGCACTCCTTCGAGACCTTCACCTGGGCTGCGGGGCTGGCCAGCGCGACCCGCAATATCGGCCTGTTCATGACGGTCCACGTACCGCTCGTTCACCCGCTCTACGCCGCGAAAGCGCTGGCTACAGTCGACCATATCTCGGGCGGGCGGGCCGGCCTGAACATCGTCTGCGGCTGGAATCCCGACGAGTTCGCCATGTTCGGGGTCAAGCTCGGCGACGATGCCTATGGTCAGGCCCGTGAATGGATCGACATCGTCGACCGCTGCTACGGCACGCGCCAGCCCTTCGACTTCGAGGGCGTCTACTACAACCTGAAGGGCGTGGTCAGCCGTCCCGCCAGCGTGCAGGCGCCGCGCCCGGTGACCATGAATGCCGCCTTCGGCCCGCCCGGACGCGACTTCGCGGCGCAGAACTGCGACTTCCTGTTCTCGACCTTCAGCGAACTCGAGGATGGCCACAAGCATGTGGCCGACATCAAGGAGCGCTCGGCCAAGGTGGGCCGCGAAGTCGGCATCTACACGGTCTGCCACGTGGTCTGCCGCGAAACGCAGGCCGAGGCCGAGGATTATTACCACACATATGCGGTGACGGATGCGGACCACGCCGCGGTCGACTATCACATGGCATCGAAGAAGGAGTTCGCCAACTCGCACGACAAGCGTGTCTTCGACAGCTATCGCAAGCGCTTCGCCGGCGGGGCCGGGACCTTCCCGCTGGTCGGAACGCCCGAGAAGATCGTCGAGACCATGGCGGCGATCTCGGCGCAGGGCTATGCCGGCGCGGCTCTGACCTTCGTCAACTACACCTATGAACTGCCCTTCTTCTGCGACCGGGTCCTGCCGCTGATGAAGCAGGCTGGATTGAGGCTGACATGACGGCCTCGCCCCCCGCCGCGCGGCGGCCCGCCTCCACGGTGGCCTTCAAGCAGGGCATGCGCGCCCTCGCAGGCGCCGTCTGCGTTGTCGTCACCGATGGCCCGGACGGGGTGCCGCTGGGCCTGACCGCGACCGCCGTGACCTCGCTGTCGGCCGACCCGCCGTCGCTGCTGGTCTGCGTAAACCGCTCGGCGTCGATCGCGGCGGCGTTGACCGAAGGCGCGCGCTTTTCGGTCAATGTCCTGGCAGCCGGCCAGCAGGACGTGGCACAGGCCTTTGGAGGCCAGCGCGTGGCCAAGGGCGTTGCCCGCTTTGCTTTCGGGGGCTGGGTGCGTGCGAGCAGCGAGGCCTTGCTGCTGTCGGGGGCCAACGTCTCGTTCGAATGCACGGTGGCGCAGGTCAGCGACTGGGCCACACATCACATCGTCATCGGTGAGGTCGCCGACGTGCATCTCGCCGATCCGCAACAGCAGGCCTTGATCTATCATGACGGCCATTACAGGGCGGTGGGCTAGCGTATGTTCGATCCGCACAGGGCCAATCTGCGTTACGCAATCGCCTCGGGCCGCTGCCTCGGCGTGGCCTGGCTCGCCATGGGATCGGTCGCCATGGTCGAGATCGTGGCGCGATCCCGCCCGGACGCGATCGTGCTGGACCTGCAACACGGGTTGTGGGATCGCCGCGAGCTTGAAGCGGCGATCGGTCTGGTGCCTCCCGAGATTCCGGTTCTGGTCCGCACAGCCGAGAACACGGCCTTCGCCATCGGGACAGCGCTCGACGCCGGCGCCGAAGGCGTGATCGTGCCCCTGGTCGAGAGTGCCAAGCAGGCCAGGAAGGCCGTGGCCTTCGCCAAGTACCCGCCCCATGGCGAGCGCTCTGGCGGCGGGCTGAGGCCGCTGGCGGATTTCGCCGGCTATGTCGCCGGCTCGGACAAGATCGTCGTCATGGTGATGATCGAGACCGCGAAAGGGGTCGCCAACGCCGCCGAAATCGCGGCGGTGGACGGTGTCGACATGGTGTTCATCGGCACCGGCGACCTCGCTTTGTCGATCGGCACCTTTCCGGCCATGCATCATGACCATTCGGTGGCCTGCGCCCAGGTTCATCAGGCCTGCAACGCGGCCTGGACGCCGTGCGGCGTGTTCACGCCAAACCTCGACATGGCGAAGATGCGCCGCGCGCAGGGCTACCGCATGGTGGTGACCGGCAGCGACATGGATGTGGTCGCCCGCGGCTTCAACCAGGCCAGCACAGGCTTCGCGGCCGCGCCGTCCCCGAGCGTCGAGATCGCGCCCTCGGCCGCGCGCACGCGGATCGGGAGCTGACCGGTGTCGCAGGGCTTTCGCGACCGGCTGGAACTGGACGAGGCGGCCGGCGCCTGGTTCGACCAGACACGCCGCTACATGCTGATCCGGCCCGAGGCCCTGATGGGCATCTTCCGGCGGCTGGACCCTGCTCCGCGAGCGCTGGCACTGGCCGCCCTTGAGGATTCGATCTTCGAGCAGGGATCGGATTCGGCGCGGGCCTATCGCGCCATGGGCGGAACCGGGGATGCCCTGCTGACCGTCATTGCCCAGTCCGCGCCGCAGCTGGGCTGGGGCCGGTGGGAGTTCACACGACAGGGAACCATGCTGGCCCTAAACGTCCGCAACAGTCCCTTTGCGGCAGGCTATGGCGCATCCGCGACACCGGTCTGCGCGGCGATCACCGGCATGGTGCGCGCCGTGGCGACGCTGGTGTTCGATGCGCCGTGCCAGGCCCGTGAAGTCGGGTGCGCCGCGATGGGAGCGGAGCACTGCCACTTCGAGGCGCAGCCGCAGGAGATGCAATCATGACCGACAAGCTCGCGGACGGTGTGGTCGCAGCGCTGCTCGCCGAACTCGGCGCGGATGCCGTCAAGATCGGCGCGGCGATTCCCGACCGCAACCAGCAGGACGCCACCAAGGTTGCGGCCACAAGGCCATTGGCGCTTGTGCTGCCGCGCAACACCGAACAGGTGTCCGCCGCGCTCCGCATCTGCCATGCCCATGGCCAGCCTGTTGCCCCGCAGGGCGGCATGACGGGCCTCGCCGGTGGTGCCCATCCCGGCCAGGGCGAAATCGCCCTCTCGCTGGAGCGCATGAGCGGCATTGAGGAGATCGACGCTGATGCCGGCACCTTGACCGCCTTGGCCGGCACGCCCCTTCTGCTGATCCAGAACGCGGCCGAGGAGGCGGGCTTGCAGTGCGGCATCGACCTTGGCGCGCGCGGCTCATGCACCATCGGCGGCAATGTCGCCACCAATGCCGGCGGCAACCAGGTCATCCGCTATGGCATGACGCGCCGCAATGTGCTGGGCCTCGAGGTCGTGCTGCCGAATGGCCAGATCGTCCGGTCGCTCAACAAGATGCTGAAGAACAATGCGGGCTATGACTGGACCCAACTCTTCATCGGTTCGGAGGGCACGCTTGGCGTGGTCACCCGCGTCGTCATCGGCCTGCACCCCAAACCTGCCGCGATCGCCTCGGCCATCGTCGCCGTGGCGTCGGTGGACGGTGCGATCAGGCTGTTGCGCGCCGCCGGCCGCGACCTGCCCGGCGGCCTTCTGGTGTTCGAGGCCATGTGGGCCGACTTCATTCAGGTTGCCGTCGAGCGCTTCGGACTGCCAAAGCCTTTCGAGACGGCACATTCCCTCCTGGTCCTGCTCGAGACGCCGACTGACGGGACGGCGGCCGGACAGGATGCATTCGAGAGCTTCCTGGCAGACCAGATCGACGCCGGCATCGCGTCCGATGCGATCGTCGCGCAATCCGGACAGGACCGGGCCCGCTTCTGGTCCTACCGCGAAAGCCCTTATGAATACGCCCGGATCCTGCCGCCCGGGGGGAACTTCGACATCTCCTTCCCGATCGGCAAGATCGATCAGGCCGTCACCACCATCAAGGCGGACATTTCTGCCCGCTGGCCCGACATGGTGCATGTTTTCTTCGGACATCTGGCCGATTCAAACCTGCACCTGATCGCATCGCGTCCGGGGATGGACGCCGCGACGAAGTCCGCAGTCGAAGAGCTTGTCTATCACCACGTGGCGCGCTTCAATGGCTCGGTTTCCGCTGAGCATGGCATCGGGCGTGCCAAGAAATTCTATCTGCCGCTGACCCGCAGCGCTCCTGAACTGGAGCTGATGCGGACGATCAAGGCGGCGCTCGATCCTGCAGGCATTCTCAATCCAGGCCGCGTTTTCTGAACACGGCCGGCAACGCAAAGACGGAGGACATCATGGCCAAGGACACGCTTGCAAAGCTGGCGAAGGCAATCGTCAAGCACAGGATCAAGGTGATCGACCTGACCCAGCGGCTGCAGCCCTCCACGCCCGTGATCCAGCTGCCGCCGCCCTTTGCGCCGACCAAGCCTTTCGAGAGCAGCCTGATCTCGCGCTATGATGACAAGGGGCCGGCCTGGTACTGGAACAACTTCGCCTGCGGGGAACATACCGGAACCCATTTCGACGCGCCGGTGCACTGGGTCACCGGCAAGGATCTCGAGGACGGGGCCACCGACACCATCGATCCGCAGCGGTTCATCGCGCCTGCCTGCGTGATCGACGTGTCGAAGGACTGTGCGAGGGACGAGAAGTTCCTGCTCACGCCCAAGCGCATCCTCGCCTGGGAAAAGGAGCATGGCAAAATCCCGAAGGGAGCATGGGTCCTGATGCGCTCCGATTGGTCCAAGCGCACGGACCCGGCCCTGTTCCTCAACATGAAGGAAGATGGCCCGCATGTGCCAGGCCCGAATGCCGATGCCGTCCGCTTCCTCGTCGAGGAACGCGATGTCAATGGCTGGGGCGTGGAAGCGGTCGGGACAGATGCCGGCCAGGCCTTCTCGTTCGAGCCCGCCTTTCCGGCGCATGCGCTCATGCACGGCGCCAACAAGTTCGGGCTGGCGAGCCTGTGCAACCTCGACCAGCTGCCGGCGACGGGCGCCGTCCTGATTGCGGCGCCGCTCAAGATCGCCGGCGGATCGGGCAGCCCGCTCAGGGTGCTGGCTCTCGTATCCGGAAGCGACGACTGAACCGCCTGAACTGAACCACAGCAGCCAGGGAGGCCAGGATGGCCGAACGGTCCTTCAAGGAAGAGGTGCAGTCGCTCAAGCTCGGCGCCGGCGATGAATTCCGTGGCGAGGGCATTCTGGCAATCACCAAGGCCCTGCTGGAAAGCGGCGTCTCCTATGTCGGCGGCTATCAGGGTGCGCCGATCTCCCACCTGATGGATGTGCTCGCGGACGCCGAGGACATCATGGCGGAACTGGGCATTCACTTCGAATCGAGCGCCAGCGA
>JAPLOW010000114.1 GCA_026400555.1 Hyphomicrobiales bacterium
GCGCGCCCAGTTGGTCCATTCGACGCCGATATGGGCCTGCCACTGATCGTTGATGACCTGCGAGAGGCCGAAGACAACCGAGCCGGGCAGCTTCAGATTGGCCTTGACCGGGAAGGTCAGCCCGCCGAGGTCATAGCGAACGAGACGGCCGGTGACCGTCTGGTCGATGCCGGAGCGGTAGGCAATGCCGATGTTCGTGCCCTTGAACGGGGTCAGGGTCACGCCGAAGCGGTAGCCGAGATCGTAGGAATCGCCGCGGATCTGGACGCCCGCAGCGCCGGGAGCGGCAGCTGTTGCCTGCTTGAGATCAACCTGGCCGTACTGGATCTGCAGCGCAGCACCGATGGAGAGCCAATCGTTGACAGCATAGCCAACCGTCGGCGCGATGTTCACCGTGCGGATGGTCGCCGAACGGCCATAGGTCTGGCCGGCCCAGGTGCCGTCCGAGCCGCCGGGCTTCGAACGCAGTCCAAAGGGCGCCGTGTTGGTGAGGCCGACGAAGAAGCGGTCAGTCAGCTGCCAGACGTTGTAGGAGGCCGGAATGAAAGCGCCGTTGATCCCCAGATTGTCGGACGGTCCGAGGGCGGCGGTCGGGCCGACGATGTTGTTATACTTTGCCGTTGCGCTGAGATAGGTCGCGTTCCACTGGCTCTGGCGGCCCGCGAACATGGTGATCGCCGCCGGGTTC
This sequence comes from Hyphomicrobiales bacterium, assembly GCA_026400555.1. Lineage (GTDB taxonomy): Bacteria > Pseudomonadota > Alphaproteobacteria > Rhizobiales > Beijerinckiaceae > Allobosea. The sequence goes on from JAPLOW010000114.1 coordinate 689, forward strand.
CACGCCATGGCGCCCATGCCGATGCCGCCGGATGCCGCGCCGGCATAAGCCATGCCGAGGCCCTCGGCCGACTGGCCGGAGCGAATGGCGAACGAGCTCGCCTGGGCTGCCGAGGCAGCCAGCACGAGTGCGGCGGCCGAAGCGGTCAGACGCAGCACGGAGCGGAAAGAAACAGTCATCGTGTCCCACCTTGATCTTGTTCAGGCGCAGCGACGCGCCATGTTCGTGCCATGTTTCTGACAAGTCGGATGACACTTCACAAGGGGCTTGGATGTCCGACGCTCCGGACAACAGCCGACTGAAAAGCTGGTGAAATACTTCAAAATCGATCGAAAGAAGCGGAACCTTCCTGAAAGATCAGAGTTTCCACGCCAATGCGGCCTGTTTTTGGGCCTTTCGCAGCGGCAGTCAGCGGCGGGAGACGGCTGTCGACGTGATCATGCCCTGCACGTTTAAGCGCTATCGTTGCAAAATCGCAACATTTGCCGTGCCGGAGATGCATGGCGGTTGCCCGGCACGCTGCAAACACTTGCAGTGCGCGCCTAATTTTGCCCTGATGTGCTGAACAACAGGTCTGGGAGGACCCCATGAAATTGCTTCGGTTTGGTGCGGCAGGCAAGGAAAAGCCCGGGATGATGGACGCGGACGGCGTGATCCGCGACCTTTCTGGCGTCGTCGACGACATTTCAGGCACAACGCTTACGCCAAAGGGGCTGGCGAAGCTGGCCAGAATCAATCCCGCCAAACTGCCCAAGGTCTCGGCCCGGACGCGCGTCGGCTCCTGCGTGCCGCAGCCCGGAAACTTCATCGCTATCGGCCTGAACTATGCTGATCATGCCGCCGAGACGGGAGCGGCAATTCCCGCCGAACCGATCATCTTCAACAAGGCTCCGAGCTGCATCAGCGGGCCGAACGACAATGTGATCATTCCGCGCGATTCGAAGAAGACCGACTGGGAGGTCGAACTGGCGATCATCATCGGCGCCGGCGGCTCCTACATCGATGAGAAGGACGCGCTCGCGGCCGTCGCCGGTTACGCGGTCTGCAACGACGTGTCGGAGCGCGAGTTCCAGATCGAGCGCGGCGGCACTTGGACCAAGGGCAAGGGCTGCCCGACCTTTGGCCCACTTGGCCCCTGGCTCGTCACGGCCGATGAGGTCCCGACCGTTCAGAACCTGCACATGTGGCTCGATATCGACGGCAAGCGTGTGCAGAACGGATCAACCAAGACCATGATCTTCGACGTGAAGACCATCGTCTCCTATACGAGCCGCTTCATGAAGCTGATGCCGGGCGACGTCATCACAACCGGCACGCCTCCCGGCGTCGGCATGGGGATGAAGCCGCCGCGCTATCTGCACGGCGGTGAGATCGTCAGCCTCGGCATCGAAGGGCTCGGAGCGCAGAAGCAGAAGTTCGTCGCCTATCCAGGGTGATGCGTTTTGCGCTGAACTAACAACATGATTCCCGGGCTCGTGCCGGGAAGAATGTCTTCGAGCGGGCCGAAAGATCACCCCTGGGACCGCGATGACCGCGACAGGCCCGATCATGACGCTGATGGTCGATCAGCCCCGCACGTCTGTCGTGAAGACCTTCTGGGCGATCTTCCACGCGCCACCGATCTTCACGAAAGACAGGATGTCAGTGAAGAAGCGCGGCGGGATTGCGCAATTGACCTTCACATGGGCAAGATTGCCGCTGATCAGGTCGATGGTCAGGATCTGGTCGTGGCGGGGCAATCCGGCTGCCTTTGGTGCGGGCCGTGTCCGCACCGCGTCCAGCCACGCATCGCGGGGCGTGACCTTCACCTCGCCTTCAAGGCTCTGGGTCAGGGCCGAGGTCGGCAGGAAAACGCTGGCGAGCTTGTCGGCGTCGCCCTCATGGAGCCCGTCGAGATAGGTCTGGGTCGCAGCGGCAATGGCTGCGATGTCCTCGTCACGTGCGGTCATGGCGGTGCTCACAGTCCCAGCATCAGCTTGATGTTCTGAACGGCGGCGCCGGACGCGCCCTTGCCGAGATTGTCGAGCCGCGCCACCAGCACGGCCTGCCTGCGCGCCTCGTTGCCAAACACGAAAAGCTCCAACTTGTTGGTATCGTTCAGGGCCTGCGGCTCGAGCTTGCCGCCCAGCGCTGTGGCCTCTTCCGCAGTTGCGACCTTGACCCAGGCGCTGCCGGCATAGGCGCGCTGCAGCGCGGCCTGCAGTTCGGCCACGCCCGGCTTGCCGGCCAGCATGTCGAGGTGAAGCGGAACGCTGACCAGCATCCCCTGCCGGAAGTTGCCCACCGAGGGCACAAAGATCGGCCGGCGCGTCAGGCCTGCATAAAGCTGAAGCTCCGGCAGGTGCTTGTGCTCAAGTCCGAGCCCATAGAGCTGGAAATGCGGCGCCGTGCCGGCCTCATAGGCTTCGATCATCGATTTGCCGCCGCCGGAGTACCCGGACACAGCGTTGACCGTCACCGGATGGTTGATCGCCATCAGGCCGGTCTCGACCAGCGGGCGGATCAGCGCAATGCCGCCGGTGGGATAGCAGCCCGGATTGGCGACGCGCCGAGAGGCCGCGATCGCCCGCCCCTGCTCCGAAGACAGTTCGGGAAACCCGTAGGTCCAGCCCGGCGCGATGCGATGGGCGGTCGACGCGTCGACGATCTTAGGGCCGCCCCCGGGAAGACTGTCAGCCAGCGCCACGGTGTCTTTGGCCGCATCGTCCGGCAGGCACAGCACGACCAGATCGACCGAGGCCATTAGCTCGCGCTTGGCGCCAGGGTCCTTGCGCTTGTCCGCGGCGATGCTGACCATCTCGACCCCGGGCAGGCCGGCCAGACGGTCGCGGATGCCAAGACCTGTGGTTCCGGCTTCGCCATCGATGAAAATCCGTGCTGGCTTGGTCATGGTCGTGATCCCGATCTGGGCTGGCCGATCCCTCCGGATCGCGCCTGTGCAGTGGTGGTGCGGGGGTATAAAAAAAGCCGCGCTGACCACGCGGCGTGCATCATGCGCCTGTGGCCAAGCGTCATCGCACCCGTGCGGGCGAGCTAGATGCGCAGCGTCGGAGCACAAGCGTCGTCATGCAAAGATGATGCGGGCAAACGGTCCGCCTGTCAAGATTCCGGGCGGCGACGCGCCTCAGGCATCCGTCCTGTCGCGGACGGCTGTGTAGATCAGCCATGGAATGATCAGGGTCGCAGTCGACAACAGGATGCCGATCCCGCGCCAGAAGGACGGGTTTGTCGGCGCCTCGCCGTTGAAAGCCGGTACAAGATGGATGGCCCAGATCAGGATCAGCGGGGCCGTGAAGGCGAGGCCTGCGAGAAGCAGGCGCAGCGGCGTCGCCATCCGCCATTTCAGGCAGATCAGGATCGAGGGTAGGGCGATCATGGCCACCGCCGCCACGGCAAGAATGATGCGACCCATCTGTCTGTGAACCTCTCCCCCGATGCACGCTGTCGCACCGCCCCACATGTGTGTGCGGGAGCCGCAAAAGGAAAGGGCTCATCAGCGCTGGCGCACAACGCGCGTCATGGTCAGATGCAGTTCAAGCCGGTCGAATTCGGGAAACTGCTCGTTGCGGCTGTCCACCATGTGCATCAGCGGCAGAGTGAGGGGCTCGACCCGCACGGCGGCCTTGTCGACAAAGGGATACATGGTGAATTCGCGCAGATCGGTGCCGACGCCGTATCGGTCGATGGCACTGATGGTGACGAGCACACCGCCCGCATCGCGGTCCCAGACAGTGGCGAGCAAGGCCATCGGCGCATCCGGCGCGCCGATCTCGAGGCTGAGGGCCTGTTCCCTGTGTTGATGGAATGGCGTGTAGGTCGCTGAATCATCGGCGACCATGGCGCCGTTCCGCAGCGCCACAAGCGAAACCAGCAGACGTTCGCGCTGCCGCTCGAGCTGGCTTGGTGTCTGCGCGCGGACGGCATGGCCGGCGGCGAGGACGCCACCGGCCAGCGCACATCCGAGCCCAAGGTGGATCATGCCACGACGGGTCATTCCGCGCATTCCGATCACTCCCCCGAACGATCAGGGTGTCAGTATGCGCCGGAAGCCCCCCGGATTGACACGTCAAAAAGCCCCAACAGTATTCATCCGGATGCCAGAGCAGCTCCCGTAGCCGCCGTTGTCGCCCAAACAAAAAGGGCGGCCCGAAGGCCGCCCCTTGAATGATAGAAAGACAGGACGCTCAGCGCTTCGAGAACTGGAAGCTGCGGCGGGCCTTGGCGCGGCCGTACTTCTTGCGCTCGACAACGCGGCTGTCGCGGGTCAGGAAGCCCGCCTTCTTGAGAGCGCCGCGAAGCTCGGGCTCATAGTAGGTCAGCGCCTTGGACAGGCCGTGGCGCACCGCACCGGCCTGACCTGAGAGACCGCCGCCCTTGACCGAAACGGTAACGTCATACTGCTCTTCGCGGTTCGCGATCTGCAGGGCCTGGTTGAGGATCAGGCGCAGAACGGGGCGCGCGAAGTAGACTGGGAGATCGCGGCCATTAATCATGATCTTGCCCTTGCCGGGCTTGATCCAGACGCGGGCGACGGCATTCTTGCGCTTGCCGGTCGCATAGGCACGGCCCTGCTTGTCGAGCTTCTGGACATGCTTCGGCGCTTCAGGAGCAGCGGCGGCTGAACCCTTCAGCTGATCGAGGGACTGGAGAATTTCGGCCATGCTCAAGCCCTCGCATTCTTGCGGTTGAGAACAGCCACGTCGACAGCCTCAGGCTGCTGGGCGGCGTGCGGATGCTCGGACCCCTTGTAGACGCGCAGGTTGCCAAACTGGGCGCGACCGAGCGGGCCGCGCGGCAGCATGCGCTGAACGGCCTTCTCGACGATGCGCTCCGGGAAGCGGCCTTCGAGGATGAACTTGGCCGAGCGTTCCTTGATGCCGCCAATGAAGCCCGTGTGGTGATAGTACACCTTCTGGTCCTTCTTGCGGCCGGTCAGCAGCACCTTCTCGGCGTTTATGACGATGACGTTATCGCCGCAATCGACGTGGGGGGTGAACGAGGCCTTGGTCTTACCGCGCAGGCGCATGGCGACCAGCGAGGCCAGACGACCGACCACAAGGCCGGAACCGTCGATCACAACCCACTTCTTCTCGACTTCGGCGGGCTTCAGCGAGCGTGTCGCCGTGGTGAGCGCTGCCATGACAGACCCCTACCCGTTGGAGGACGTTTGAATCAAATACCGCCATGGCTTTTTCGGACCAGGGCGGCGGTGTGAGCGGCTCATGGGGGAAGGCGGGTGCGATGTCAATGGCGATAGAAGTCGATCAAGGCCATGTAATTCCCTGTTATTAGTGACTTTTACGGAAATGGTATTATTTTACCACATCCCGGGCCTGGTGCTTGTCCGGCCAGCCAACAGAGTCTGTCGTTCCCACGATCCTCATCCTGAGCCTGTCGAAGCAGGAGTATCCAGATCGGCACGAACTGGAGTTCATCCATAGACAGGCTCAGGATGAGGATTTGGGCTGCGGGGAAGCTGGATTGCGTCGCTGCGCTCGCAATAACCGCCTATCGATCTGGAATCGAATAGGTCCCGGTCGCGTGGCACACCATGTCCGGGCCGCCCTGCGAATAGATCGCCACCTCGCCCACGGCGAGGCGCCTGCCGAGTTTGATGAGCCGGCACGGTCTGGCCGGGCTTGCGCAGGAAGTTGAAGGACAGGTTTGTCGTGACGGCTAGGCCGACGGGGCCGATCTGGGCCAGGATGGCCACATAAAGGGCCAGATCCGCCAACGCCATCATCGTGGGGCCGGAGATGGTGCCGCCGGGACGGATCAGTTTCTCGTGGTAGTCGCAGCGCATCCGGGCGCTGAGCGGGCCCACCGCCTCAACATGGTACGTCTTGCCGCCATGGTGGATTTGCGGGAATTCGCGCTCCAGGAAAGCGTCGACCTCTGCAGCGGTCATCTTGGTCATCGGCGCACAGCCAGTTTCGAGGAATGGAGTGATGCAGGCATCTCTCGCAAGGGCGACGCTCCGGTCAAGCCCGGCCATGACGCGGTCGGGATAAGCCGCTATACTTGCGTCGAATGCGGATACCCGAACCATGACTGTCCAGCCCACCCTGCCCTTTGTCCTGCGCGCTGACTCAAACGGCATCGTGACACTCACACTCAACCGGGCGGCGCAACGCAACCCGCTATCGGAGGGCATGCTTGCGGCGCTGACCGCGGAGCTGTCCAATCTTGCCGGTGACCGGACCATCAAGGCCGTCATCATCACGGCGGAAGGTCCGGTGTTCTCGGCAGGGCACGATCTGAAGGAAATGACGGCCCGGCGCAGCGACCCCGATCGCGGCCGCGCCTATTTCGCCGACATTCTCGGCCGCTGCGCCACCATGATGCAGGCCATCGTGCGCCTGCCGCAGCCGGTGATCGCGGCGGTTGAGGGCGTGGCCACGGCGGCGGGGTGCCAGCTCGTTGCCAGCTGCGACCTCGCGGTGGCCGGAACGAAGGCGCAGTTCTGCACGCCGGGCGTCCATATCGGCCTGTTCTGCTCGACGCCGATGGTGCCGCTCTCGCGCAACCTGTCCAGCAAGCATGCCATGGAGATGCTGCTGCTCGGCGAGATGATCGATGGCGAGACGGCGCTCAGGATGGGTCTCGTCAACCGCCTTGCGCCGGCAGGACAGGCCCTGGCCGCGGCGACCTCCATGGCGCGGACGATCGCCTCGAAATCCCCCGCGACGGTCGCAATCGGCAAACGCGCCTTCTACGAGCAGCGCGAGATGAGCCTGGCCGACGCCTATCGCCATGCCAGCGCCGTGATGACCGAGAACATGCTGGCGCGTGACGCCGAAGAAGGCATCGGCGCCTTCATGGAGAAGCGCGAGCCCCGCTGGGAGGGGTGATCCATCTGGCCCGACGGCCCGAGGGCAACCTGTCCTTGTGTGCCCGCTTGACGGCGCCTGCCAAAGGCTTCACCTTTCGCAGGCAGGCTGGCTGGGCGTCAGGCTGCTCCATAGCTCCGGCGGGAGCCGCTCGTGTTGTGCCGCGCCAACCAGCGGCTTCCTGTCAGGCTTGCCATGTTGTCCGTCTTCAGGCACCTCGCGCCCGCGCTGGCGATTGTTGTTGCGCTTTTCGCCGGACAAGTCAGTCCTGCGGCAAAGGAGCCGCTGCGTGTGTTTGCAGCCGCCAGCCTCAAGAATGCGCTGGATGCTATTGCCGACGACTTTACCCGCAAGACCGGCCAGCAGGTCATCATCTCCTACGGCGCGACCCCGGCGCTCGCCCGCCAGATCGAGAACGGGGCGCCTGCGGACGTGTTCGTTTCGGCCGACGAGGACTGGATGGATTATGCGGTGCAGCGGCAGTTGCTGAAGCCGGGAACACGCCGCAATGTCATTGGAAACGCGCTGGTGCTGATCGGTCCGGCCAGCCCCCCAAACGCTGTCGCCATCGTGCCAGGCCTCGACTGGCTGGCCATGCTGGGTCCGGGCGGACGGCTTGCCGTGGCCGATCCGCGCGCGGTGCCTGCCGGCAAGTACGCGCAAGCGGCGCTCGAAAAGCTGGGAGCCTGGGCGGCGCTCGAGCCGCGGCTGGCGCGGGCCGAGAATGTCCGCCTCGCGCTGCAACTGGTCGCCCGCGGCGAGGCTCCGCTCGGGATTGTCTATGCCAGTGACCAGCATGCCGAGCCGCGCACACAGCTGCTCGCGACATTCAGCGCCGACCTTCATGCGCCGATTGTCTATCCTGCCGCGGTCATCGTCACATCCCGTCATGCGAGCGCGGGACATCTGGTCGCCGCCCTGTCGGAGCCGTCGGCGCAGGTGATCTTCCTGTCCAATGGCTTCAAGCCCCTTCCGCGACCCAAGAATGGCTCCTGAATGTCCGGACTGCTGGCGCCGCTGACCGCAGCGGAATGGACGATCATCCAGTTGAGCCTGAAGGTCGCGCTGGTCGCGACCCTGGCCAGCCTGCCATTTGGCGTGGCGGTCGCCTATCTGCTGTCGCGCAAGCGCTTTCCCGGCCTATGGCTGGTCGATGCCCTGGTTCATCTGCCTCTGGTATTGCCGCCGGTCGTGACGGGCTACGCGCTGCTGGTGATCTTCGGTCGCAAGGGCGCGGTCGGCCAGACGCTCGAAAGCTGCTGCGGGCTCGTGTTCGCCTTTCGCTGGAGCGGGGCGGCGTTGGCCGCGGCCGTGATGGCCTTCCCGCTGCTCGTCCGCACCATCATCGGCTTCGCCAAGGCAATGGGCGAGTTTGGCGCGACCATCACCTTTGTGGCCAGCATTCCGGGGGAAACCGAAACCTTGCCGCTCGCGATCTATGCGCAGACCCAGATCCCCGGCGGCGAGGCCGTGGCGCTGCGGCTGACGCTGATCGCCGTGATCATCGCCTTTGCCGCGATTGCGGCGTCGCAACTGCTGCGCGACTACACGAAGCGTGGTCACGCTCTGCCATGAAACTGGATGTCGACATCACGATCCGGCGCGGCGCACAGCCGATCAAGGTCAGGTTTACGCTCGAAGAAACGGTTGCCGGCCTCTACGGACCATCAGGTGTCGGCAAGACAACCACGCTTCAGGTGATCGCCGGCCTGCTCAGCCCCGACGCCGGCCATGTGCGCCTCGGCAACCGCACCCTGACCGATATATCGACAAAGGTCTTTGTGCCGGCCCACCGCCGGCGCATCGGCTATGTCTTCCAGGAAGGACGCCTGTTCCCACACTTCTCCGTGGCCGGCAACCTGAACTATGGCCGCCGCTTTTCGCCGACACCGCTCGACGACAGCCAGCGTGACGCGATGATCGATCTGCTCGGCATCGGTCATCTGCTGAAGCGCTGGCCGCTGACCCTGTCGGGGGGGGAGAAGCAGCGCGTCGCGATCGGGCGGGCTCTGATCGCCGGGCCGCAACTGCTGTTGCTCGACGAGCCCCTCGCCTCGCTGGACGAAGGACGCAAGGACGAGATGCTGCCCTTCCTGCGCCGACTGTGTCAGGACGGCGGGGTGCCGATTGTATATGTCAGCCATGACCGACGCGAACTGGACGCGATTGGCGCGGCGGTTGTGCCGCTGGCGCCGACAGGACATATGTAGCATCAAGGAATGCCGGACACCACCATGAACCACGATGCCTATGACGACGCGTATATCCGCGACATTTTGAAATCCGTGAAGCGCATCGCGCTGGTCGGGGCATCCTCCAACGAGTCCCGTCCGAGCTTCATCGTGATCAAGTATCTGCTCGAACGCGGCTACGAGATCATCCCGGTCAATCCGGGCCTCGCCGGCCAGACGCTGCTGGGCCAAACGGTCTATGGCTCGCTGAAGGACATCCCCGGGCCGCTCGACATGGTGGAAATCTTCCGCAATTCGGAGGCCGCCGGGCCGATCACGGATGAGGCGCTGGCGCTTGAGCCGCTGCCGAAGCTGATCTGGATGCAGCTAGCTGTTCGCAATGACGAGGCCGCTGCGCGTGCCGAGGCGCGTGGTGTCAAGGTCGTGATGAACCGTTGCCCCAAGATCGAGTATGGGCGCATGTCTGGAGAAATCGGCTGGCAGGGCATCAATTCGCGGATCCTGTCCTCGAAGAAGCCGATGCTGGCTGGCAAGGGCTTCCAGAAGTTCACCATCTCCCGTTAGGGCTCCAATACGTCGCGCTTCATGCGCCCTGCCCCGGACCCAGGGCTCCGAATCCGGGTTAATTTTGGGGTTCAGCGAGTGCGGTTTCGAGGTAACTGCTTCTCCAGCTTGCGATTTTTCGGCGTAGTTTGAGGGATGTTTTTCTGGGTTTGGCGGCCTTTCGCTGGGGTTTCATGGGGGCGGGGCGTTCTGGTTCCGGGGCGTGGCGGATGAGATTGATGGCGAAGTGGCGCACGACGGCCATGTTTCTTGCGCCGTGGCCCTTGCGCAGGCGCGATTGATCCTCGGCGAAGAC
>JAPLOW010000086.1 GCA_026400555.1 Hyphomicrobiales bacterium
CAGGTTTGCGGTGATGCCAATAACAGTCTGACCGTCGCAGGTGTCCAACCCTACTTCCGGCCCTGCGTCCAGCCCAGGTGCCGGGGCGCAGTTGGCGTTCACCGGTGTCAAGGCCCCGGAAACCGCATCCCTCTCGATCCTACAGCCGGATACCAGCAACCCTGCAACCATCGCGGCGCAGCACAACAAGGCGACCCGGACTTTGCCGGCGCACGCAACGATGGGGCTTGACAAGGACAAGCGGAACACCGTTGTTTCTCCTGTTCGCCTGTCTTTATCTTTGATTACCCTTAATCAAAGATTACTTAAGGGAATTAAACGCCAATTTAAGTCTCGCGGCTGCCGGTTGTTTTCCAGCCGCATCCATGATTGGGGAGATGGTCGCGGCGTGTCCGGTCAGCGGCCACGGGGTCCGCTTGCCCGGGCGCGCACAGGAGCGCTCCGACGGGCCATCCGTCGGCACTCCGTGTTGCCGCCCACCAGTGTTCAGGCAGCCTTGCCGATCAGCCACGCCAGCCGTTCGACGGCCAGTTCATAGCCCTGTACCCCAAACCCGGCGATCACCCCGTCGGCGCGCAGTGACACGTAAGAATGATGCCGGAAATGCTCGCGCTTGTGGACGTTCGAGATATGAACCTCCAGGACCGGGCCCTCGAAGGTGTTCAGCGCATCGAGGATGGCGATGGAGGTATGGGTGAAGGCGCCCGGATTGATAGCGATACCGGCGGCAACGTCCCGCGCCTCGTGGATCCAGTCGATCAGTTCGTACTCGCGGTTCGACTGGTGAAAGCGCAGGTCGAGGCCGTGGCCTGACGCAAGCTTCCGGCAGCCGGCCTCGACATCCGCCAGCGTCTCGTGGCCATAGATTGCCGGCTGGCGCTTGCCGAGCAGGTTGAGGTTCGGCCCATTGAGGACAAAGATCAGGCGGGACATTGGCACCATCGGTTTGCGGGTGGGTCAGCCAGCATAACCGAACTGGCGCGGCAGCCAAAGCACGGTGTCGGGCACGAGGATCATGAACAGCAAACATGCGACCAGCACCAGGACCCAGGGCCAGATCGCATCGATGATGACCTTCAGCGGGATGCCGGTGATGGCGTTGAGCACGAACAACAGCACGCCATAGGGCGGCGTGATCAGCCCGATCATGCAGTTGACCACCGCGACGACGCCGAATTGCACCAGATCAATGCCAAGCGCCTTCACCGTCGGGATGAAGACAGGGATGATAACAAGGATGATCGTCGAGGCGTCGAGGAAGCAGCCGAGCACCAGGAAGAGCAGGTTGAGCAACAACATGAACATCAGCGGCGAAATCTCGACGCCTTCCATCAACTTTGCGACCTGGGCCGGGATGTTCTCGCTGGCGATGATGTAGTTAAAGATCAGCGCCGAGCCGATGATCAGGCCGACGGAGGCCGAGGAGCGGACGCTGTCGTGCATCACCGTGCGGATCGTCGCGAAGCTCAGGGCGCGATAGACGAAGGCCGCCACGAGAAAGGCGTAGGCGGCCGCGATTGCAGCGGCTTCGGTGGGCGTGGTCGCGCCTCCATAGATGCCCGCCAGCAGGATTACCGGCATCAGGAGCGCCGGCAGGGCACGGAACGTCACGCCCGGGATTTCGCGCAGCGGTACCGGCTCTTCGAGCGGCACATCGAGCTTGTAGGCGGTGTAGGTGTTCAGCATCATCATGGCGCTCGCCATGATCAGGCCGGGCACGACGCCGCCGAGGAACAGGTAGCCGATCGAGGCGTCCGACACGATCGAATACAGTACCATTGGGATCGACGGCGGGATGATCGGACCGATCACGGCCGTGGCGGCGGTGATCGCCGCTGCGTAGCCGAGCGGATAGCGGTTGTCCTTGATCATCATGTCGATGGACATCTTGCCCATGCCGACCACATCGGCCACGGCCGAGCCTGACATGCCTGCGAAGATCACGCTGGTGACAACATTGACATGGCCCATGCCGCCCTTGAGCCGCCCCACGATCGCGAGGCAGAAATCAGTGAGCCGGGCCGAGATCGTGCCGGCGTTCATGAAGTTGGCCGCGACGATGAACAGCGGAATCGCGAGGATCACGAACGAGTCATAGAGCCCCTGGATGATCTGCTCGGCCGCGAGCCCGAGATCCTGGCCCTTCACCGCCAGATAGACGATTGCCGACACGATCATCGAGAGGGGAATCGGTGCACCGATGGTTGCGAGCGACACCAGCGCACACAGGCAGGACAGCAGCGCGATGCTCATTGCACGTGGTATCCGTCGCCAGCTTCGCGCCCGTCAAGCCTGTCGGGGTCCGCGCCCCGCCACAGCAGCCAGGCCCGCCATGCGTAGCGCACCGTCAGCATGGCCGCGAAGATGCCATAGATGCTGAACACGATGTCGAGGCGGATGCCGATCACCGACGAGCGCTTGATCTGATAAAAGTCGATGTAGCTCCAGGTGGCCGGCAGCGCGGCCAGGAAGCCTCCGGAGATGGCGACCGCAGAGATCAGGGCAAACCAGCGCTGGACCCTTGGCCGCACCGCGCCATAGAGCACATCGAAGCGGACATGGTCCTTTTCCTGCAGCACGAAGGCGCCGGCCCAGAACACGACCCAGAGCCAGAGGGTGAGGCAGGCTTCGAGTGTCCAGAGCAGCGGCGAGCCAAAGAGATAGCGCGCCGCAATCTGGATGAGGAATATGACGAACAGTGCCCCGAGCATCAGTGCGGCGATGTCGAGCGCAGCCATGCGCAGACGCCCGATCAGCCCCGACATCGCGCCCTCGCCTCCGGTTCCCCCTTCGATCAGCGTACCGCGTTGATGCGCTCGACCATGCCCGCCGGCCAGTCCTTCGCGAATTTCGATGCAAGGTAGTCGGCCTGCACCTTCTTGCGGAAGGCCTCGACATCGGGCGTGTAAACCTTAAGCCCTTGCGCCTTGAAGAAGTCCTCAAGCTCGACTTCGAGCTTGAGCTGGCGCTGGCGGGCCTGCTCCGAGGCGTCGTCGGCCGCCTTCTGGATCGTGGCCTGCTGGGCCGGTGTGAACCGGTCGAAGACGCGCTTGGAGATGGCGAGGTAGTTCTGGTCGACCAGATGCGAGGTCAGCACGATCTGCTTGGTGACCTCAAAGAACTTCGAGTCCCTGACCGTCGGCAGCGGGTTGTCC
>JAPLOW010000060.1 GCA_026400555.1 Hyphomicrobiales bacterium
CCTGGAGCGCGTCCGAGTCGCAGATCATCCTGGGCGTGCTGGCGCTGGTCGACCCGACGCTGACCGGCTCGCTGATCATCATCGTTATCTTCTCGGGCTATGAGAACTTCGTCTCCAAGATCGAGGCGGACGACCACAAGGACTGGCCCGAATGGATGGGCAAGATCGATTTCACCGGCCTCAAGCTCAAGCTGGTGTCCTCGATCGTGGCGATTTCGGCGATTCAGGTGCTGAAGGCCTTCATGAACGTCAAGAACATCTCGGACCGCGAGCTGATGTGGCTCGTCGGCATCCACATGCTGTTCGTGATCTCGGGCCTGCTGATGGCCCTGACCGACAAGTGGACGGCGGAAAGCACCTACGGCAAAGGCAAGGCCAAGGCGCAGGATGCACGGGATGTTGCCGACAAGGGCGCGGCCTGATGCCGTCGCTGCAGCTGGCGTGACGGCGTGACCGCCCTGCTCACGCTGTTGCACCAGCCGAAGGTCGTCGCCTTTGACGCCTACGGGACCCTGTTCGACGTCCATTCCGCTGTGCAGCGCCTCGGTTCCCGGATTGGCCCCGACGCGTCGGCCTTCTCCGCGCTGTGGCGCCAGAAGCAACTGGAATACAGCTGGGTGCTGTCGCTGGCTGGTGCGTATCGCGATTTCTGGCGCCTGACCCAGGAGGCACTCGACTATGCCTTTGCCAGCTTTCCGGCGGTTGATCAGGTGCTGCGCCCGGACCTTCTGGCCGCTTACCGCACCTTGTCGGCCTATCCGGACGCGCGGGAGCTGCTCGGCCGGCTGAAAGCCGCTGGCCATGCGACCTGCATTCTCTCAAATGGCGAGCCAGGCATGCTGGCCGACGCGGTCGCCTCCGCCGGATTGGCGGATCGGCTCGATGCGGTCTTCTCCGTCGATGCGGTGGGCGTCTTCAAGACCGCCCCGGCGGCCTACCAGATGGTCTGCAGCCATTTCGGCGTTGCGCCAGCCGACCTGCTGCTGGTCTCGTCCAATCGCTGGGACGTGGCCGGGGCCGCCGCCTTCGGTGCGCGGGCCATCTGGGTCAACCGCGCCGGCCTGCCGCACGAATATGCCGGTCTTGATCCGGTCGCCACGGTGCCCGACCTGAACGCGGTCGGGTAGCTCCCGAAACTGCGGTCAGCCGGCGATCTTGCTGAAATCCGCGACGCTGAGCGTGGCGGCGCGCAGGGCGCCGAGCAGCTTCAGCCGGTTGGCGCGGATGGCCGGGTCAGCGGCATTGACCATCACCGCGCCGAAGAAGGCATCGACCGGCTGGCGCAGCGCCGCCAGCGCCGCCATCGCCCCGGCGAAGTCCTCGGCTTCGGCGGCCCTGGCCGCAGCAGGCAGCGCCGTCAGCAGCACCGCATGCAGCGCCTTCTCGGCTGGATCGCTCAGCAGCGCCGGATCGGCCTCGCCGGCAAACGCCCCCTCGCCATCCTTCTTTTCCTCGGCCTTGAGAATGTTGGCGGCCCGCTTGGCGCCAGCCAGGAGGTTGGCGCCATCCTCCGTGGCGAGGAAAGCCGTCAGTGCCTCGACGCGGCGGACAATGAGCAGCAGGTCGTCATTGGCGCCGCCGGCCCCGATGACGGCATCGACCAGATCATGCCGCGCCCCGGCATCGCGCAGGCTGCCCTTGAGGCGCTCGTGGAAGAAGGCGAGGAGGTCGGTAGTCCGCCCAATCTGCAATTGCCAAAGGGGGTCGGACCATGCAGGGACTGGGTTCCGATATTCATTCACGTGATTGATAAATAGCGGCCCAAGTTCATCGGTGCGTGCGAACAAATCGCACCAAAACCGCAATTTATCTGCCAGTGTGAGGTCAAACGGTCCAAACTCTCTGGCAAAGATGCAGGAGAACAAGACTCTTCTGAGCCCCAACCGCACCGCATTCTCCACCACCAGCCGGATCACACCCAGCGCCGCGCGCCGCAGCGCATACGGGTCCTTGCTCCCGGTCGGCTTTTCATCAATCGCCCAGAAGCCGACCAGCGTGTCGAGCTTGTCGGCGAGCGCCACAATGACGGCCACCTTGTCGGTCGGCACGCGGTCGGAGGGGCCGAGCGGCTTGTAATGGTCCTCGATGGCGGCGCACACGGATGGGTGCTCGCCCTGCAATTCGGCATAGCGCCGTCCCATGAAGCCTTGCAGCTCGGGGAATTCGCCGACCACTTCGGTCTGCAGATCGGCCTTGGCCAGAACGGCGGCGCGGGCGCAGAGATCCGGATCAGCGCCGGTGGCCTTGGCCAGCTCGCGCGCCAGCACGGCGATGCGCCGCACCCGGTCGCCCTGCGTGCCCAGCTTTTCGTGGAAGACTACCCCGAGATGGTCGAGCCGCGCCATGCGCTGGTCGAGCGGTTTGGCGAGGTCCAGCCCGAGCGGGTCAGCACTGGCCTTCAGCGCCTCCACGTCCGGCAGCGGGCGCTGGTCTGTCTTCCAGAAATGCAGCGCGTCGGAGAGGCGCGCGCGCACCACGCGCTCATTGCCGGCGATGATCGCCTTGCCGCCATCGGGCGCGAGCTGGTTGGTGGTCAGCAGGAAGCGGTTGGCGAGCTTGCCGTTGGCGTCGCTCAGCACGAAGCACTTCTGGTTCGCCCGGATCGTGGCGCGGATCACCTCGCCGGGAATGGCGAGGAAGGCCTCGTCGAAGGAGCCCATCAGGACGGTCGGCCACTCGACGAGGCCGGCCACCTCGTTGAGCAGCCCGTCATCCTCGATCAGCTCCAGCCCTTGCGCGAAGGCGAGGTTCCTCGCCTCGTTCAGAATGATGGCCTTGCGCCGCTCGGCATCGACGATGACATGGGCTGATTCAAGCCTGGCGATGTAGTCCTCAAGCCGTCTGACACGGATCGGCCGGCCATCGGACAGGAAGCGGTGGCCCAGCGTGGTGTCACCCGATCCGATTCCGTCGACCTCAAAAGCGATCACCTCCGGCTCCTCGGTTTCGGGCCCGAAGGTGCAGATGATGCTGTGCAGCGGGCGCACCCAGCGCAAGGCGTTGGGGCCCTTGCCGTCACTGGTGAAGGCCGAATCGACCGGGGACGACTTCACGCCCCAGCGCTGGCTCTTGGGCCAGGGAAAGCTGCGGATCACGGACGGCACGATCTCGGCAATCACCTCAGTGGTCAGCCGGCCGGGCCTGTTGATGAAGGCGACGTAGGAATCGCCCTTCTTCGGGTCGTTCTGGATGCTGGCCTGATCGATCGAGGCGAGGCCGGCGGCCTTGAGGAAGCCCTGGATGGCGGCCTCGGGCGAGCCGACGCGCGGGCCCTTGCGCTCCTCGCGCACATCGCGACCCTTGGCCGGCAGGCCGGCCACGTGCAGCGCCAGCCGCCGCGGCGTGGCGATGGCGCGGGCGCCCTCATAGACAAAGCCGCGCTCGACCAGCGCATCGGTGACGAGCTTTTGCAGATCCTCCGCCGCCTTGCGCTGCATGCGCGCGGGGATTTCCTCGGAAAACAGTTCAAGCAGCAGCCTTGCCGGCGCGCTCGACATGCCAGAAGGTCCAGCCATTGCAGGCCGGCAGCCCCTGCGCCAGCGCGCCGATCTTGTGGATCGAACCCACGGCCGGCCCGAGCGCGAGGTTGCCGTCGGCGCGGATCACCGCCGCATGGCGCCTGCGCTCGTCATGGACCACCTCGCCTGGCCGAACCAGCCCGGCCTCGATCAGTGACAGGAAGGGCACGCGCACATCGGTGCGCCGCGACGGCGCGGTGAGGAAGGCCTCGGGCGGCAGCGGCTTGACTGCCGCGATGCGCGCCGTGGCGCCGGCGATGTAGGCTGGATCGCGTTCGATGCCAATGAAATGCCGGCCAAGCGCCTTGGCCACCGCGCCGCTGGTCCCGGTGCCGAAGAACGGGTCGAGCACGACATCGCCGGGATTGGTAGAGGAGAGCAGCACGCGGGCCAGCAGGGCCTCGGGCTTCTGCGTCGGATGCAGCTTGGCCCCTTTGGCGTCCTTCAGGCGCTCCTCGCCGGTGCACAGCGGAATATGCCAGTCGGAACGGACCTGGGTATCCTCGTTGCCGCCCTTCAGGGCTTCGTAGTGGAAGGTGTACTTCGACTTCTGGTCGCGCGCCGCCCACAGCATGGTCTCATGGGCGTTGGTGAAGCGGCGGCCGCGGAAATTCGGCATCGGATTGGCCTTGCGCCAGACAATGTCGTTCAACATCCAGAAGCCGATATCCTGCAGGATCGTCCCGACGCGGAAAATGTTGTGGTAGGAGCCGATCACCCAGAGCGCGCCGTTCGGCTTCAGGGCGCGGCGGCAGGCCAGAAGCCAGGCGCGGGTGAAGGCGTCATAGTCGGAAAACGAGGCGAACTTGTCCCAGTCATCGTCGACCGCATCGACGAGGCTGTCGTCCGGGCGGCGCAGATCGCCGCCAAGCTGAAGATTGTAGGGCGGATCGGCAAAGACGAGGTCGACCGAGCCGGCCGGAAGCTTTTCAAGCTCGGCGATGCAATCGCCTGCCAGAATCTGGTCGACTGGCGAGCCTGTCGGCTCGATCCGAGACGCCGATGCGAACTGTCCGGTACGCTGTACCCCAATCCGGACAGATGCATCGGCCGCCCCGGTACGCAAAGTACCCATGGTGCTGCACCGGTTACGCAACTCAACGATCAGGAAGATGCGGCAACAGGGTAAAAGCCACGTGCACGGACTGGAAAATCTTGCGTGCCGTTTTGGGGCTGCAGTTTTTGCCGGGTTCGGTCTCCCCCGGCCCGGTCAGGGGCTGCGCTGCCAGCGGCCCTTGATCGGGACGAAGCTGTAGCGGTGCAGGGCGCAAGGTCCATGCGCCTCGATCGCAGCGCGATGCAGCGCGGTGCCGTAGCCGGCGTGATCGGCAAAGCCATAGGCAGGAAAGGCCCGGTGCAGCCGGGCCATCATGCGGTCGCGCACCACTTTCGCCACGATCGACGCCGCCGCAATCGCAGCCTCGCTGCTGTCGCCACGGATGATCGCGCGGCAGTGCATCGGGACGGAGATCACATCGCGGCCATCGACGAGCACAAGCTCCGGCGTCAGGCTCAGCCCGCGCACCGACCGGGCCATGCAGGCCAGCGTTGCCACGCGGATGTTGACGGAATCAATCTCCGCAGCGCTGGCGCTGGCGAGGCTGACGCTGCGCGCGCGGGCGACAATGCTCCCGAACAGCGCCTCACGGCGGGCGGCCGAGAGCGTTTTCGAATCCGCCAGCCCGTCGGGGACGTCGCTTGGGTCAAGAATCACCGCAGCGGTCACCACCGGCCCGGCCAGGGGCCCGCGTCCGACTTCATCCACCCCGGCGATGATCGCAGACGAGCCCACCATGGCGGTTGCTGTCGCCGCCATCGCCGCCGGCGTCAAGCATCATCGGCGGCCTGCGCCCGTCAGAGCAGGCTAAGCTGCTCCGGTCCGGAATGGGGGCGGTGGAACAGGTCGGTCCTCAGTTTCAGCCGCGTCTTGTTGAAGCCCGTCCGCTCGGCGGCCAGTTCGAAGCGCCGCCCGATCATCCAGGCATAGGGCCCTGACCCGACCTGCCGCTGGCCCCAGGCGGCGTCATAGTCCTTGCCGCCGCGTGTTGACTGCACCAGCGACATCACATGCCTGAGCTTGTCGGGATAGTGGGTCATCAGCCAGTCGCGGACCAGATCCTTCACCTCAAGCGGCAACCTGAGCAGCACATAGCCCGCCTCGCGCGCGCCGTTGACGTGGGCCGCGTCGAGAATGCGCTCGATCTCCGCATCATTCACGGCCGGGATGATCGGCGCCACCAGCACGGTGACCGGAATGCCGGCTTCGCTGAGCCGACGGATCGTATCGAGCCGTTTGGCCGGACTGGCCGCGCGCGGCTCCATGGTGCGGGCAAGCCTTGGGTCGAGCGTCGTCACCGAAATCGCGACCTTGGCGAGGCCGCGTGCCGCCATCGGCGCCAGGATATCGATGTCACGCTGCACCAGAGCCGACTTGGTGACGATGCCGACCGGGTGATCAAAGCGCGCCAGCACTTCCAGCACCCCGCGCATGATCCTCAGCTTGCGTTCGACTGGCTGGTAGGCGTCCGTGTTCGTGCCGATGGCCATCGTGCGGGCCGTGTAGCCGGCGGCTGACAGCTCCCGCTCCAGCAGCGCGGCGGCATCGTGCTTCGCTGTCAGCTTGCTCTCGAAGTCCACCCCCGGAGACAGCCCCAGATAGGCATGGCTGGGCCGCGCAAAGCAATACACGCAGCCATGCTCGCAGCCCCTGTAGGGATTGATGGACCGGTCGAAGGAGATATCTGGCGAGGTGTTGCGCGTGATGATGCTGCGCGCTTTCTCGACGGTCACCTCCGTCCTGAAAACAGGAAGATCGCCGAGCGACCCCCAGCCGTCATCCTCCTCGATCCGTGTCAGCGCGTCGAAACGGCCATCCGGGTTGAGGGTGGCGCCGCGCCCGTGCAAGCGGTCCGGATCGAGCCTGTGCCCGGTGAGTGCCGACGGGTTACGGGCCTTGACCCGCGGCAAAGCGACGATGGCGTCCGCGTCCTGACGTCTTGCCACGGAACCCGGGTGTTCGGTCCTCGATGGTCTCAGCATCCGCGAGCCTCCTGGATGTTCTGTCTTTGTTCTTTTAGACAACCCATGAACAAATGCAAGAGCGGATCGGCCCCGCCTGGTCCTGGACTGGGTGGTCTTGCCCAAAAGCTGGGCTTTGCGCGCTCTTCGGTCGCCGCTACAAGCACGAACATGCTGACCGCGCTTGTTCATGCCAAATCGACGCCCGAAGCGCTGGCCTTCAGCCTGTCGGCGCTGGTTCCGGCTGTAGCCGAAGGCCTGATCAGCCATGCCGTGGTCATTCTCGGGTCGGAGCGGCCATCGACCGAGCGGATCGCCGACGCCATGGGCGCGACGGTGCTGACGCCATCGCGCGAGCCGTGGCGTGAGGCGGCGTGCATCGCCCGCGGCGACTGGGTCCTGCTGCTGGATGCCGGAGAGATCCCGGATCACGGCTGGATCGGCGCGGTCGAACGCCATCTGTTGCATCAGACCTCAGAACGACAGCGGCCCGCCGTCCTGCCTGCGGTGGGCCTGTTGGGACATTTGAGCGAACGCACGGCGATGATCTTCGGCCGGGGGCTGCTGCGCTCTGGACTGATCGCACCGCGCCAGCATGTCTCCAACGGTCAGAGCGGCGGAGTGCCGGTGATCCTCAACGGCACACGCAGCCGCCTCGGCGGCTGAGCTGGTCCCGTCAGGACTACACCTTTCCGGTGCCGCGCCTGAGATGCTCGTCAAGGCGCGGCATGATCTCGACGAAATTGCAGGGCCGGTGCCGGAAATCGAGCTGCAGCGACAGGATCCCGTCCCAGGCATCCTTGCAGGCTCCGGGCGATCCGGGAACGCAGAAGACATAGGTGGTACCGATCAACCCGGCCGTGGCGCGCGACTGGATGGTCGACGTGCCGATCTTGGCGGCGGAGATCTGGTGAAACACCCAGGAAAAGCCGTCCATCCGCTTGTCGAACAGAGGCTCCAGCGCGTCGGGCGTCACATCGCGCCCGGTGAATCCGGTGCCGCCCGTGGTGATCACCACATCGACGGCAGGGCCCGCCACCCAGGCCTTGACCTGGGCCTGGATGGCCGCCCTGTCGTCCGGAACGATGGCCCGCGCGGCCAATCGGTGGCCTGAACCTGTGACGCGCTCGGACAGCACGTCGCCGGACCGGTCATCCGCAAGCGTGCGCGTGTCCGACACGGTCAGGATGGCGATGCCCACCGCGATGAAAGGGCGCGTCTCGTCGATCCGCGACATGGTTCACAGGGTCCGGGTCGAGAACGTGTCGCAGGCTTTCAGTGTGCCCGCGCGGAAGCCGGACATGAACCAGCGCATCCGCTGTTCGGCCGACCCATGGGTGAAGCTGTCCGGCACGGCATAGCCCTGGGCGGCCTTCTGCAGCTTGTCGTCCCCGATGGCCGAGGCCGTGTTCATCGCCTCCTCGATGTCGCCCTGATCAAGCCGCCCCATCTGCTGGACATGGAAGGCCCAGACACCGGCGAAACAGTCTGCCTGCAACTCGACCCGTACCGACAAGGCGTTGGCGTCGCGTTCCGAAGCGCGCTGCTTCATCTGTTCGACGCGCGGCAGGATGCCCAGCAGATTCTGCACATGATGCCCGACCTCGTGGGCCACGACATAGGCATAGGCGAAGTCTCCGCCGCCGCCGAGCTTGCGCTTCATTTCCTCGAAGAACGATGTGTCGAGATACACACGCTTGTCGACCGGACAGTAGAACGGACCCATTGCGGCCTGCGCCGTGCCGCATCCGGAGCGATCGACCCCGCGGAACAGGACCAGGCGTGGCGGCTCGTAGGCCTTGTTGGTGTCGCGCGGCATGACCTTGGCCCAGACATCCTCGTTCTGGGCCAGCACGACCGAGACGAAACGCCCCATGTCGTCGCTGGGACGTCCGCCGGCCTGCGTCTGCTGCTGCGGCGCGCGCGCACCCTGCAGCATCTCGGCGCCGCCGATCAGCAGGCGCGGATCAATGCCCAGCGCGTAGCCGATCAGGCCGAGCACCACCATCGTGCCGAGTCCCAGCCCGCTGCGGCCGCCGGGCATGCCTGCAAAGCCACCGCCGCTGCGCCGGTCCTCGAGATTGTCGGACTGGCGATAGTCATCCCACTTCATGGCCGTGCCTCACGCATCTGTGGCTGAACCGGTGGCCAGCATGCTGTCTTCCGCCCGATCCTGCAAGGGTTTGTACCCACGCCGGCCTGGCCTTCTGTTGCGACACGGATCCTGAACGTCCCATGCAGCCTGTGTTCATCTCGCTGCGCATACGATTTTTGCGGGGGTGACTTGCACGGGCGGATCGACGGCCCGTTCCATGAAGAGGAGAGCATGCGATGAAGCGCATTGTAAGTTGGGTGATTGCTGCCGGTCTGGCCCTGACTGTCACATCCCTGGCGCAGGCGGCGCCAGTGGCAACCGGGCTGTCACGGACCGCCGGGACCGCGACCGAGGCCAGCCGCGCCTTGGTCACCGATGTGGCTTACCGGCGCGGCTATCGCCGCGTCGCCTATGGTCGTCCGATCTATCGTCCGCGCTACTATGGCCGTCCGGTCGTCTATCGGCGCGGCTATGTCCGCCCGGTCTACTATCGCCCGGTGCGCTATCGGCCCGTCTATGCGGCGCCAGTCTACTTCGGCGCCAACTGCTGGATCCGCTACCGCACGGTCCATACATGGCAGGGCTATGTCCGCAAGCCGGTCAGGATCTGCGTCTATTGAGGCGATAAACAGCGGCTGAACGGCGTGCTCTGATGCCGTTCAGCCAGCCCCCGCGATGATCCGGACCATGGTGGCGCAGAGATCGGGCGGTGTGTTCGGTCAGCCATCATCTGGATTGCAGGATACATCCGATGACGCGACAGTTCGTCTTGAGGGTTGCCGTTGCGGTCGCTCTGGGCACCGCTGGTTTGGGCGCAACCATGGGGGCCGCCACCAATCAGGCTGCCGCGCAGGGTTGGCCTTCGGTCGATCCGGCTCCCGGCCAGGGTTCATCTCAGCGGCACGGTCACGCCTATGGCGACCGGCGCGGCGACGGCTTCGGCCAGCCCCGCCAGGCCTGGAGCCAGGGCGGCTGGGGTCAGGGCGGCTGGGGTCATGGCGGTTGGAACCATGGCAGACCGGGTTACGGCCGTTGGCGCGATCGCCCGGCCTATGGCTACGGCCCGCCGCGCTGCGTGGTGCGCCATGTTCGTTACTGGGATGGCTGGGGCTGGGTCTCCGAACGCCGCCGCGTCTGCCACTGAAGGGCAGGCCTGATCACAGGGCGATCTCAGCCTCGCCATTGTTGAGGCGTTCGGCGAGTGGCGTGAAACGCCCGTCGGCCTGATGAAGGATGAGCGCCGGCAGCAGCCTTGCCGGCGCCTTGCCGCCCAGTACGGCCCCGATGAGGACCCGTCTGGCTGGCTCATCCGGCCTTGCGTGCACCGGTCTGATCCCGAAGCTGCCGAAGCGTTGCGCCATGAGCGGCAGCAGCCATGGCAGCGCCTCCGGCCGATGGATCATGGCGAGGCGGCCCTGCCCTGCCAGAACCCGCGCCGCCGTCTTCAGCCAGTGGCCGAGTTCGTCTGGCATCATCGCGTGGGCCAGCGCGCGCGCGCGATTCGGCGAGGCGCGGTGCTGGCCTGTCCGGTTGAACGGGGGGTTGCTCACCACAAGGTCGGCCATCCCCGGGCTCAGTCCCAGCGATGCATGGACGCGCGCCGGCGCGGTGATGTCGGTCTCGACAACCGCGACGCGCCCGCCAAGCCCGTTTAACGCCGCGTTCCGCCGGGCGAGGGCGGCAGCACCGGCGTCGCGCTCCACCAGTGTGACCGTCTCGGCACGACCGAGCATGCCAAGGCCCAGCCCTGCTGTACCAACGCCGCTGCCAAGGTCGACCAGATGCCGCGCAACGCCGGCCGTGGCGATGAGCAGGATGGCGTCGGTTCCGGCGCGATGCCCCGTCGCCAACTGCACCAGCCGCAGACGTCCTCCGAGAAGCCTGTCCTCGCGAACGGCTGTCCCTTCAGGATCAGCCTCCTCTGGCATCGCGCAGCTCCGCTCCCATGCCTGCGGTCGTGATCAGGGCCCGCGCCTCGGCTTCCTCATCGTCCAGAACGAGGACCCGCCGCTGGAACGCGCCGATCGAGCCCTCGAGCGCGCTGATGTAGCCATCCGCGACCAGGACATGGATATCGGCCGCTTTCAGCAGGGCCTCGACAGCGCTGAGCGTGACCAGGTTGTTGGTGCGCAGGATCTCGATCATCGTGCTGCTCCGTGGCGGCCCATTGACGCAACAGGCTTGCAGCGCCAAGGCATTTGTCGCATGGACGCGCTCAGTGCAAGCGCGGAAGGCCGGTTCGGTGTGGTATGCTCCATCGTGATGGCGCAGGCCGGAGGCAGGGGATCAGACTTTGGGACTCGTCATACCGTTTGAGGACAAGGATGTCGGCCGCGACGGCATCGGTGCGCTGGTGGCGTTGACGCGCCCGGACATGGAGCGGGTCAACGCCATGATCCTGTCGCGCACCGGGTCTGAGGTCACGATGATTCCCGAGGTGGCCAACCACCTGATTTCGTCGGGCGGCAAGCGCCTGCGTCCGATGCTCACCCTCGCCACCGCCAACCTCTGCGGCTATCGCGGCGACGGCCATGTCAAACTGGCGGCCTCCGTCGAGTTCATGCATACGGCGACCTTGCTGCACGACGATGTCGTCGACCAAAGTGACATGCGGCGCGGCAAGCTTGCCGCGCGTATGCTCTGGGGCAACGAGGCCAGCGTGCTCGTCGGCGACTTTCTCCTCGGCCAGGCGTTCCGCATGATGGTCGAGGTCGGCTCCCTGCGGGCACTCGAAATCCTGTCGACCGCCGCCGCCGTCATCGCCGAGGGCGAGGTCATGCAACTGGCTGCCGCCAAGAACACCGAAACCACGGAGGACGAATACCTCGCCGTGATCCGGGGCAAGACAGCCGAACTGTTCGCCGCCGCCTGCGAGGTCGGGCCTGTGATCGCGGACCGGCCAAAGGCGGAGCATGCCGCCTGCCGCAGCTTCGGCCTCAATCTGGGCATCGCCTTCCAGCTTGTTGATGACGCGCTGGATTATGGCGGCGTTGCCGCCCGGCTCGGCAAGAATGTCGGCGATGATTTTCGCGAGGGCAAGATCACCTTGCCGGTCGTGCTCTCGTTCCGGCGCGGCAACGCGGCGGAGCGCACCTTCTGGCAGCGCACGCTGGCCCAGGGCGATGTCAGGGACGGCGATCTCGAACAGGCCAAGGCCATCATGAAGAAGCACCGCGCCCTGGACGACACGATCGAGCGGGCTCGCCATTACGGCGCGATGGCGCTCGATGCGCTGGCGCTGTTCCCCGACAGCGAGATGAAGGCGGCCATGGCCGGCGCCGTCGAATTCTGCATCGCCCGCGCCCATTGAACGCGCCGGGCCGCGTCGCGGCTCAGCGCAGGATCGTCGGCTTGACCCACCAGTCCGGGTGAGCCCGCCCGATGCGCCGGGCTGCCCGGGCGCTGCTTGCGCAGTCGTCGAACAGTCCGAAGCAGGTTGCCCCGGAGCCCGACATGCGGGCGAGGCGGCAGCCCTCGGTGGCCCGGAGCGCGTCGAGAACCGCGCCGATCACCGGCGCAGTGCGGATCGCCGGCCCCTCAAGATCATTGCCATGGCCGGACTGCAGGCTTGCAATCATTCCACGGCCGTGTTCCGGCCAGTCCTCATGCCATGACGCCACCGCGCTGGACAGTCTGGCATCGGCCTTCGGCTGGTATCGCTGGCCGGGCGCAAGCCCCAGCGATGCGAACACCGCGGCGGTCGGGACAGCCACGCCGGGGTTGACCAGGAGCGCAAACAGTTTCGGCAGCCGCATGGGCGGGCCAAGGCTATCGCCGATCCCGCTCATGATCCGCGCTCTGGCCATCAGGCAGACCGGAACGTCGGCTCCGCTGTCCCGCGATGCCGCCATCAGGACGGGGTCGGCCAGGGCGAGATCGTGAACCTGCGCCAGCAACCTCAAGGCCGCCGCCGCATCGGCTGAGCCGCCGCCAATGCCCGATGCCACCGGCAGCCGCTTTGTCAACGCAAAATGGCCGCGTGGAGGATGTCCAAGACGTTGGAAAAGCCTCCCGGCGGCGCGCAGCACCAGATTGTGCGGGCCTGTGTCGAGGCCTTCGCCGAACGGGCCGGTAATGCTCATGCCGAACGACGCGTCGGGCGTGAGCGACAGGCTGTCTCCGACGCCGGCAAACACCACAAGGCTGGTGAGGTCATGGTAGCCGTCGTCGCGGCGTCCGTGCACGGTCAGCGTCAGGTTGACCTTGGCGGGCGCCCGTACGGTCAGCATGGCGCGTCGGGGTGGCCCGCCTCAGCCGTCATTCTTCTTGGGCGGCTCCGCAACGGCGGATGCCGGTTTCGCCTCATCGTCGAGGCCGTTCTCGATCTTGCTGAGGATCTTTGGCAGATCCTCCGGTTCGGGCTTGAGGTCGCGCGCATGGTTCCACTGGAAGCGGGCCTCGAGCTTGCGCCCGACACGCCAGTAGGCGTCGCCCAGATGGTCGTTGATCACGGGATCGGCCGGACGCAGTTCGATGGCGCGTTCAAGTTCACGCACCGCGTCCTCGTAGCGGCCGAGCCGGAAATAGGCCCAGCCGAGGCTGTCGATGATGTAGCCGTCCCGCGGTTTCAGTTCGACCGCCTTGCGCAGCATCATGAAGGCCTCGTCCAGGTTGATGCCCTGGTCGACCCACGAATAGCCGAGATAGTTGAGCACCAGCGCGCGGTTGGCGCTCATGCTTTCGGGGATCAGTTCAAGCGCCTTCTTGAAGTCTGCTTCGGCGAGCGGCCAGCGCTTGGTCCGCTCATAAGCGATGCCGCGTGCGTAAAACAGGTTCCAGTGATGCCGCTGCGGCGTCCCGATCTGGGCAATGCCTTTCTCGTAGAATTCCGCCGCTTTGGCGAACTCCTTGCGGCCTCGGTAGACGCCGCCAATGGCCGAAAGGGCTTCAAGATTGCCCGGATCATCCTTGATCGCCGCTTCCAGATGCTGGATCGCTTCGTCCTTGCGCCCCATCGCCTCGAGGCCAAGGCCGATCTGGACCTCTGCGATCGTCCTCAGCGGCGAGTTGGCCGGCATGCGGTCGAAGACCGCAATGGCGTCGTCGGGCTGCTTGGCCCGCTCCAGCGTGTCGCCAAGCGTCATGATCGCCATCTCATGCGCCGGATCAAGATAGAGCGCGAGCCTGAGGTAGATGATCACGATGATGGACTCATTGTCATCGCGGTTGCCGGCGCTGGCCAGTCCGAACAGCGTCTCCGCCGCGCCTTGCTGGGCCGTGGCGACCGTGCGCGGCAGCGCCGTCGCCATCTCCCCAGGCTTTGCCGAGCCCAGGGTGTCCATCGCGTCGCGAATGACCGGGTGGTTCGGCAACAGGCGGTTGAAGCGCTCATAGGTGTCGCGCGCGCCGGCGACATCACCGCGGCGGGCCTGGAGGCGCGCCCAGGCGTCGACCGTGCGGAGGCTGACGGGGTCGTTGTCATAGGCCGCCTTCAGGCGCTTCTGGGCCTCAGCCGTGTTGCCCGACATGTCGTGGATCAGCGCGGCATGGTAATCCCGGAAGGTCGTGACCGAGGCGTCTCCGCCGAGTCGGTCGACCGCCTCGATGGCGCGCTTCTGCTCACCGGCGCCGGCGAAGGCCCAGGCCGTCAGCAAGGTCGAGGTGATGTCGGCGGCACGGTTGCGCGCCCCCCCGCGCAGACGCTCTCGCGCGGTCTGGAACTGCTTGTTCTTGAGCGCCCGCACCGCGAGGGTCATCAGCGCCAGCCCGTTGTTCGGCTCGCGCGCGATGATTCGCTCGGCGCTGCGGAAGGCATCCGACATCGCCCCATCCGCGAGGAAGGCAATGAAGGAGCGCTCGATCAACTCCTGGTTGCGCGGGTCAGCGCGCAGCGCCTCCCGCAGGAAGGTCGCGGCGGCGGAGGTATCGCGGGCCGATCCCGCGATCAGCGCGGACAGATAATTGCCTTCGATGCTGTCGGCAGGCTCGTAACGCTCCGGCTGGCGCGTCGGCTGCTGCTGGGCGCTGGCCAGCGCGGCGCCGGTCCCCAAGGTGACCGCCAGCGACAGGGCCGAAGCTTTCACCAGGCCACCGAGGCGCGAACGGATGGCCTGCGTCTCCACGCACAACGTGTCGATGGAGTTTCTGAAAAACATCACGTGAGCCTCATCATGATCGGGCGGCGATGCATCGGCACCCTTGAACCAGCGCCCGGTGCGCGACGCAAACACTGACCGTGCGCGTGCAAGATGGCTGCATCACGGCGTTTGCACAAGTCGCAACCCGCCATGGTGGGCCGCGTCCACGCGCTTTCCGGCCCCGCAGAGCCTTGCAAGACGTTCAACCGGTTGCCACCAGGCTGTCCTTGAGCGCCTCGAAAGCCCGGTCGTTTTCCGCCGGCAACCCGATCGAAATCCGCATGAAGGTCTCGAAGCCCGGGTCCCGCCACTCCCGCACCAGCACGCCGCGCACCGCCATGGCCGCCATCACCGGAACCGAATTGCGGCCGAGGTCGAACGAGATGAAATTGGCGCGCGACGGCAGGGTCCTGAAGCCCAGCCCGTTCAGGCGCGCGCCAAGACGCTCGCGCTCGCCCACTGCAGCGGCGATGCAGCGGTCGGAATAGGCCTGATCGTCAAGAGCCGCGACGGCGGCATGCACCGCCAGCCGGTTGAGATTGAAATTGGTTTTCACCTTCACGAGCGATTCGGCGACTTCAAGGCTGCCGCACAGCGCGTAGCCGATCCTCAGCCCGGCCAGCGCGTAGGCCTTCGAGAAGGTCCGCGTCGACGCCCACAGCCCCGTCCGGCCTTGCAGCACGGGAAGCGCGCCGACCCCGCCCTCGAACTGGTCGAACTCGACATAGGCCTCATCCATCACAAGCAGCACGTGGTCCGGCACGCCGTGCACGAGCCGCTCGAGATCGGCCATCGACATGGGCGCGCCGCTGGGATTGTTCGGCGTGCAGGCGTAGATCACGCGCGTCCTGTCATCGATGGCGGCCAGAAGCGCATCGACGTCATTGCTGCCATCGGGCTGGAGGCCGACCAGCCGCGGCTCGGCGCCCTGCATGGCCGCGGCGATGCGGTAGCGCGGAAAGGACGGTGTGGGCATGATGGCGTTGTCGCCGGCTTCCAGCGTCATGACCGAGATCAGCGCCAGGATTTCATCCGAGCCGTTGCCGATCACGATCCGGTTTGCCGGAACGCCGGTCCGGTCCGCCAGCATCGTGCTCAGCCTTTCCGGGCGCGGCTCGGCATAGCGGTTGAGCCCCGCGGCATGCTCCTGAATCGCCGCAACGACCTTCGGCGACGGCGGGTAGGGGCACTCATTGAGGTGGAGCAGCGCCTGCGCGGGCCCGGATCCCGCGAGGCTGTCGGCAGTCGGGATGCTGCCGAACAGGGGCAGCCGGGCGACGGAGGGGCGGATGGCGTTGCGCATGGTCGGACTTTCGCTGGACCCGGAATTGCGGAGGCAGGGAACGGCCCCGCACTGTTCAATCTTCTACATGTTCGGATAGTTCGGTCCGCCGCCGCCTTCCGGCGTGACCCAGTTGATGTTCTGCGACGGGTCCTTGATGTCGCAGGTCTTGCAGTGCACGCAGTTCTGCGCGTTGATAACGAAACGCGGATCGGTCTTCTTCTCCGCGTCGCCATAGACCACCTCGTAGACACCGGCCGGGCAGTAGAGCCGGGCAGGCTCGCCGTACATCGGCAGGTTCCTCGCGATCGGCACCGAGGCATCGAGCAGCTTCAGATGGGCCGGCTGGTCTTCCTCGTGATTGGTCGAGGACATGAACACCGAGGACAGCTTGTCGAACGAGACGACGCCGTCAGGTTTGGGGTAAGCGATCGGCTTGACCTGATCGATCGGCTTCAGCGTCTCGAAGTCGGCCTTGCCGTGCGTCATCGTGCCGAAGGGTGACAGGCCGAGAAGCTCGTTGCACCACATGTCGACGCCGCCGAGCACTACCCCGCCGATGGTGCCGAACCTCGACCACAGCGGCTTGACGTTGCGCACCGGCTTGAGATCGCGCCCGATTGCCGATGAGCGCCAGGCCTCCTCATAGCCCGTGACCTCGTCATGGGCGCGGCCCGCCGCCAGGGCTTCGCTGAGATGCTCCGCCGCCAGCATGCCGGAGATGATGGCATTGTGGCTGCCCTTGATGCGCGGCACGTTGACGAAGCCGGCCGAGCAGCCGAGCAGCGCCCCGCCTGGAAAGGTCAGGCGTGGCACCGACTGCCAGCCGCCTTCGGTGATGGCGCGCGCGCCGTAGCTCAGCCGCTTGCCGCCCCCGAACACGTCACGCACCATCTCATGCGTCTTGAAGCGCTGGAACTCATCGAAGGGCGACAGCGTCGGGTTCTGGTAGTTGAGGTGGACCACGAAGCCGACCGAAACCAGATTGTCGTCGAAATGGTAGAGGAACGAGCCGCCGCCCGTCTTCATGTCGAGCGGCCAGCCGAACGCGTGCTGCACCAGGCCCCTCAGATGCTTGTCCGGCTTCACCTGCCACAATTCCTTGAGGCCGATGCCGAATTTCTGCGGCTCCTTGCCGCGTGACAGGTCGAAGCGTTTGATCAGCTGTTTGGACAGGTGCCCGCGCACCCCTTCGCCGAACAGCGTGTAGCGCCCGCGCAGCGCCATGCCGCGGGTGAAGCGCTCGGAGATCGAGCCATCCTTGGCAATGCCCATGTCGCCCGTGGCGATGCCGGTCACCGCGCCGTGATCATCGAACAGAACCTCGGCGGCTGCGAAGCCCGGATAGATCTCCACGCCGAGCGCCTCGGCCTGCGTGGCCAGCCAGCGCGTTACATTGCCGAGCGAGCCGACGAAATTGCCGTGATTGTCCATCAGCTTCGGCATCGCGAAGTTCGGCAGGCGGACGCCGCCGGCTGGGCCAAGGAAATAGAACCGGTCCTCGGTCACCTCGGTGGTCAGCGGTCGTGCGCCATCGCTGCGCCAGTCCGGCAGCAGCATGTCGAGGCCGATCGGGTCGATCACGGCGCCGGACAGGATGTGCGCCCCGACCTCCGAGCCCTTCTCGACCACGACCACCGTGGTGTCGGCGTTGATCTGCTTGAGGCGGATCGCGGCGGCCAGGCCGGCCGGCCCCGCCCCAACGATCACAACATCGTAGTCCATCGCCTCGCGTTCCGGCAATTCGCTCATCATGTCCTCCCGGTGCAGCATCAGCGCTTCAGGCCGTCAATTCAGGCCGTCAATTAGTTTAGATATGAACTATCTGGTTTTCGCAGGTTTCTCAAGAGCGTGTTTGAGCGAGGGCGCGCGGCGATGCAAGGGGGGAAGAGCGTAGGGTACTGTGGCGACAAAGCGTCATCGCCTCGCCGCCCTCGCAGTGGCTCAGGCGGCATGCTATGACGCTGATCCATGCCTGTCGCCCAGACCCTCAGCCCCGCGGAACTCGCTGACATTCTTGCCTTCTATGCCGAGGCGGGGGTGGATTGCGCGCTCGACGAGGTCGGCCATGACCGGTTTGCCGAGGGCGCTTCTCCGGTGTCGGCGCTGCCGGAAGGCGGGGCCGTCACGCCGCGCGCATCGGGCGACACCTCAGACGCCCCGTCAGGGCCGCTTGCGCCACGGCGCATGCTGAGCAGGGCGCCCGCGGTCGCGCCTGAAGCGCCGCGGCCCGCGCTGGCGGCGGCTTCGCTTGGCGCGGACGCCGCAGCCGCGTACGCAGGCGAGCTTGCCGCCTCTGCCCGCACGCTCGACGAACTGAGGGCCGTGCTCGCGGCCTTTGATGGCTGCGCCCTCAAGGCGGGAGCCAAGAACCTGTGCTTCGCCGATGGCAACCCTGAAGGGCGTATCATGCTGGTGGGCGAAGCCCCCGGCGAGGACGAGGACCGGCAGGGCCTGCCCTTTGTTGGCGTCTCGGGCCAGTTGCTCGACCGCATGCTCGCCGCCATCGGGCTCAACCGGGCCGAGCATGTCTATATCGCGAACATCGTGCCCTGGCGTCCGCCCGGCAACCGCACGCCGACGACGCAGGAGATGCTGGCCTGCCGTCCCTTTATCGTCCGTCAGATCGAACTGGCCAATCCGGACATTCTCGTCACCATCGGCGGGCCGTCCTCGCAGGCCCTGCTTGATGTCAAGGGCATCATGGCCGCGCGCGGGCGCTGGCTGACCTACAGCGTCGGCGGGCGTGAGATCCCGGCCATGCCGATGCTGCATCCGGCCTATCTGCTGCGCAGCCCGATCGCCAAGCGGCAGGCCTGGGCCGATCTGCTCAGTTTGAAGGCGCGCCATGACGCCTTGCCGCGCCGCGCTTGACGCCTCATTGCTGCGCCTGCCCTTGCGTTTGGCCTGCCGCGCCCACATCATCTGACGATGCCAACCAAGATGCTCTCCCGTCGCAAGCTTCGTCTGTCCCGCATCATTCCTGAACGGTTCTTGCCCAAAGGCCTTCGGGCGGCCAGCGCCGTCGTGCCGGTGATCCGGCTTTATGGCCCGATCGGCATGCCGTCCTTTCCGAGCCAGGGAGCGCTGTCGCTGGCCGGTGTCGCCGCCCAGCTTGAAGCGGCCTTCGATGTCGAGGATGCGAAGGCGGTGGCCCTGCTGATCAAGTCACCCGGCGGATCACCGGCCCAGTCGCACCTGATCTACCAGCGCATCCGGTCGCTCGCCGCGGAACACAAGCGTCCGGTGTTCGCCTTCATCGAGGATGTCGGAGCCTCGGGCGGCTACATGCTGGCCTGCGCTGCTGACGAGATCTTCGCCGATCCGACCTCGATCGTCGGCTCGATCGGTGTCGTCTCGGCCGGTTTCGGGCTGACGGGGCTGATCGAGAAGCTCGGCGTCGAGCGCCGAATCTACACCGCTGGCGCCTCCAAGGCCATGCTGGACCCGTTCCTGCCCGAGAAGGCCGAGGATGTAGCGCGCCTGAAGGACCTGCAGGCGGACGTGCTCGACAGCTTCGTCACCCTTGTCAAGGCAAGCCGCGGGGATCGCCTGAAAGGGGCTGACGCCGACCTGTTCAATGGCGCGTTCTGGACGGGACGCAAGGCGCATGATCTGGGCCTCGTCGATGGTCTCGGCGACGTCCGCAGCGTGATGCGCGCGCGCTTCGGGGAGGAGGTTGAATTTCAGCTTGTGCCGGCTGCCGGTCGCGGCGGCTGGCTGCGCTTCGTGCTCCCGTCTGCCAGCATGGCCGAAGCGGGCGGCACGCCCCTCATTCGTGCCGATGACATTCTCGCAGCACTTGAGACGCGGGCGCTGTGGGGGCGCTATGGATTGTGATGGCAGGGATCCTTGTGTCACACCACGGTCACAGGTTCGTGATCGCTGCGGCGGCACAGGCCCCTAACCTTCGGATTGTCCCATGATCATCGTTCACGCGCCTTCAGCCACCGGGACCGGACTTGACCGCTTCGTGCTTGAGCGTGGCATGGACATACCCAGGAACGCCCTCTGGATCGATCTGCTTGAGCCGACGCGCGCTGAAGACCACATTGTGGAGTCGTTCCTGACCGTGTCGATCCCGACCCGCGAGGAAATGCAGGATATCGAACCCTCCGAAATCATCTACACCGAAGACAATGCGCGCTACATGACGGCCCGCGTGATCTGCCAGTCTGACACAGAGCAGCCGCGCCTTGTTCCCGTGAGCTTCATCCTGACCAACCAGGCCCTTGTCACTGTGCGCTATGACGAGCCGCGTTCCTTCGTGATGTTCACCAACCGCGCCGCCAAACCCGCCGGCTGTGGTCATCAGCCGGAAGCCGTCCTCGACGGGCTGATTGACACGATCATCGACCGCGCGGCGGAGATCCTCGGCCGCGTCGGCGACCAGATCGAGGACCTGTCGCGATCCGTGTTCGAACACGACCCCAACCGGCTCGAACGCAGCGGTGGCTACCAGGGCGTTATCCAGAAACTTGGACGCCAGGCAGGGCTGATCTCCAATGTCCGCGAAAGCATGGTGTCGCTCGAACGCATGCTGATTTTCCTGCAGGCCAACCATCAGGGGCCGACCAAGCGCTCGGGCTTCAAGACGGAATGGCGCACCACGATCCGCGACGTCCAGTCGATCGAGGACCACGCCACGTTCATCAACAGC
>JAPLOW010000149.1 GCA_026400555.1 Hyphomicrobiales bacterium
GGCGGCGCGTGGAACAGCCGAGGCGCCCTATGAGGACGTGGCTGGCTTCAAGCTCATGCTGGTTCGGGAGCTGCAGGCGGACGCTTCGGCCATGCTGCTCGATCCACATTTCGCCTTGCCGCAGGGCTTGTCGGTGCTGTCACCCGCCAAGGGCCTGATCGTCACGCTGGAGGATTCGATCTTCCGCGAAACCCCTGGCGGGCGGCTCTCCTGCGAGATCGACGACTGGTCGGTCGAGAAGATCAAGCGCTGCGGTGGCGACGCGGTCAAGGTTCTGGCCTGGTACCGGCCGGATGCCGACCTCTCGGTCAATCTCGCCCAGCAGGATTTCACCAGGCGGATCGGCGACGCCTGCGCACGCTACGACATTCCGTTCCTGTTCGAGCTTCTGGTCTACCCGCTCGCCAGGGACACCCACCACACCACCGACTATGTCGAGATGCAGGGCAAGCACGCCCACCACGTCCTCGACAGCGTGCGCGAGTTCGCCAAACCGGAATACGGCATCGACGTGTTCAAGCTGGAGAGCCCGGTTCCGGCCAAGGGCATCGGCGAGGCTGACCGTGCGGTGACGCAGAAGCTCTTCAACGAGATGGGCGCGCTCTGCGGCAGGCCTTGGGTGATGCTCTCCGCCGGCGCATCAATGGCCGAGTTCAAGACCGTGATGGAATGCGCCTATGCGGCGGGCGCTTCGGGCTATCTCGCCGGGCGCGCCATCTGGGCCGATCCGTTCAAGGCCTTTCCCGACTGGGATGCGATCTGCGCCGGACTGCGGGGCAGGAGCGTGCCCTACATGGCGGAGCTGAACGCGCTGACCGACAAGGCCGGACTGCCCTGGTTCGATCATCCGCTCCATGGCGGCAAGGCCGGCGTGGAACATCCGGACGCCAGCTTCCGGCACAGGTATGGCGTGATGTGATCCACATCGCGCTTGCGCGTGCAGCGGAGCGACGGCGACATAATCGTGCACCACGGCTCCTCGTCCTGAGTCTGTCAAAGGATGAGATCGCAAGAGCCAGAGATCTGTAACGCATCCTTTGACAGACTCAGGATGAGGATTGAGGAATGACCCCATGCCCGTGATTGGCGTTCTGCCGCTCGCCCGCCCGACCTTCGATGTGCCCTATGCCGAGGAGATGGCTGCCGCCTGCTTCAAGGCGCTGGAGTCCACCGGGCACCGCATCGTTGGCGCGCGGGACCTTCTGTTTGATGGCGCAGCGACGGAGACAGCGCTGGCGGCGCTCAAGGATCAAAAACTCGACCTGCTTTTGATCCTTCAGGTCACCTTCACCGACGCCTCGAT
Source organism: Hyphomicrobiales bacterium (assembly GCA_026400555.1). GTDB lineage: Bacteria > Pseudomonadota > Alphaproteobacteria > Rhizobiales > Beijerinckiaceae > Allobosea. Next base: position 1,304 of record JAPLOW010000149.1, read on the forward strand.
GACCGTGCGCATCGCGAAGGAGGACCTCGCCCCGCTCGCCATCTGGGCGGTGCCCGAGCCGCGCGCCGGCGGTCGGCTGCGCCTCAACTCGTTCTGCGGCCTCAACCTTGCGGCCCATGCGCTGGGCCTGGCCACTATCCCGTTGCGCTGGCTCTATTCGGCCCCCGATGCGCCGATGATCCGGGACGCGATCGGCGGGCTGGTGGTCGGCGACGAACGCGATCCGGCTTTCCCAACAGGGGCAAAACCGGGCCTCGTCGAGCGCGAGCAGGCGAAGCGCGTTCTCTGCCGCCTCAAGGGCCGCAGCATCGGTCTGGTCGGCGAACATCCGGCAGGCTTTGACACCTGCGCCTACGATGCGGGCAAGCTCATGGCCTTGGCTGGCGTCGATGTGAAGCGCATTGGACTGCCCGAGGTCTTCGGCAGCGCCAGGGCCGTCAGCGCCACCCAGATCGTCAAAACCCGTGCCGACGTGGCCGGCAAGCTGACTGGCCTTGACAGCGTCGATCAGGGCCAGCTCGACAAGAGCCTCAGCGTCTACCACGCGCTGGACAGCCTCAAGACCGCACGCGGCTGCTCGGCCATGGCGGTGCGCTGCTGGCCGGAAATGTTCACCGACTATGGCTGCGCCGCCTGCGGGCCGATGGGCCTGATGACGGAAGCGAAAACGCCCTGCGCCTGCGAGGCCGATGTCTATGGCGCGCTGACCGGCATGCTCCTGCAGGAAGTGGCCGGAGCGCCCGCCTGGCTGGTCGACATCGTCGACATGGATGCGGCCAGCAACACCGGCGTGTTCTGGCACTGCGGCTCTGCCCCGTTGTCGATGGCCGATGATCAGGTCCAGCCCCGCGCGCAGCTGCATTCCAACCGCAAGATGCCGCTCCTGCAGGAATTCACCCTGAAGCCCGGCCGCATCAGCATCGCCCGCATCAGCCAGGCAAGGGGCCAGACCACCATGATCCTTGCTGGCGGCGAGATAATCCGCGCCCCGATGAGCTTCACGGGGACCTCCGGCGTGGTGCGCTTTGACCGCGGCGCGGAGGATGTGATGGAGGCGATGATGGAGTTCGGCCTCGAGCATCACGTCGCGCTCGTCTACGGCGAGCATCGCGGCGTGCTGAGGGCGCTCGGCGAAGAAATGGGATTGCGCGTGGTGGAGCTGGCCTGATGCAAGGATTGCACAGATGCACATCGGCTTGATCGGCGGCATCGGACCTGCTGCGACAGATTTCTACTATCGCCGCCTGATGTCGACATTTGCCGCCAGAAACGCGAAGCGCGATCTCACGATCGTGCATGCTGACACGCCCACCTTGCTCGGCAATCTTGGCGCCAACAACGTCGCGGAACAGGTCGCCATCTACAGCCGGTTGACGGCAAGGCTGTTTGCTGCCGGCGCGGACTGTGTTGTCGTCACCTCGGTCGCCGGTCATTTTTGCATCGGGCCCTTCAAGGCCGTGTCGCCGCTGCCCGTTGTCGACATGATCGAAGAAGTCGCCGCGGCAATAGACCAGCGCAGCTTCAGGAGGATTGGCATTCTCGGGACCCAGACCGTGATGGAAACCTGTTTCTATGGTGGCATCGCGAGGGCCGAACTCATGCCGCCGCATGGGCAGGCACTTGACGACATGCATCAGGCCTATGCTGCGATGGCTGCGGCGGGCGTGGTAACGCAAGCGCAGAGGGACGTCGTCAACCGGGCCATCGAGATCATGCTGACCGGCGACGGCGCCGAGGCCATCCTGCTTGGCGGCACGGATCTGGCGCTCGCCTTTCATCAAGATAGCGTCCCGTTTCCGTTGATCGACTGTGCCGCGATCCATGTCGACGCTGTCGTCCGGATGGCTTTGTCATGACGTTTGGGAAAGCGGAAACATCGTGGCCAAAAAAACTTCGTGAAATCCGGGATGACAAGATGAACGAGACCGTTCGATATGGCCTGATCGGGGCCGGCATGATGGGCCGCGAGCATATCCGCAATCTGGCGCTGGTTCCGGGTGCGGTCGTGACAGCCGTCTCCGACACCGATACCGAGCAGCGGGAACTGTCTTCCGCGGCCGCGGGCGGCGCAAGAACCTTCAAGAGCCATCAGGATTTGCTCGCCTCCGGGCTTGTTGATGCGCTGGTGATTGCCAGCCCGAACGACACCCACAAAGCGATCCTTGACGACATTTTCGCCGCGCCGAAGGCTTTGCCGGTGCTGGTCGAAAAGCCGGTCTGCACGACATCAGCCGACTGCGACCGGCTCGCCAAAGCTGGCGCTGCCCACAAGGCTCCGATCTGGGTGGCGATGGAATATCGCTACATGCCGCCCGTCGCCGAGCTGATCGGCGAGGTGAGGGCGGGCACGGTCGGCGATCTCAGGATGTTCGCCATCCGCGAACACCGCTTCCCGTTCCTGAAGAAAGTTGGCGACTGGAACCGCTTCGCGGAACGGACAGGCGGCACTTTGGTCGAGAAATGCTGCCATTTCTTCGATCTGATGCGGCTGGTCACGCAGGACGAGCCGGTTCGGGTCTATGCCTCCGGCGCGGCGGACGTGAACCACAAGGACGAGCGCTACGATGGCCGTGTGCCCGACATCCTCGACAATGCCTTCGTGATTGTCGATTTCAGGTCCGGCGTCCGCGCGCTGCTTGACCTGTGCATGTTCGCCGAGGGCTCCTACTGGCAGGAGGAATTGGCGGCGACAGGCTCAAGCGGCAAGGTCGAGGCCTTCGTGCCGGGCCCGGCCCGCTTCTGGCCAGGCGGCGGCGAGCGCGAGAGCGAGATCCAAGTCTCACCCCGCAGACCGCAGAATCCGGTGCGCCGCAAGGTTCATGTCGACGAGACCATCCTGAAGGCCGGCGACCACCATGGCTCGACCTATTTCCAGCACATGGGCTTCAACCGCGTGGTGCGCGAGGGCGGTGCGGTCGATGTTTCGCTGGAAGACGGGCTGAAAGCGGTCAGGATCGGCCTGGCGGCCGAGCAGTCGATCGGCGAGGGGCGGGCGATCGCTGTGTGAGATGCGTCGCCCGCCAGCACGGGGCAGGCCTTGAGACGGGCTGCGACCTTTGCAGCGTGGGCGCCATAGAGGCGCGCGGTTTCCTTGTCGCCAGCTGGCGGGGTCACGTCCGGAGCGGCGTTGTCAGACTGCGTGACGGCGCCGAGCGAATAGGACATCCGGTTGACGGCCTCCGGCGCAGCCATGCTGTTGCCTGCGAAGTTGCCGGGCGGCAGGCCGGTCCCGACCCAGATCATGCCATGCTGCATGGCCAGCACGATCATCGAGCCGAGCGTGTTGTCCTTGTTGCCGCCGACCGTCAGGCCGTTCGTGAAGCTGCCCGCAACCTTGTCCTTCCAGCCCAGAGTCACCCGGGCTTTCGAGCTAGCCTCGAAGAAGGCCTTCAGCGGCGCGGACACATCGCCCATATAGGTCGGCGAGCCGGAGATGATCGCATCCGCCTTGCTGGCTTCGTCGACGAGACTGTCGACGTTTTGGGTCAGTCCCTCGATCTTCAGCAGAACCGGTGTGGCCCCGGCGCTTGCGACCCCGTCCACGACGCTCTGTGCTGCAACGGCGGTGTGGCCGTAGCCCGAATGATAGACGATGGCGACAGTTGTCAGGGGTGCGCTCTGAGAAGGTCAGGAGTCCGTAAGTGGACCGCTCTCAGGAGCTGGCGATGCGAAGCGCAAACTAAAAGTGCGAAATCAAAGTCAGATTCTGCAGTTTCGCAAATCGTCCGCGGCAATGGCGCAGGCACCGCAGTCACAGCGTCGGGGCAGCTGCTGGCGTGCGCCGCCCTGCCTACGCAAGGCGGCGCCCGTCCCTTCAGGGCGCCCGGTTCAGGACAGATCGGCTTGAACGCC
>JAPLOW010000051.1 GCA_026400555.1 Hyphomicrobiales bacterium
CATTGGCGCCGCTCCGAACCGGAACAGGTCATGACCAGCTTCACCCCCCGGGTTTTCTCCGGAATGCAGCCCACGCACACGCTGCACCTTGGCAATTATCTTGGCGCGCTGAAACAGTGGGTCAGGATGCAGGACAGCCATGCCTGCATCTACTGTGTGGTGGACATGCATGCGATCACCGTCTGGCAGGACCCGGACGACCTTACCCGTGCGATCCGTGAGGTCACGGCCGCCTACATCGCAGCCGGCATCGATCCGAAGCGCTCGATCCTGTTCAACCAGAGCCAGGTCGGCCAACATGCCGAACTGGCCTGGGTGTTCAACTGCGTCGCCCGGCTTGGCTGGCTCAACCGCATGACGCAGTTCAAGGAGAAGGCCGGCAAGGACCGCGAGAATGCCTCGGTCGGCCTGTACGGTTATCCAGTGCTGATGGCCGCCGACATCCTGCTCTACAAGGCGACGGCGGTGCCGGTGGGCGAGGACCAGAAACAGCATCTCGAGCTGACGCGCGACATCGCCCAGAAGTTCAACAACGACTTCGCCGGGCGGATTGCCGCGCGCGGCTTCGGCGACAGTTTCTTCCCGCTCACCGAGCCGATGATCGGCGGTCCTGCCGCGCGCGTCATGTCACTGCGTGACGGCGCGAAGAAGATGTCTAAATCAGACCCTTCGGACTACTCGCGCATCAACATGACCGATGACGCCGATACGATCGCGCAGAAGGTGCGCAAGGCCAAGACCGACCCGGATGCTCTGCCATCCGAGGAGAAGGGGCTCGAGGCACGCCCCGAGGCCGACAATCTGGTGGGCATCTATGCCGGCCTCGCCGACACCACCAAGCAGGCCGTGCTCGACCAGTTCGGCGGCGCCCAGTTCTCCGCCTTCAAGGCGGCCCTGGTCGATCTGGCTGTCGACAAGCTCAGCCCCATCAACGGCGAGATGAAGCGGCTCCTCGCCGACCCCGCGGAGATCGACCGGCTTCTGGCTGACGGCGCGGATCGGGCCCGTGAGATCGCCGTTGTGACCATGGCCGAGGTCAAGGACATCGTCGGCTTCGTGCGCGGGCGCTGACCCGCGCCGTGCGCGCCCGGCCTTGCTTTCGCCGCGTCCGTGGAGTCAAGGTGAAGGCGATGCGGCGGATCTCCCAGCAATGACCACACCCACACGGCGGGCCTATGAACCGGGCCACCGGCCGAAATTCATGGCTGTTGTCGACGACACGGACGAATGCAGCCGCGCAGTGCGTTTTGCCGCACGCCGCGCGGCCCGCATCGGTTCGGGCGTTCTTCTGGCGACGGTGATTCCGCCGGTCGAGATTTCGCAGTGGCGCGGCGTCGAAGAGGTCATGCAGGCCGAGGCGCTGGAATTGGCCGACCGCCAGCTCGACAGCGCCGCAGCCATTGTGCGCGCCGTCGCCGGCCTCGAACCCGAGCGGGTGGTTCGCCAGGGCAACCGTGCCGACGAAATTCTCAAGATCATCGCCGGCGATGAGGATGTCGCCTTGCTGATCCTGGCCGCCGGAACAGACAGTGAGGGTCCCGGTCCGCTGGTCACAAATCTGGCCGGCCGGTCATCCGGGCATTTCCCGGTGCCGCTCGCCATCGTGCCGGGCCATCTCAGCGATCAGGACATTGACGCGCTGGCCTGAGGTGCGGTGACCAGCCGGTTGCCTGCCGGATCCGTCAGCTCGCCGTGAATCTGCCCGACTGGCATGACCAGGCCGACCCGGGCCAGTCCCGTGCTGCCCGCTGTCCGGGCCGGTTGGCCCCTGCTGTGCCAGACATTGACCGCAATGTGATGATGATAGCCGCCCCAACCGAGAAAGGCCGCGCCCGGATAGCGGGCCATGACGGTGAGGCCGAGCCGGTCGCGGTAGAAGGCTTCCGCCGCCGCCAGATCGCCCACCTTCAGATGCACATGCCCGATGCGGCCCAACGCCGGAAAGCGCCAGGCCCCGGCAGAGGTGTCCTGTTCCGCCATCAGCGAGGCGCCGTCCAGCGGCAGGGTCGCCATCCTGACCATGCGTCCGTCCTGGCCCCACAGGGCTCGTGGCCGGTCGACATAAACCTCGATCCCGTTGCCTTCCGGATCGGTGAGATAGATGGCCTCGCTGACCAGATGGTCCGACGCGCCTTCGATCCTCACGCCCAGCGCCTGCGCGTGCGCGACCCAGTTGGCGAGGTCGCATCGCGTTGGCAGAAGAAACGCCGTATGGAACAGGCCGGGCGCCGAGGGATCGGCCGGCTTCAGGCCCGATTGGCCGATCAGTTCGAGCAGTACGGTCCCGTCTGGCGCAGCCAGCGAAACGGAATCTGCGGAATGAGCCACGATCATCAGCCCCAGCACATCGCGGTAGAACGCGCTCACCCGCTCAAGGTCGCGCACGTGCAGGGCGACCGACCCGATATGGGCCGGCCCGTTCAGGGCTTCAAGCGTGACCGGTTCGGACATGGACAGACCTCTCAGCACCATCAAGGGTCACTGATTGTGTCATGCTTGAGGGCGCCTGTCCTTGGCGGCGACGACAAGTCCGGTCTTGCGGCGGTGCAAGAGCCAGACCCGCTCCTGTGCGCGCTGTCCTAGCTGGCCAGCGCTTCCTTCTGTTTTTCGGCCCGCTTGCGCTCGTTCGGATCGAGCTTCATCTTGCGCAGCCGGATCGATTTGGGCGTCACCTCGACCAGTTCGTCATCCTGGATCCAGGCGAGCGCGCGTTCCAGAGTCATGCGGATCGGCGGGGTCAGGCGCACCGCCTCGTCCTTGGAGGTGGTGCGGATGTTGGTCAGCTTCTTGCCCTTCAGAACATTGACCTCAAGGTCATTGTCGCGGGAATGGATACCGATGATCATGCCCTGGTAGACCTTCCAGCCCGGCTCGATCACCATCGGGCCGCGATCCTCGAGGTTCCATAGCGCATAGGCGACGGCCTCGCCGGCGTCATTCGAGATCAGCACCCCGTTGATGCGTCCCGCCATTTCGCCACGATAAGGCAGGTAGGCATGGAACAGGCGGTTCATGATGGCCGTGCCGCGCGTGTCGGTCATGAGCTCGGACTGGTAGCCGATTAGCCCGCGCGTCGGGGCGTGGAATACCAGCCTGAGCCGGTTGCCGCCGGACGGGCGCATTTCCAGCATTTCCGCTTTCCGTTCGCTCATCTTCTGCACGACGATGCCCGAATGCTCTTCGTCGACGTCGATCAGGACCTCCTCGATCGGCTCCAGCAGATTGCCGTCGGCATCCTTCTGGAAGACCACGCGCGGACGCGACACGCCGATTTCGAAGCCCTCGCGGCGCATGGTCTCGATCAGGATGGCGAGCTGCAGTTCGCCGCGTCCGGAAACGATGAACGAATCCTTGTCGGCGCTCTCCTCGATCTTGAGCGCCACATTGCCTTCGGCTTCCTTGAGCAGACGGTCGCGGATGACGCGGCTCGTGACCTTGTCGCCCTCGGTCCCGGCCAGAGGGCTGTCGTTGACGATGAATGACATCGACACGGTGGGCGGGTCGATCGGCTGGGCCTTCATCGCCTCGGTCACTTCAGGGGCGCAGAAGGTGTCGGCGACGGTGCCCTTGGACAGGCCGGCAATGGCGACGATATCGCCCGGCACAGCCTCGTCGATCGGCGTGCGTTCGACGCCGCGGAAGGCGAGGATCTTGGAGACACGGCCGCTTTCCACCAGCGTCCCGTCCTGCGCCAGTGCCTTGATCGGCATGTTGGGCTTGATCGAGCCGGAGGTGACGCGCCCGGTGATCATGCGGCCCAGGAAGGGATTGGCCTCCAGCAGCGTGCCAATCATGCGGAACGGACCCTCTTCGGTCCGTGCCTGCGGCACATGCGACAGGACGAGGTCGAACATGGGCGCAAGGCCCTGATCCTTCGGGCCTTCCGGCGCGGTCGCCATCCAGCCGTCGCGGCCCGAGCCGTAGAGGATCGGAAAGTCGAGTTGCTCGTCGTTGGCGTCGAGGGCGGCGAACAGGTCGAACACCTCATTCACCACTTCGATATGGCGCGCGTCGGGCCGATCGATCTTGTTGATCGCCACGATCGGCTTCAGGCCAAGCTTCAGCGCCTTGCCGACCACGAACTTCGTCTGCGGCATCGGCCCCTCGGCGGCGTCGACCAGCACGATCACGCCATCCACCATGTTCAGGATGCGCTCGACCTCGCCGCCGAAATCGGCGTGGCCCGGCGTGTCGACGATGTTGATGCGGATGTCCTTCCACACCACCGAGGTGCACTTGGCCAGGATGGTGATGCCGCGCTCTTTCTCGAGATCGTTCGAATCCATGACGCGCTCGACCACGCGCTGATTGTCGCGGAACGAGCCGGCCTGCTGCAAGAGCTTGTCGACAAGCGTTGTCTTGCCATGGTCGACGTGGGCGATAATGGCGATGTTGCGAAGGGACATGGGCTGGTCTTTGCAAACGGAAGGCGGCTTGACGCCGCAAGGGACGAACAGGAACGGACCGGGTCGGGATAAAAACAACAGGGAGGCGCGCGCAAGGACATCAAGGCCTGGCGCACGCCCCCCGAATTCGTTGCGCTGCAATATCATCAGGGGCGGGGATGATGCAACGCGAAACGCGACCCATCATCTTTTGCGGGCCCTGCATGAAAAACCCATGACATCGGCTTGATTGCCGCGCCTTGCAATGCGCAGATAGGGTGGTGTCGCCGGAAGGACAGGCCCCGTGGCCTGTTCTGCGGCGCTGTGATCGGAACGCCATGAGCCAACTCGTCCGACCTCCTGTCCTCGCGGCCACCAGCGGTGGCATCGATGAGCGCTCGCGCGAGATCTTCCGGCGCATTGTCGAGAACTATCTCGCCAATGGCGAGCCGCTGGGGTCGCGCAACCTGTCGCGCATCCTGCCCATGACGCTGTCCCCGGCCTCGGTGCGCAATGTCATGTCGGATCTGGAGGAGGCCGGGCTGATCTTCGCGCCCCACACCTCCGCCGGGCGCATGCCGACCGAACGGGGCCTTCGCTTCTTCGTTGACGCGATGCTGGAGATCGGCGATCCGACCGGTGACGAGCGTGCTGCCATCGAGGCGCAGGTCAAGGCCGCCTCGGGCCGCCCGCTCGACGGGGTGCTGGCCGAGGCGTCCACCTTGCTCTCCGGGCTGTCGCGCGGCGCCGGCGTCGTGCTGGCGTCCAAGGCCAATGCGCGTCTCAAGCACGTCGAGTTCGTGATGCTCGACCCGACGCGAGCGCTGGTCGTGCTGGTCGGCGAGGACGGCCAGGTCGAGAACCGTATCGTCGCCTTGCCGCCGGGCCTGCCCGCCTCCGCACTGATCGAGGCGACCAACTTCCTCAACGCGCGCCTGAGCGGGCGCACGATCGCCGAGCTCCGCGCCGATCTCGAAGCGCACCGCGCCGAACTGCATGGCGAACTGGATGCCCTCACCGCGAAGCTGGTTGAGGCCGGGCTCGCCATCAGCGTCGGCAACGAGGCCTCGCGCCAACTCATCGTGCGCGGCCAGGCCAATCTGCTGGAGGATCTCAACGCGCAGGAGGATCTGGATCGCATCCGGCTGCTCTTCGCCGATCTGGAAACTCAGAAGGAGGTGATCGAACTGCTGTCCCGCGCCGAAAGCGCCGACGGCGTCCGCATCTTCATCGGCTCGGAGAACAAGCTGTTTTCGCTCTCCGGCTCATCGCTGATCGCAGCACCCTTCCGCGATTCACGCCAGAAAATTGTCGGCGTCGTCGGCATCATCGGCCCAACCCGGCTCAACTACGCCCGCATCGTGCCGATGGTGGACTACACCGCGAAGGTCGTCTCCGAGATGATGCGGAAGCGGGACGGGTGATCCTCAGGAGAGCGGCTCTGACGCCCTCTACCCACAGCGGCGAGCTTGGACGGTGCGATCACGCACCACCCGCAAAAACACCAAAACAGCCTGGTAGGCGGCCATGTGGAAGTTTTGGATATTGAAGGTTTGGTGGAGCCAAGCGGGATCGAACCGCTGACCTCCTGCATGCCATGCAGGCGCTCTCCCAGCTGAGCTATGGCCCCATCAGGGCGCCGCCTTGGGGTGCGGCGCCGGTCGTGACGTGCGGCGGCTTATCAAAGGCCTGACGCGGAGCGGTCTGTACACGCCCTGCTGTCTGGCATCAAGCCTCTTTCATCAGGTCTCCTCGTCGTCGACAATGTCCCCGTCGATCAGGTCGGCAACGTCGTCATCATCCTCGTCCTCGGTTTCGAGGAAGGTGTCGTCTTCCTCGTCCGCCGCGATGTCCTCGTCGATGTCCTCGACCACGACAGGATCCTTGGCCACCGCATCGGGAGCGTCGGCCTCTTCGAGCGCAACCAGCTCGACCGGAGCGGCTTCGACTTCCTCTTCCTCGTCGTCATTGGCAACGACCTTGGCCTGCGGCTCGAAGACGCTGCGCGGATAGGACTGGCCCGTATAGGGCGACACGACGGGGTCGCGGTTCAGATCGTAGAATTTGCGTCCCGTCACGGGGCAAAGGCGCTTGATGCCGAGTTCCGGTTTGGCCACGGTTTGGTTTCCTGAACATCTGGATTTTGAATGAGCCGTGGCGTTTGTCCCGAAAAGGCCGCGCTGTCAATTGTTTTCCAAGCCCGAGCGGGAAAAGCCGGTTGGCGCGGGCGCCGCGGGCATGGTATGCGCCGGCGTGCGCCGCAGGGCCCGCCTCCGGCAAACCGGCAAGGTTTTACGTGTCCCGCGATCTCCCACCTCCCGTTTCAGAAGTCCCTGCTGACGGCAGACCAGCGGCCCCCAGGGGCCTCGTGCTCGCCATCGATGGTCCCGCGGCCTCGGGCAAGGGCACGCTCGCCAGGCGGCTGGCGGCCCATTTCGGACTGCCGCATCTGGATACCGGCCTGCTCTACCGCGCCACTGCCCGCGCCCTGCTGGACGCCGGCCAGCCGCTCGACAACGCCCTCGCCGCTGCCGCTGCCGCCGGCGAGCTTGATCCGGCCCGCTTTGACGAGGAGCGCCTGCGCGGCGCCGAGATGGGCGAGGCCGCATCGGTCGTGGCGGCTTTCCCGCAGGTACGGCAGGCGCTGGCTGCGATGCAGCGGCGCTTTGCAGGGCAGCCCGGCGGCGCCGTGCTCGACGGGCGCGACATCGGCACGGTGATCTGTCCCGACGCTACCGTGAAGCTGTTCGTGACCGCCTCACCCGAGATCCGGGCCGCGCGTCGCCATCGCGAACTGGCGCAGAAGCCGGATGCGCCGGATTTCGGCACCGTGCTGGCCGACATACGCCGGCGCGATGCACGCGATTCGGGCCGGGCCGATGCGCCGCTCCTGGCTGCGCCCGATGCCGTCATCCTCGACACCTCCAGCCTGGACATCGAGGAAGCCTTCGCGCAGGCCGCGAGGCTCGTCATGGACCGGATCACAACTGCGTAGCGTGCCACGAAGCGCCTAACATCCGGGCTTGCCTTTGCGCCCTGATCGGCGATGCTGCCAGGAGTATCGGGCCAGGGGCCTGGTGCGATCAGGGGGCCGCCCATGCTCAGATCTATCCATGTCGCGCTTGTGGCCATTGCCGCGCTGGTCGTATCCGGGGTCGGGCCGGCGTCCCTGCGCGCCCAGCCCGCGACGGAAGTCGATATCGCCCTGGTTCTGGCGGTCGACATCTCGTTCTCGATGGATCTGGAGGAGCTCGCCCTGCAGCGCCAGGGCTACGTGGAAGCCCTGCGCTCGGCCGAAGTGCACAAGGCCATCGCCAATGGCGCGACAGGCCGCATCGCTGTCACCTTCTTCGAATGGGCGGGCAATGACGTGCAGCATCATCTCGTGCCCTGGACGCTGATTGATTCCCCGGCCGCCGCGCTCGCCTTTGCCGCAGAACTGGAGAAGCAGCCCACGCGCCGCGGCCGACGCACCTCTGTCTCAGGCGCCATCGACTTCGGCGTCAAGCTGCTGGAGGACATGCCGGGCCGGGCCCTGCGCCGGGTCATGGACATTTCCGGCGACGGGCCAAACAATTCCGGCCGTCCCGTCACGGTCGCGCGCGACGAGGCGGTCCGCAAGGGCATCTCGATCAATGGCCTGCCCATTACGGTGAAGCCGCCGGGTTATCTCGACATTGCCGATCTCGATATCTATTACGAGGACTGCGTCATCGGCGGCCAAGGCGCGTTCGTGATCTCGATCACTGACAAGAGCCAGTTCGTTCAGACGATCAAGACCAAGCTGGTGATGGAGATATCGGACGCGCCGGCCGAACCTGCACGGCTGATCATGCCGGCACAGGCGCGCGCACCGCGCATGTCCTGCATGGCCGGCGAGGAGATGATGCGCAACCGGATGGGGAACTGACCGGGTCAGGTTCCGCGCGGCTTGGCACGCGCGGTCGGCAGCGCTGCCGCAGGATCGTCTGGCCAGACATGGCGCGGATAGCGTCCCTTCATCTCGGATTTGACCGCTGCCCACGAACCTTTCCAGAAGCCGGGCAGGTCGCGTGTGACCTGGATCGGGCGGTGCGCCGGCGAGAGCAGCTCGAGCACCAGCGGCACCCGCCCACCCGCGAGGGCCGGGTGGGCCTTCAGGCCGAACAGCTCCTGCACGCGGATCGACACGGTCGGGCCCGCTTCTGCCTCGTAATCGACGGCGACCCGGTTGCCGGTCGGCGCCTCGAAATGGCTTGGTGCTTCGGCATCCAGTCTCCGCCGCAACTCCCAGGGTAGAAGCGCGTCAAGGGCTGCACCGAGGTCATCCGCGTTGATGGCCGCCAGACTGGTCTTGCCGACGATGTGGTCTGCGAGCCAGCTTTCGTCTGCGCTTGCAAGTCCTTCCATGCTGAGGTCGGGCCACGGATCCCCCTCCGCCTTGCGCAGGAAGGCGACACGGCCACGCAGCGCCTGCTGCGCCTTGCTCCAGGGCAGGCTGTCCGTGCCGAGGGCGCACAGGCCGCGTGCGAGGATGGCGGCGTCCGCCTCGCTGCCGGCGACAGGCATTGTCCGCTCGGAGAGGACGACAGCCCCCAGCCTCTGTCCGGCCCTGCGCCGCAGGGCGCGCGCCGCAACGTCGAACGCGGTTTCGTCGAAGCAGGTGATCAGATGCCCAGCGACCTGCTCCAGTTCCTCCTCCGCGATGCTGGCGGCGCCGAGGATGCGCGCCGCCGCCGCGCTGCCCGCCATCTCGGCCACGACAAGCCAGGGCGACTGGGCAAGCCGGTCATGCGCCTCGAGCTCTGCGCCACGCCCGTTGGCCAGGACATAGGCGCCCGCCCTGCCGCGGCTTCTGGCGATCCGGTCAGGAAAGCCGAGAGCCAGAAGCGCGCCGGCGCTGAAGCCGTGATCCCGGACAGGGCCGCCTGCCGTCCGGGCCCAACCCGCACTGAGCCGGCGCATGTCCTCCGCACGCGCACCGCGGTCGCGCTGAAAGCGGTCAGCGCGGTCGGCGATGTCGCGGCCATCGCCGCCAAGGCCGCGCTCGACGATGACGGCGGCCAGGCGGGCCGCCTCTGTCGCCGCGCCGATTTCGCTCGCCTTCAACACCATGCTCGCCAGCCGCGGCGGCAGCGGCAGGTCGCGCAGGCGGCGTCCCAATGCGGTGATGCGTCCGTCGCCGTCGATCGCACCCAGTTCGCGCAGCATCTTGCCCGCCTCGCGCAAGGCCGGCAGCGGCGGCGGATCGAGAAACGGCAGTCCGCGCGGATCGGTGACGCCCCAGGCCGCGCAGTCGAGGAGCAGCGGCGCGAGGTCGGCGCTCAGGATCTCCGGCGTGGCAAAGGCGGGCAGAGCGCCCGTGGCCGGCTCCTCCCACAGGCGCAGGCAGACGCCCGGCGCCGTCCGCCCGGCGCGCCCGCGCCGCTGGTCGATGGCGGCCCGCGAAGCCCTGACGGTTTCAAGCCGTGTCACGCCGACATCGGGTTCGTAGACAGGCACGCGGGCCAGTCCCGAATCGATCACGACCCGCACGCCCTCGATGGTCAGCGAGGTCTCTGCGATCGCGGTGGCCAGCACGATCTTGCGCCGGCCCGGCTCCGCCGGCTTGACCGCGCGATCCTGCGCCGCCATCTCGAGCGCGCCATGCAGTGGCGCAATGTCGACGGCGTTGTCCCTCAGGCGTTCGCCGAGACGCTCCTCGACCCGCCGGATTTCGCCTTGCCCTGGCAGGAACACCAGCAGGGAACCGGTTTCGCCAGAGACGGCCCCGAGACAGGCCGCGACGACCTCATCCTCGATCCGGGCGCGCGGGTCGCGGCCCAGATAGCGCGTCTCGACGGGAAAGGCGCGGCCCTCGCTGCGGATCACCGGCGCCCGGCCCATGAGGCTTGCAATCCGGGCTCCGTCAAGCGTCGCCGACATAACGAGAATCCGCAGGTCCGGGCGCAGGCCGGCCTGGGCGTCGAGCGCCAGCGCCAGGCCGAGATCGGCGTCAAGCGAGCGCTCATGAAATTCATCGAAGAGCACGCCGGCAATGCCGGTCAGTTCGGGATTGTCGATGATCATCCGCGCGAACACGCCCTCGGTCACGACCTCGATGCGGGTGCGGGCGCTGACTTTCGAGCCGAGACGCACCCGGAGCCCGATGCTCTGCCCGACGCTTTCCGACAGGGTTTCCGCCATGCGCTCCGCTGCGCCGCGCGCCGCCAGCCGGCGCGGTTCGAGCATGATCAATCGCTCGCCCCGGACCCACGGTTCGTCGAGCAGCGCGAGCGGCACACGCGTCGTCTTGCCGGCTCCCGGCGGCGCCACGACAACCGCGTTGGGGCCGGCGCGCAACGCCGCCGCGAGCGCAGGCAGCGCGTCGTCAATGGGCAGGGTTGTGTCGAAGGCGCGCATCGCACCTCATCTGCCCCGCAGGCTCAGCCGGCGCAAGGGCCGCCACCGCCGGAGCAGACAGCTTGCCAGCCCGGGGCTGGTGCGCCCTGTCAGGCCGCCAGCAGCTCCGCGATCTCCAAGGATCTGGTCTCCACCCGGCCCCGTCGGGCGACGAGGCAGGAATTGGGCGGGATCGCCCGCCAGCAGTCACGCCGTTCGTCCACCGGCTCGGAGGCTACGACGACATGGTCGGACTGCTCGCAGAAATAGAGCGTCGGCGGCCTCGAATCCGTCGACCATCGGAAAGCGTGCAGCGTCTCGCCATCGGACAGGCCCGCGGCGAAGCGCAAGGGCTCGGTGATGCCGGCCTGCCGCATCAGAGACACCGCATCGCCCAGAGCGGCGGACATCGCGGTGACCGGGTCCTTGCCGTCACGGATATGGGCCAGCACGATCAGGAACAACGCTTCGGAATCGGTCGTTCCGGTGCGCGCGCCGTATAGCGCGTCCGGAATCAGCGCCTCGAGCTTGCGCTTGACCTGTGCATAGCCGCCGATCTGGCCATTGTGCATGAACAGCCAGCGGCCATGCGCGAAGGGATGGCAATTGGCGCGGGTCGAGGCCGTCCCGGTCGCGGCGCGGACATGGGCGAAGAACAGGTGCGAGCGGACCTGGCGTGCGATCGACAGGAGGTTCTCGTCAGACCAGGCCGGGCGGATTTCGCGGTAAAGCCCCGGCTCGGCCCTGTCGCCATACCAGCCAAGCCCGAAGCCGTCGCCATTCGTCCCGGTCTTGGCTTCGGTGGCGTGGATCGACTGGTGCACCAGCGAGTGGCAGGGGGCCGAGACGAACTGTTCGAGAAAAACCGGAACGCCCTGATAGGCCAGAAAGCGGCACATGCGTGAACCCCCGTCAGATCGCCACAGCATCCGGCCCGTTCTGTCTCGCGTTCAGACCGGCCGAGGACGTCGTTGAAGGATTACCTTGCCCACAAAGCGATGAATAGCCGGTGAAGGGCATCAGCTGTCGCAGCTGAACGGAATGCTGACGGTCTTGCGCGAGCGCCCGAGCCGGACGTCGACCTCGAGCGGCGCGCAGGTCGCGTTCTCGAGCAGGAAAGCCTTGTGGCTCTTGCCATCCACGCCGAACTGAAAGCCGCCATAGGCGCGCTTCAGCAGCACGCGCGGCCCCGTCTTCGCCGTCTGCGTCACCGTGATCGAGGCAAGATCGCGGGCGACCTTGTCGGAGGATTTGCTGTTCTTCGGACCCGTGACCACGAGCGTGACCAGGATCGCCTCGGCCGGCTCGCCCGCATCGCCGCCGCCCGACGGTGTATTCACGAAGCTCTTCGTCGAGCCCACAATGTTCTCGGACAGGGATCCGGAGCGTTCCTTGAACAATTGCAGGCGGATGTCGTCGATCGCGACCTGTGCCGACGCTGTCGTGATCGGCAGTGCAAACATGAATGCAAGGCCGGCAAGGCAACGATACATAACAGGGCCGTCTCACATTTGAAGTGCATCACCTGACGGATTATCGGGTGAGTGATGGGCCAAGTTTACAACCACCTCAGCGGTGAGGAACGCAATTTCATTCATCGGCATCTGAATGAAGGTCGGAGCTGTCGCTGGATAGCCG
>JAPLOW010000002.1 GCA_026400555.1 Hyphomicrobiales bacterium
CGTCAGCGCCTACAACTTCGGCCGCCGCCTCAAGACGCTCAAGGGCCTCACGCCCTACGAGTTCATCTGCAAACGATGGACAACAGAGCCGCAGCGGTTCAGCGTCAATCCGCTCCAGCAAATACCGGGACTAAACATCTAATCCACATCGATTCACAACCTGTCCACAGATTGTCCCCAACCGTGCGACTGCAGTCAGCCGGCGGCGCGGACCTTGCGGCTGAGGTGAAAGACGATCAGCGCGACGACCCCGATCATCGTGATGATCAGCGGCAGGGGCAGTGCGGACCCGGTCAGGAGACGACCGATGGCAAGACCGACAAAGGCGGCGAAGGTCATCTGGCAGATGCCCAGAAAGGATGAGGCCGTGCCCGCCCGTTCGGGAAACGGCATCATCGCCGCTGCCTGTCCCTGCGGCATGGTGAGGCCCACGCCAGCGGCGTAGAGGCCCATCGGCACGCTGATCTCGAGCGACGAGCCGGTTCCGATCAGCGTGAGCGCGAGCATGATCAGGCCGCCCGAGGCGAGGCAGGCGACACCGATGCCGATCACCCGGTCGAGCCCGAGCGAGCCAATCAGCCTCTGCGCTAGGATCGTGCCGGAGATGAAGCCGAGGACGCCGAGCCCGAAGGACAGGCCGAACTGAACCGGTGTCAGGCCATAGACACCCATCAGGACGAAAGACGAGCCTGAGATGAAGGCGAAGAGCCCGCCATAGGCGAGCGACACCAGCGCCACGTAGACCCGATAGGGCGCGCTTTTCAGCAGGACGCCGAAACCCTTGATGATGGCGACGACGGACATGGGTTCGTCAAGCTTCTGCCGGATCGTCTCGGGCAGCGCCAGGACGATCCACAGCACCAGCGCGGAGGCGAATCCAAGCGTCGCCACGAATGTCGAGCGCCAGCCGAAGCCATCATGCAGAAAGCCGCCGAGCACCGGCGCGATGGCGGGCACCACGCCCATGATCATGCCCATCCGGGCCAGTTCCTTGCCGGCGCGCGGACCCTCATAAAGATCGCGCACCATGGCGCGGCCCAGCACGATCGGCCCTGAGGCGCCGAGCGCCTGCATGAAGCGCGCGCCGATCAGCATGTCGATCGAAACCGCAAGGGCGCAGCCCAGCGTGGCCGCGAGGAACAGCGCAAAGCCGGCGAGAAGGACCGGCTTTCGCCCGAGTCTGTCCGACAGCGGCCCGTAGACCAACTGGCCGGCGGCGAAGCCGAACAGGAAGGCGGACAGCGTCGCCTGCGCGCCTGCCGTCCCGGCGTTGAAGACGCGGGCGATGTCCGGCACGGAGGGCAGGTAGAAGTCGGTCGAGAGCGGACCCAGGGAGGTCAGCATCGCCAGCGTCGCCGTCATGGCGAGTGTGTTGGGCTGCAGTTTCACCCTCCACCTGTACCAAAGCAAATGGCCGGGACAAGCCCGGCCATCGCATGCAGTCTGTGCGCCACAGGCGCGGGAAGGATCAGTCGCGGCGCGGACGACGGTCACGGCCGCCGCGGTCGTCACGGCGCGGACGCTCCGAACGCTCCTCGCGCTGCTCTTCTTCCGGGCCTTCGCCGCGCTCGGCGCGCTCGGCGTCGCGCTGCGCCTTCAGCTTCTCGGTGATGTCCTCGCCGGTGGCCTGGTCGACCACCTTCATGGACAGGCGGATCTTGCCGCGCTCGTCGAAGCCAAGCAGCTTGACCTTGACCTTGTCGCCTTCCTTGACCACGTCCGAGACCTTGGCGACGCGCGCCGGTGCCAGCTCGGAAATGTGGATCAGGCCGTCCTTGGCGCCGAAGAAGTTGACGAAGGCGCCGAATTCCATGGTTTTCACCACGGTGCCTTCGTAGATCACGCCGACTTCTGGCTCGGACACGATCGATTTGATCCACTTGATGGCCGCTTCGATCGACTTGCCGTCGGCCGAGGCGATCTTCACGGTGCCGTCATCCTCGATGTTGATCTTCGCGCCCGTCTTCTCGACGATCTCGCGGATGATCTTGCCGCCGGAACCGATGACTTCGCGGATCTTGTCGACCGGGATCTTCATGGTTTCGATGCGCGGCGCGAACTCGCCGAGTTGCGAGCGCGCGGTGGTCAGCGCCTTGGCCATTTCGCCGAGGATGTGCAGACGGCCATCCTTGGCCTGGGTCAGGGCGACCTGCATGATCTCTTCGGTGATGCCGGCGATCTTGATGTCCATCTGCAGCGAGGTGATGCCGTTCTCGGTGCCCGCCACCTTGAAGTCCATGTCGCCGAGGTGATCTTCATCACCCAGGATGTCGGACAGCACGGCGAAGCGCTTGCCTTCAAGGATCAGGCCCATCGCGATGCCCGCCACCGGGTGCTTCAGCGGAACGCCCGCATCCATCAGCGCCAGCGAGGAACCGCAGACCGTGGCCATCGAGGATGAGCCGTTCGACTCGGTGATCTCGGAGACAAGGCGCAGCGTGTACGGGAACTCGTGGTGCGCCGGCAGCATCGGACGGATGGCGCGCCAGGCAAGCTTGCCGTGGCCGATTTCGCGGCGGCCGGGCGAACCCATGCGGCCGGTCTCGCCGACCGAATAGGGCGGGAAGTTGTAGTGCAGCAGGAACGATTCCTTGTAGGTGCCCTGCAGCGCGTCGATCCACTGTTCGTCCTCGGCGGTGCCGAGCGTGGTGACGACCAGGCCCTGCGTCTCGCCACG
>JAPLOW010000127.1 GCA_026400555.1 Hyphomicrobiales bacterium
CATCCTGAGCCTTGAGGTCGAGAGACCGGAACTCGGGACCGAGCCAGCCCGGATGCGGCTCATCGGCATTGCACCCGGAACAGGTGAGCGACAAACGCCGGTCGAAGGCCAGGGCCCGCTCGGACGCGCGTTTGGGCCGCCTGGCCCGACTGTCACTCCGGCAGCCGCCCGCGAGCCCATCTCTCCGGAGACCGAGGCGCGCCTCGCGCTCAGGGCTGCAGCGCCGCTCAAGGTTGGCGACAGCCTTGAGGCGCGGTTTCTGGGCTGGGCCGCAACAGCTACTGGTAACGAGGCGCGCGTGCAGATGGAAAGCGGCGCCGTCACGCTCCGCATTACGGCGGATGCGGCACGCCGGGCCGCATTGCAGCCCGGTTCCATCCTGAGCCTTGAGGTCGAGAGACCGGAACTCGGGACCGAGCCAGCCCGGATGCGGCTCATCGGCATTGCACCCGGAACAGGTGAGCGACAAACGCCGATCGAAGGCCAGGGCCCGCTTGGACGCGCGATTGCGCCGCCTGGCCCGACTGTCACTCGGGCAGCCGCCCGCGAGCCCATCTCTCCGGAGACCGAGGCGCGCCTCGCGCTCAGGGCTGCGGCCGGACCGATCATCGGCGCCGCGCTGGCGCGGCAGAATGGCCTTGCGCCCCTGTTTTCCAATCTGGAGGCCCTGGAGCGCGCGCCCATTTTGCTGCCCTCCGCGCTCGCAAACGCCGCCGCTGCCGCCCTGAAGGCCCGGCTACCGGTTGTCGGCGACGGCCTGATCGTGCCCGAGGTCCTGCAGCAGGCGGTCACTGATTCCGGCATCTTCCATGAAGCACGCCTTGGGCATGGCGATGCCGCAGAAGCCGCCTTCGATCTGAAGTCCACCTTGCTGATCCTGCGGCAGGTCTTGCGTTCGATGGTGCCGGACAGCGCCGGGCCGTCAGCTGCCGCCCACGGACGTGTGCCGCCGCCGAGCCGCGATGGCGCGCCTGTCGCCCAGCCGCAGGCCGCCCCCACGATCGATGCCGTGACACAGCCGGTTTCGGCCATGCTCGAGACAGTTCTGAAGGATACCGAAGCGGCGCTGGACCGCCTGTCGATCAGCCAGTTTGCCTCCCTGCCGTCGCCGGCAGAGCTTCAAACCGCCCAGTCGCACAACCGCTGGTTCATCGAACTGCCCATGGCACTTGAGGGACGCACCGTCATGCTTCCGCTGGAGATCGAGGAGGACCGTAACGGAGCCCGGCCCGATGCGGCGCAGGGCCGGCTCTGGCGCATCCGCTTCGCGCTTGATGTCGAGCCGATGGGCCCCGTCCACGCCATGGTGACCATGCAGGGCAAGCTGATCGGCGTCTTTGTCTGGGCCGAGCGCGAAGCGACCTCGCAACTGGTCAGGTCCTTCTCACCGGATCTCGAGGCGGCCTTGCTTGGCAGCGATTTCGAGAGGGCCGACATTGAAGTCATGACCGGACAGCCGCAGCGCCGTGCGCCGATGGCCGGGCAGTATCTGGACCGGCGCTCATGATGGACGCGAACAACCGGCAGCCCGCCTGGCTGACCCGCCGCACGGCTGTGGCGCTGCAATATGACGGCAGTTCCGCGCCCCGTGTCACGGCGAAGGGCCATGGCGAGATCGCCGACAGGATCATCGAGACCGCGCGCGAAGCGGGCGTGCCGATCGAGGAGAACGCCCTGCTCGCAGAAGCCCTCAGTACGGTCGAACTGGATGACCACATTCCCGAGGACCTCTACAAGGCGGTCGCGCAGGTCATCGGCTTCGTCTTGCGCCTGCGCACGCACGCACGCTGAACGACGCCGGATCGCTCACAGTTAACCGTCCTGTTCGACGCTTCCTTAAGCCGGACTTGCTAGATCGGGTCATGGCGCTCGATCCAGGATCACCCGTGGCCTTTGCGGCCGATGACCTCAGGCCCTCAGCCCTGGTCCAGCGTCTCCGCGCCGTCGTGGCGGGTCTCGGTGAGCGCTCCATCGCGGCGCGGACGCGAAGGGCGGCGCTGTTCAGCGTGGCGGCACGCGTGTTCAACGCCGGCGCGTTGCTGCTTACCCATATCCTGCTGGCGCGGGCGCTAGGAGCCACCGAATTCGGTCTGTTCTCCCTTGCCATGACCTGGGTTCTCGCGCTGGTCGGCTTTGCGGCGCTGGGGTTGACCATGGCCCCGCAGCGCTTCGTCCCCGACTATGCCGCGCAGGGCCGGTTTCGGCTGTTGGCCGGTCTGTATCGCTTTGCCCATCTTGCGCCATTGGCGGCTGGCCTCCTCATGGCGCTTGCTGCTGCTGCCGTTCTTGCCGTCGCCATGCCGTCGATCAGCGGTCACACCCGGCTTGCGATTGCGCTGGCGCTGCTGGCGCTGCCGGCTCTGGCCATGATCGACGTGATCGAAGGCTTTGCTCTGGCCCATGACTGGAACGATCTGGCCTATGGCGTGACCTTCATCGTGCGGCCCCTGCTGTTGCCGCTGCTGTGCCTGGCCTTGTGGCTCGGTGGGGCGGATCCTGCTGCCACCCCGGCCATCGCGGCCTTTGTTGCGTCTGCCTGGATCGCGGCGCTGGCACTGGCTCTCCTGCTGCGGCCCCGCATGCGGGCGGCCTATCCGGCATCGCAGCCCGCCTACGAGCCCCGCCGCTGGTTCTCGCTGGCCTTGCCGGCCCTTCTGGCCGATGGTGCCTTCCTGACCATGGCCTATGCCGATGTGCTGATCCTGTCGGCTTTCGCCTCTCCGGCAGAGGTCGGGGTCTACGTCGCGGCCACGAAGGTCGTGGGTATCGTTGCCTTCGTGCATTTCGGTCTGTCCTATGCGGCGGCCCATCACTTCTCGGCGCTGCACGGTCAGGGCGATGCCGACGCGCTGGTTCAATACGCCCGCAAGGCCGCGCGCTGGACCTTCTGGCCATCGCTGCTGCTGGCGCTCGGTCTCGGGCTGGCCGCTCCGCTGCTGATGGGTCTGTTCGGCCGGGATTTCAGCGGCGGCGCCGTCCTCGTCGGCATCCTCGCGCTGGCCCTCGTGGCGCGCGCGGTCATCGGTCCTTCCGAGCAGTTGCTGCTGATGACCGACCGAGCCGCCGATGTCACCCGCGTCTACGCCGCTGCCGCCGGTCTGAACATCGTTCTCGCGCTGGGTCTCGCTCCCGTCATCGGTGCAATCGGGGTCGCCATCGGCGCTGCCGTCGCCTCCATCGCTGTGACGCTCGCCACCTGGCTTGTCGTGCGTCACCGGCTGGGCCGCAGCGTCCACGCTTTCGCGGGCGAGCCACCTGCCGTAGTCCGGAAGACCGTGGCGTGAGCGTGTCCCCTTCCCAGGCGGTGCGGCCGGCACAGGCAGCCGGCGCAACCGACATGGCCGGCCTTCTCGGCTTGCGCGAGATCGCAGCCGCCGTCGCGGCGCAGGCGATCAGCGTCGAACGCGTCGATGTCGCCGACTATGCGGCCTGGGGCGCCGCCTTCGCGGCGCTGAGCGCACGCGCGGCGCTGCCCAATCCGTTCATGTCACCGGCGGCGCTCGGCGCTGCCCGGACCTTTGCGGACGATGAGGACCTTGTCATCCTGGCCGCCCGTCATGCGGAGGCCCCGGGCGCGCCGCTGGTCGGACTGTGGGCGATGCGGCGCATCCGGGATATCTGGAGCTGTGGAATCGAGGTCTTGCAGGCCCCCTGCGTGCCGAAATTCGAATGCCTGGCCGCCCCTGTGCTCGATGCTGCGATGAGCAAGAAGGCCATGGCCGCCTTGTTCGCACACATCCGCGCGGCGCATGACCTCCCCCGGTTGGTCCGCGCCGCAAGCTGGCCGGCACCCATGGGCGCGGATTTGCCCCCCGATGTCGCGATCCATTATGCCGAGCGCTGGTCGCGTGCGCTGCTGGCCTCGCAGGATGCGACGGACGCCGAAAGCGGCCTCAAGGCGGCGATGGGCAGCGCCTACAAGAAGCGCATGGCGCAGGAGCGGGCGCTAGCCCGGGCTGGAACCTTGCGCCATGACAGCCTGCGCCGGGATGCGGCGCTGGCCGCCCTCGACGACTTTGTCGCGCTTGAGCGGCGCGGCTGGAAGGGCAGGGCGGGGACCGCCCTGGCCGATGTCCCGGCTGATGCGGCTTACATGCACGCTGCCCTGCGCGGCTTTGCCCGCGCCGATCAGCTCTGTGTCGACGTGCTGCGGCTGGATGATGCGCCGGTGGCCATGGGCATCGTTGTCGAGGCCGGACTTGCCAGCCTCTTCTGGAAGACCGCCTTCGACGAGGCCCATGCCCGGCATTCGCCCGGCGTGCTGCTCGACATGGCAGTGACCCGGCG
>JAPLOW010000125.1 GCA_026400555.1 Hyphomicrobiales bacterium
GCCATACTCGACGTCGCGCATGATGCTTTCGACGGAGTTGAAGGCCATGGTCGAGTGCGGCGTGTAGTGCATCGCCAGCACGACGCCGGTGATGATCTGGGACACCAGCATCAGCATCAGGATGCCGCCGAAGGTCCAGAAATAGTTCAGGTTCCGTGGCACCGGATAGGCGATGAAGCCGTCATAGACCATGCGCGGCAACGGCAGCCGTGCATCCATCCACTTGGCGATGCCCCACTTTGGAACGTAAGTCGAAGGTCCACTCATGGTCGTCTTCTTTCTCTCGTCTCAGGCTCAGCCGATGCGAATCTTGCTGTCATTCAGGAAGGCGTAGGGCGGAACCGGCAGGTTGGCCGGCGCCGGACCCTTCCGGATGCGCCCCGAGGTGTCGTAGTGCGAGCCGTGGCAGGGGCAGAACCAGCCATTGTAGTCACCGCGGACCTCACCGA
Source organism: Hyphomicrobiales bacterium (assembly GCA_026400555.1). Classification (GTDB taxonomy): domain Bacteria; phylum Pseudomonadota; class Alphaproteobacteria; order Rhizobiales; family Beijerinckiaceae; genus Allobosea. The sequence goes on from JAPLOW010000125.1 coordinate 450, forward strand.
CAGCCGAGCCGCCAGGAATGCAGCCGAGATGGGTGCACGATCCGTACAGGACGAGCCACTGCTCCTTGCCGGGCTTGACGCGGGCGCTGTCGGGCTGCGGATCGGGCAGTGACGCCACGTTGACCTTCTGCGCTTCCTCGATCTCGGCCTTGGTGCGGTTGCGCACGAAGATCAGCTTGCCGCGCCAGAACAGCTTGATGCCCTGCCCTTCGGCCACCGGGGTCAGATCGACCTCGATCGGCGCGCCCGCCGCGATCGTCTGCGCGTTCGGCGCCAACTGGCGGATGAACGGCACAGCAACGCCGGCGACGCCGACCGCGCCCATCACGCCTGTTGCAAGAAAGAGCATGTCGCGGCGTGTTGGTTCGCCGGCTTGTGTCGCTTTGGCTTCGGCCACGGTCTTGCCTCGTGAATTTTGCGGAAGGCGCGACTGTGTCACCGGCCTTCCAGAAGCGGGAATGTGAACTCTACTTGCTGCCCGGCCGGAAAAACGCAATGCGACCACGAGTCGCCGACAGGAACAGGCCTTTGAAACGCTCTTTTGCATGGCACAAAAGTGATGTCCAGACGCGATAGGACGCACGGATTGTGTAGAATTTGGCTTTGCCTGACGCCAAATGCCGCACGGTCCTCTACCGCACGGCTTCCGGCGCCGGCGCATCAAGGTCGAGGCCCAGGAATCCGCCCGACTGCCGCTCCCACAAGCGAGCATAAAGACCGCCGCGGCTGACCAGTTCCTGGTGTGTCCCCTGATCGACGATGCGACCCTTGTCCATCACCACCAGCCGGTCCAGCGCGGCGATCGTCGAGAGCCGATGCGCGATTGCAATCACCGTCTTGCCTTGCATCAACGTCTGCAATTGCTCCTGAATCGCGGCTTCGACCTCGGAATCGAGAGCTGATGTGGCTTCGTCGAGCACAAGGATCGGCGCGTTCTTGAGGATCACGCGCGCGATCGCGATGCGCTGGCGCTGGCCGCCTGACAGCTTGACCCCGCGCTCGCCGACGCGGGCATCATAGCCGTTGCGGCCTTCAAGGTCGCCGAGCCCCATGATGAACTCATGCGCGGAGGCGGCTTTCGCCGCAGCCACGATGTCGGCATCACTGGCGTCCGGTCGGCCATAGGCGATGTTTTCCCGGATCGATCGATGCAGCAGCGAATTGTCCTGCGTCACCGTGGCGATAGCCGCGCGCAGGCTGTCCTGGCTGACATGGGCGATGTCCTGCCCGTCGATCAGAATGCGCCCGCCCTGCACGTCATAGAGCCGCAGCAACAGGTTGATCATCGTCGACTTGCCGGCGCCCGAGGGGCCGATCAAACCGATGCGCTCGCCCGGATGGATGGTCAGGTCCAGATCATCGAAGACACCCTTGTCCTGTCCATAATGGAACCGGACATGGTCGAACACGATCTCGCCCGGATCGACGGTCAGTCGGTTGGCTTTCACGTCGTCAACAAGAGCATGCGGCTTGGCGATGGTCTCCATCGCCTCCTTCACCGCGCCGATCTCCTCGAAGATTCCGCGAACCTGCTGGATGACCCAGCTCGACATCTGGATAAGCCGCAACACCAGCCCGAGCCCTGCAGCGACCTCGCCGGGCGTCATCAACCCACGTGACCACAGCCACAGCGACACGCCCGAAGCGACCACGATCAGGACGCTGTTCATGGTCTGCAGAACCACGCTCACCACCGTGATCAGGCGGGTGAGATCGAGGAAAGTCTTGGCCCAGTTCCCCAGGGCGTCCCTGACCGACGAGCGCTCCACATCGCCGCGCGCGAACAACTTCACGGTCATGATGTTGGTGTAGCTGTCGACGATCCGGCCCGTTGCCGCGGAGCGCGACTGCGAGTTCGCCTCCGACCGCAGCGTCGCGCGCGGCACGAAATAGGCAATCAGCCAGATGTAGGCCGCCATCCATACCACGATCGGCAGCATCAGCCAGAAGCTGACCGTGCCGAAGAAGCCGATCGAAACGCCCGCGAAGACGATGACATACCACATGTCGTCGATGACCTCGACGGTGGCGCTGCGCACGGATTGCCCGGCCTGGATGACCCTCGCGGACAGGCGCCCGGCAAAGTCATTCTGGAAATAGCTCAGGGAATGGCCGAGCGTGTAGACATGACTGCGCCAGCGGATGCGGTTGGTCAGTTGCGGGACAACAACCTGATCGACAACGGCGTGATTGGCGAAATAGACAATCGGCCTGACCACAAGCAGCATGAACGCGAAGCCCGCCAGCAGCCAGACGTGATCGCGGAACACGGCCTCCGGCGGGTTCTTGCCGATCAGGTCGATCAACCAGCCGACCAGGAGATAGAGCGACGCTTCGATGGCGCTGAAGACGAAAGCGGTGATCAGCATCACCAACAGCCAGCCCTTCACCTCTCGGATATGATACCAGATGAAGCGCCAGACCGTGTTGGGCGGCGTTGCACGCTCATCGAAGGGCGCGAACACGTCGACGCGGCTCTCCAGCCAGTTGAAGATGCGGCTCATCATGGTGGCCGCTCCCCTTCTTGGTCCGGCGTTTTTGGCGATGCTGTAATTACCCGAGCGTGTTACGTGAACTGCCGGACAAGGCCAAGGCTGACGCCGATCACGCTTTGTTGCGCGACGGCTTGACGGACCTGCGCCATGCCCGCTCAATCCAACGATGATCCGCCTCGCTTTGTTCCAGCCTGATATTCCGCAGAACACCGGCACGCTCGCGCGGCTGTGCGCCTGCCTCGGTGTGGCACTCGACATCATCGAGCCGGCCGGGTTCGATGTCTCCGACCGCAACTTCCGCCGGGCCGGCATGGATTATGTCGAGCGCGCCACGATCGCCCGCCATGACACATTTGCCGCGTTTGAAACATGGCGCAAAACACAGGCCCGGCGTCTGGTGCTTGTTGAAACCGACGGGGCGGCGGCCTACACAGATTTCAGCTTCAGGGCGGGTGACATCCTGCTCGCTGGCCGTGAATCGGCGGGTGTGACGCAGGAGGTCTACGCAGCAGCCGATGCCAGCGTCTTCATTCCGCAGGCTCCCGGTTTGCGCTCGATCAACGTGGCAGCGGCGTCCGCCATGGTTCTTGGGGAAGCGCTGAGGCAGACAGGCGGGTTCCGGCCGCCACATGGGGACTAGAGTAATGAGCGAAGCCGCTGCCCGACCGACCAAGCCTGCGGATCCCGCCACCCTGGCGCTGGCGGAAGCCATGAAGCCGCGCGCACGCGCCACCTTCGAATCATTGCGGGACCGGATCTGCGCCGCCTTCGAAGCCCTCGAGGATGAGTGTAGCGGCCCTTTCCATGCGGATGCTCCGAAAGCGCCGGGTCGCTTCGTGCGCACGCCGCACCAGCGCACCAACCATGACGGCACGCCCGGCGGCGGCGGCGTGATGTCGATGATGTCAGGCCGCGTCTTCGAAAAGGTCGGGGTGCATGTCTCCACCGTGTTCGGCACCTTCCAGCCCGAATTCGCCGGCCAGATTCCCGGTGCTGCAGAAGACCCGCGCTTTCACGCCACCGGCATATCGTTGATTGCCCACCCCTGGAACCCGAACGCGCCGACAGTCCACATGAACACCCGTTTCGTGGTCACCACCAGACCGTGGTTCGGCGGCGGCGCCGACCTGACGCCGGTGCTGATGCGCCGCCGCACGCAGGATGACCCCGACACGATCCACTTTCACAATGCGATGCGCGCCCCCTGCGAGGCGCACGGCGTCGATTATCCGGCCTACAAGAAGTGGTGCGACGAATACTTCTACCTCAAGCACCGCAACGAGCCGCGCGGGATCGGTGGCATCTTCTATGATTATCGCTGGACCGAGGACCCGGAGAACGATCTCGCCTTCACACGCGATGTCGGCCTCGCCTTCCTCGACGCCTATCTGCCGGTGCTCCGCGCCAACATGGCGAAACACTGGACGGAGGCTGACCGCCACGAGCAGCAGGTCCGGCGCGGGCGTTATGTCGAGTACAACCTGCTCTACGACCGCGGCACGATCTTCGGCCTCAGGACCGGCGGCAACGTCGACGCCATCCTGTCGAGCATGCCGCCAACGGTGAAGTGGCCTTAGCCGGACCGTCGCCTGCCAGACATCATCCCGACATGTTCGACAACCAAGCTCAGGCTTCCCTCAACCTCAGGAGCCTGACATGCCCTTCAGCCAAGGCGATATCGTCAACGTCAAATCCGGCGGCCCGGCGCTCACGGTGCTGTCGGTGGAGGGCGAGCATGTGACATGCCTGTTCTTCTCCGAAGAGCTTGGCGAATTCAGGCAGGCCGTCATCCCGTCCTTCGCCCTCGAAGCCTTCGATGATGATGAAGGCGATCACCATGAGCGTCATGCCGCGGATGACGACGATGAGGAAGACGACGAGGACGTGCACAAGGCGGCCTGAGGCGGCGCGCTGTTGCTACGCAAACACCGGAGCAGGCACGGCGTCAGACTCCACTTGACGCCGCGTGCCGAAGCGCTGCCATAGGCGGATGGCCCCGAAATCCGAGAAAGTCGCGTCGCAGACCCTCACCACGGAGCGGCGCATCGCGCGGACCGCTGCAGAGAAAGCGACCGAGTCCCTGCGCGAAAAGATCGTGGTGGCGCTGATCGGCTTCGTGCTGACCGGCGTCATCGGCACCGTGCTGACCACCTGGATCCAGCAGCGCGGCTGGGCCTGGCAGAACCGGGTCGCCAAGATCGAGAAGGACACAGAAAGCGCGATCGCTACCTACCGCACCACCTCCGACCTGATCAACGCACGCTGGCACGCGACCTTCCGCATGGTGCGCGCGCTGGAGCGCGGCAGCACCGGCGAGACCTGGACCAGTGCGCGGCAGGCCTTTGAGGCTGCGGACCGAGACTGGGCCCTGCGCTACACGAACGTGGCCCGGGAAATCGAATTCTTCGTGGACACGCCGTTCGGCATCGACCCTGCCGAACCGATCAAGCGTGTCTGGGGCCTGAATTGCGACAGCTATGCCTTGCGTGGCGCGCCGGGCTCCGCAGTCGACAGCCGCTCGGCGCGGGTCATCCTCGAGGTGATCAACCATTGCCATGGCATCACCAAGGACGAGCTCCAGAAACTGCTGGATGCGCGCGGCGACGACCGGCAGGCGGCCCCCGCGCCCGACCCGAAGGTTCTGGCCATAGCCTACCGCAGGCTCGAACATCTTTACCGCACCAATGACGCCCTTCGCTGCGTGATTTTCGAGCGCGCGCTCGCGGTCAGGGAATCGGTCGGTTCGGAATCCTACTGGAGCACCTTCTTCGGCATCGGCGCGCCGCGCTACACACCGACAGCCAAGGATCAGGCCTGCGCCGGGGCCTGACCCGTGAGGTCCCGAACCGCGTCGGCGAGGCATTGCGCCTGCGCGGCCTGTTCATCCGGAAATCCGATGTCCGCCCACAGATCATGGGCGCTGGCGAGGACAATTCCGATCTCCGGCCCCGCCTTGACCCCCAGCGCCAGCACGGCCGCGCCCCGGAACGGGGAAACCGGCGTGGGCAGTTCGGCCAGTTGCCGCGCCCGCTCCACCCCGAGCCTTGCGGCCAGAACCCCAAGCGTGTCCGCTGTCGCCGTGCGCCCCCCGTCAAGCCCGGCGCGCTGCACGTCCCTGGCTGTGAGTGTTTCCGGATTTGACCAGCCGCCAAGCAGCCGGGCCACGTCATCGAGCCGGGTGCGCTCGGCCCGCGACAGCCGGAAATGTTCATCCAGAAGCCCCGGATCGCCTGCCGTGCGCACGCCGAGCGCGGCCAGGCGGGCGACGGCGTCGCTGTCCGGAAAAGCCGTTATCGCGCAGTCAAGAGCTTCGAGATCAGCGGCATGTCCGCCCGTGGTCTGCCCCCAGACGCCGCTGCCGACAAAATCGGGCACAACCTCGCGTGCGCCGCGCGCGGCCAGAAGTTTCAGCAATTCGGCGCGCACCCGCTCCGCGGACAAACGTGCCATGCCCGATGTCAGCGCGACGCAGGCGGAAAGCCCGGCCGCGTCAAGGGGACCTGTCCCATACTCGGCATGGAACCGGAAGAACCGCATGATCCTGAGAAAATCCTCGCCGATCCTGAGCCGGGGATCCCCGATGAATCGCACCTTGCGGGCGGACAGATCGGCCAGCCCGCCGGCATAGTCATGCACCACGCCATCGCCCGCCAGCGAAAGCTGGTTGATGGTGAAGTCCCGTCGCAGCGCGTCGCCTTCGAAGCTGCGCGAGAACGCGACGGTCGCATGGCGGCCATCGGTCGCGACGTCCCGACGTAGGGTTGTGACCTCAAACGGCGCATGGGCGACCACCACCGTCACCGTACCGTGCGTGATGCCGGTCGGTACCACTTTAAGACCGGTAGCCTTGGCGCGCGCCATGACCGCCTCCGGCAACAGTGTGGTGGCAAGATCGATGTCGCTCGTCGGCACGCCCAGCAAGGTGTTGCGCACGGCGCCGCCGACGATCCGGGTTTCGGCACCGTCGGCGTTCAGCAAGGCCATCAGCTGCGCGACCGGCGGGCGGGCCAGCAGGGCGTCAAGACGGGTCTGCCGGTCAGCATCACCCATCATGGTCACGGCTTGTCGGTGAAGCGGCCCGGCACGAGCTGGCCGTTCTCCATGTGTGGCGGCACATAGGCTCCGGTGTGAGTGTCAGCATTGATCCCGGCAAGGATGATCGAGGCGATGCCGAGCAGGATGCCTGTCACGGTCAGCCCGAACTTCCAGCCGCTCCAGTGGTTGAAATCCATTGGATTGCGCTTCGTCAGCAGCAGCCACCCGGCGAAGAGCAGAAAAGGCACGAGAAACAGCAAGATCTCGTCAATCAGATTGCGCAGCATCAAACACTATCCTTGCCGGTCGCCGTATTGGCGTCCACGGCCGTGGCCGCGATCAGCCTGTCGTGCAGGTTGCGCACGATCCCCGCCGTGGCGCCCCAGATATAGCGCTCGCCGTAGCTGATAGCATAGTAGCTGCGATAGCGGCCATTCCATTCGCGCCCGTCGCGGCGGTGATTGGCCGGATCCATCAGGTAGTCGAGCGGCACCTCGAAAGCCTCGTCAACCTCACCGGGATTGAGCATCAGCGCAATGTCTGCCTCGATCAGCCCGACCACCGGAATGATCCTGTAGCCTGTGCCGGTCAGATACGCGTCGAGATATCCGAGCGGCGTCACCTGCTGGCGGGGCAAACCGATTTCTTCCTCGGCCTCGCGCAGGGCCGCCGCCAGCGGCGAGGCGTCTTCCGCGTCGATGCGTCCTCCGGGAAAGGAAATCTGCCCCGAATGACGTCTCAGCGCAGCGGAGCGCTGCGTGAACAGCATCGCTGCCCCGCCAGGCCGCCGGACGATCGGCACCAGCACAGCCGCAGGCTTGAGCGCCATCTCGTCCGGCATCTCGACCGGCCCGGTCTCGAGGTCGAAATCAGAGCGCGGGCGCTGGATGGTGTCTCCCGGAAGCGGAACATTCGCCCGCAGCCCGTCGGCCGCCTGGCGAAGGAAGCGCTCGAAACCGTCATTCGTCACGTCAGCCCCTCGATCAGGCTCGCCTGCATGATCGGGTGGAAGTTGCCGCCCGCCATCACCCCGAACATCTCTCGCCCTCCATCCGTCCTGACCTCGCCCATAGCGAGAAGCTCATGCGTGACGGCCCGCGTCAGCCGCGCCCAAAGGTCGCGCCTCACATGGACATAAGGGCGGACCCCGTCATGCGCATCACGCTCGAAACGCAGCGCATGCTCCGAAGCAACCGTGACGATGTCGTCCACATTGGTCCGGAACGACAGCACGCGCCGGTCGCCGGCCCCGTCCACACCCATCTCGACAGCCTGAAACGGCGCATCATCGACCACAATGCCGATTTTCTCGACCGGCGTGACCAGAAAATAGCGTCCATCCTCGCGCTTCAGCACCGAGGCAAACAGCCTGACCAGCGCCGGGCGACCGATCGGCGTGCCCATGTAGAACCAGGCGCCGTCCGCGGCGATGCGCATGTCGATGTCGCCGCAGAAGGGTGGATTCCAGCTCTCGACCGGCGCGACACCGCGCTTGCCCGGGCCAAGCGACTGCATCAGTCGCTCAAGCCCGCCGCCGGCTGCATCGCCCATGCCTGCCGCCTCTCTCGCCATTGTGATCCTCGCTGCGGCGCAAGGCCTTGTGGGCCGCCGCGTCACGCCCTCTACATAGTCTTTATGGGATAGGTGGTTGAGTTGTCACGGAACTTGCAAGCCCCGGCTCAGGCCAAGCGGGGAGGCTTTCTGGGGACTGCCGCCGAGGCAAGCTTGTTTTGCACCCGCTTTGCCACCAATCTGCCTTGGCTCCTTGCGAAAAAGGATGCCGGTACGACCATCTTGAGGAGCAGCCGATGAGCACAGTCACCGAAGCCGTTGATTTCGACAAAGCTGTCGCAGACGCCGCCCATGCCGCCCTGACCTCCATCAGCAAGGCCCGCACGGAGATCGGCAAGGCCATCTTCGGGCAGGGCGATGTGGTCGACCTGGCATTGATCACGGTGCTTGCCGGCGGCCACGGCCTGCTTGTCGGGCTTCCCGGCCTCGCCAAGACACGGCTCGTAGAGACCATGGGCACCGTACTCGGGATCACCGCGCGCCGGGTGCAGTTCACTCCCGACCTGATGCCGTCCGACATTCTCGGCACGGAGGTGCTGGACGAAACGCCGGAAGGCCGCCGCCAGTTCCGCTTCGTCAGGGGGCCGATCTTCACGCAACTCTTGATGGCCGACGAAATCAACCGCGCCTCGCCGCGCACCCAGTCCGCTCTGCTGCAGGCGATGCAGGAGAACCATGTCACCATCGCCGGCGAGCGCCATGACTTGCCAAGGCCCTTCCATGTGCTCGCGACCCAGAACCCGATCGAGCAGGAAGGCACCTATCCGCTGCCCGAAGCCCAGCTTGACCGGTTCCTGATGCAGATCGATGTCGGCTATCCCGACCGCGAGGCCGAACGCCGGGTGCTGATCGAGACCACCGGCATCGAAGGCGCAAAACCCGCCGCCGCCATGAACACCGAGCAGCTTCAAGCCGCCCAGCGTCTGGTGCGCCGCCTGCCGGTCGGCGACAGCGTGATCGAGGCCATCCTCGATCTGGTCCGCGCCGCGCGGCCTGACGCGATCGACCAGCCCCACGCCGCCAAGCTCGCCTGGGGCGCCGGTCCGCGCGCCAGCCAGTCGCTGGCCCTCGCCGTACGCGCCCGCGCCCTGCTGCAGGGCCGCCTCGCGCCATCCGTGGATGATGTCGCCGCCCTCGCCGGCCCGATCCTGAAGCACCGTATCGCGCTGACGTTTGGCGCGAGGGCCGATGGCGAGACTGTCGACGGCGTAATCAAGACGCTCATCGGCAGGCTGGGCTGACGGCCGCGCGCATGGTGAAAACCACGATCCTGGCTGAGGCACAGCGCACGCCCGGAGCGCGCGACAGCGAACTTGCGCTGGAACTGTCGCATCGTTTGCCCCGGATCGCGCTTGAGGCACGCCGTGTCTCGGCCTTCGTCAATGGCGTGCATGGCCGCCGCAAGGCCGGACCCGGCGAGACCTTCTGGCAGTACCGCATGCTGATGCCCGGCGAGGCCGCCGGTGGCGTCGACTGGCGGCGCTCGGCCCGCGACAACCGCCTGTATGTGCGCGAGCGCGAGTGGGAAGCCTCGCACACCATCTGGATCTGGGCCGACCGTTCGGCTTCGATGGGCTTTGCTTCATCCCTGGCACAGGCATCGAAGGTGGATCGCGCCCTTGTCCTGCAGTTGGCGCTGGCCGACGCCATGGTCGATGGCGGCGAGCGGGTCGGCCTGCTCGGGCTCAGCCGCCCCATCGCCTCGCGCCGCGTGGTCGAGCGGCTGGTGGAGATCATCGCGCAGGACAAGGCAGGCCTCGACGCCGACCTGCCGCCGGCCCGGCCTATCGGCAGGCTCGATGAGGCCGTGCTGATCAGCGACTGGCTGACGCCGCTCGACAGGGTGATGGCCGCCCTCGGCACCATCGGCGCAGCCGGCGGTCGCGGCCATCTGGTCATGATCATCGACCCGGTCGAGGAGACCTTTCCCTTTGCCGGACAGGCCGAACTGCTTGACCTTGAATCGGAACTGAGGCTCGACGTCGGCGACGCCGGAGCCTGGGGCAAGGAATACAGGCTCCGCATCGCGGAACATCGCGAGGCAATCGCATCGGCCTGCCGCAAGCTCGGCTGGACCTTCACGATTCACCATACCGACCGCAACGCCAGCGAGGCGGCGCTGCGGGTCGCGTCGCTGATCAGTTCGGCGCGCGACATGCGGGCAGCGTGAGGGAGATGGCGCCATGCTCGGACTGCCGCTAGCCTTCGCCGCCC
>JAPLOW010000202.1 GCA_026400555.1 Hyphomicrobiales bacterium
GACGATCAACAAGATCGTGCGCACCTCGCGCCAGATGCTGCACGAGATCGGCCGCGAGCCGACGCCGGAAGAACTGGCCGAAAAGCTCGCCATGCCGCTCGAGAAGGTGCGCAAGGTGCTCAAGATCGCCAAGGAGCCGATCAGCCTCGAAACGCCCATCGGCGACGAGGAAGATTCGCACCTCGGCGACTTCATCCCCGATCCGAACGTGCTGATGCCGATCGATGCGGCCATCCAGAGCAATCTGCGCGAGACCACCACGCGGGTGCTCGCCTCGCTGACGCCGCGCGAGGAGCGCGTGCTGCGCATGCGCTTCGGCATCGGCATGAACACCGACCACACGCTTGAAGAAGTCGGCCAGCAGTTCTCGGTTACCCGCTAACGCATCCGCCAGATCGAGGCCAAGGCGCTGAGGAAGCTGAAGCATCCGAGCCGCAGCCGGAAGCTCAGGAGCTTCCTGGATAATTGATGGCAATGCCTGTCGGCATTGTCCTTGAGGCTTTCGGCCCGCAGAACCGGGCTGCCACTGCACAACTGATTGATCGTGTCTTCACGTCCCAAAGCGCGCTCGAACGCCTCAGCCTGCGGGTGTTCCAGACGCGTTGGGAGTGGGTTCTGCGCTGTGGCGGTATCCGCGAGGCGCGGTTCTGGGTCGCGATGCGGGAAGCAGCCGTCCTTGGCGTCATTGGGCTCTATGCGAGGGCGGACGATCGCCATGAGGCGAACTGGCTTGGCTGGTTCTGCGTTGCACCCGAGGCGCGCGGGCTTCTGCTTGGCCAGCATCTTCTTGACCATGCTGTTGCGGAGGCGCGCACGACCGGTCGTCGATTCCTGCGGCTGTACACCTCCACTGACCCCAATGAGGACGCGGCGCAGATCGTCTACGAGCGCAACGGATTTCGCGTCGTCCGCCGGTATCGCCCGCTTCTCTGGCGGATGGCCGGCTCGCGGTTGCAGCTTCTGCATCGTGAGCGCGACCTCGCTTCAAGCTGACGCGATGCCCCGGAGCCAGGCGTCTTCACGCGCCGATGCTTGCCGTCCTGAACCACTCAATCGATTTTCAGACCCTCGGCGCTGCCCATTGCGGCCCCCTTCTTTTCCTGCCAAGCTTCCTTGACCGATAAGGAGAAACACGTCGTGTTCAGAGCTATGCGCCTTGCTGTATCAGCCCTCGCCGGGACCATCGCGGCCACGAACGCCGCCGAGATCAAGGTGATGACGACCGGGGCGCCGAAGCAGGTTGTGCAGACCGTTGCGGACGGCTTCCAGACCGCGACCGGCCACAAGGTCATCTTCGTCCAGGATACCGCGGGCGGCGTGCGCCGCCGCATCGAGGCAGGCGAGAGCGCCGACGTCATCGTGGCGACGCCTGACGTGCTGAACGCACTGACCACGGCAGGCAAGATTTCACCCGGTAGTCAGGTCGATTTCGCCCGCACTGGCGTCGGCGTCGGCATCAAGGAGGGCATGCCCAGGCCCGACATCTCGACCACCGAGGCGTTCAAGCGGTTCATTGCCGAAACCCCGTCGCTGGCGCTGCCGGATCCGGCAGCGGGCGGCACCAGCGCGGTTTTTCTCGCAGGCTTGTTCCAGCTCCTTGGATTGACCGAGGCCGTGAAGGCCAAGGCTAAGTTCCAGGCCGGCGGATATGCGGCTGATCTCATCGTCAAGGGCGAGGCGGTCGCCGTAGTGCACCAGATCAGCGAGATCCTCCCGGTCAAGGGCGTGGCGCTGGTCGGCCCTTTGCCAGCTGACATCCAGTTGATCTCGACCTACACTGCGGCCTTGCCAGCCGGTACGCCCGGAGAGGTGGCGCGCGCCTTCATAGCGGCGCTCGGCGGGCCCCAAGGCGCCGCTGCGGCGCGGGCTGCGGGCATGGACCCCGTGCGCTGAGGAGACGGGCTGGTGTCGCCTGAATTGTGGATCACCACCTTCATCGTCGTCGCCTCGCCGGGCACTGGTGCGGTCTACACCATTGCCATGGGGCTGGGGCGTGGCGGCAAGGCAAGCGTTGTCGCTGCCGTTGCCTGGACGATGGGCATCATCCCGAATCTGATTGCTGCAATGATGGGATTGGCTGCGCTGCTGTACACTTCGGCGCTGCTCTATGACACGGTGAAATATGCCGGTGTCGCCTATCTGCTCTGGATGATGTGGCAGACCTTTCAGGAGAAGGGCGCCATGCGTATCGACGGCGACACCTCGCCGCGCTCTGTGTCCCGCGGGATGATCGATGGTATTGCGCTGAACCTGCTAAACCCCAAGCTCTCGATCTTCTTCGTCGCCTTCCTCCCGCAGTTCACCGACAAGGCGGCTTCAAACCCGCTTCTTGAGATGCTGGCGCTGAGCGGGGTGTTCATGGCCATGACGTTCGTGATCTTTGCAATTTGCGGTCTGTTTGCTGCAGCCATGCGCGACAATGTAATGGGCAGGCCGAACATGATGGCCTAGCTGCGCCGCTCTTTCGCAGCCGCCTTTGGCGCACTGGCTGCGCGGCTGGCCTTCACCGAACGCTGAGGAAACAAAACGATGTCCTTCCTGAAGAAAATGTTTGGCGGCGGCGCGCCGAAACCGGAGGAACCGGCCCCGACCTCCGAGCACAATGGCTTCACCATCCACGCCACGCCCTACCAGGAACAGGGCCAGTGGCAGATGTGTGGCGTCATCGAGAAGGAGATCGGCGGCGAACTGAAGTCCCACCGCTTCATTCGTGCCGACCGTTTTCCTGCGAAGACCGACGCGGTCGAGATGACCTTCATGAAGGCCAGGCAGATCATCGACCAGAGTGGCGAGCGGATATTCGGCTAGGCTGACGGCCAAGCGGCCGGTTTGGTCGATCCGTCTCGGACGGGGCCGAACCGGCCTCGACCAGTCAGGGTCGCGGCCCGGAGACACGGTGCTCGCTGGTGACGAAGCGCTCCTGATGCACGCGGCCGCTGCCTGTGCCGGCCAGACACCCGTCGATCCGGTCGAATTGGACCTTTTGCGAGCGGGTTTCGCGGCGGGTCGTCGTGGTGTTGCGCCGCGTGATCACCTTCTGGCTGTCGATCAGGCCATGGGACACGGTGTGGTTGGACGTGACCTCGGTCCCGCCGACGCCGACGATGCGGATCCCGGTTGCGATCGTGGATTCACGCCAGTTGAGCACGATGTTGCGCTCGACCTTCACGTCGACCGCCCGGTTGAAGGCGATGCTCTGATTGGTACCGGACACGACGATGTTGTCGAGCACGGAGACGCGTTCGAAGGGAATGCGGGCCTCGTTCGAGAAGAAGATCCCGTGTGCGACGGGCGGCGTGTCCTGGATCATCACAATGTTGCGGATGAGAAAGTCTCTGGACGGCTCGGTCGTCCCGCGTGTCTGGCACTGGATGAAGGCCGCCTTGCCGGAGCCCTCGGTCGCAAAACCGTTGAACCGCTTGCTAAGGATTTCGACACCGCTGACCTGCGTCATCAGGATAGCGAAGGTGCCCAGCCGCGAGAACAGGTTGTGCTCGAGCTTGACGTTCTGCGACGTCCGCATGTTGATGCCGGACCAGATGCTCTCGAAGCGGCTGTCGGTGACGCGCACGCCATCGCTCTTCTCCACCAGCAGCGACTGCGTGCGGTTGTCGAGCTTCTGTGTGCCGGAGACGATGCTGCTGCAGGCGATGTTGACATTGTTGCTGCGGCGCCTCGCGTGCAGGGCACGGGGTTCGCAAGGGGAATCTCCTGAAAGCATGCAGGATCGCGGACAATCCTGCATGGGCGGTGGAACGGCACGCGCCGACGGCGGCCCGTGTGCAAACAAGCGCGCCGTTGCCACGAAGGAGCCTGCGAAAACCGTCAGGGTTGAGGCGAAATCGCGGGCCGCTCGGGCACGGCCGCCGGAAGTGGCGCGACGCCCGGCAGGCGCTCAGGATCGTTCGGTCAGCGTTGGGTCAAAGGCTCAGCAGATACTGGCCATAACGGGTCTTGGCGAAGAGGCGCCCCCGTGCCTGCAACTGGTCGCGCGTGATGAAGCCGTTCAGGAAGGCGATTTCCTCAAGGCAGGCGATCTGCACCCCCTGCCGGTGCTGGATGGTGCGAACGAACTCGGATGCTTCCAGCAGGCTGTCATGGGTGCCGGTGTCGAGCCAGGCATAACCACGTGACATGGACTGCACATGCAGCTTGCCCTGCTCCATGTAGAGTCGGTTGAGATCGGTGATCTCCAGCTCGCCGCGCGAGGAGGGTTTCAGCGAGCTGGCCATGTCGAGGACAGCGTTGTCGTAGAAATAAAGCCCCGTGACGGCCATGTTCGACTTGGGCTTGGCCGGCTTCTCCTCAATCGAGAGCGCCACGCCCGCCGCATCCAGTTCGACCACGCCATAGCGTTGCGGGTCGTCGACGCGGTAGGCGAACACGGTTGCGCCCGTCTTCTGGGCCACCGCCGCGCGCAGCAGCTCGCTCATGCCGGCACCGAAGAAGATGTTGTCGCCGAGCACGAGGGCGACATTGTCGTCGCCGACAAAATCGCGTCCGATGATGAAGGCTTGGGCGAGGCCCTCCGGCTTTGCCTGCACGGCATAGCTGATGGCGAGGCCATAGGCCGAGCCATCGCCGAACAGCCGCGTGTAATTGTCGAGATATTCCGGCGAGGAGATGATCAGGATGTCGCGGATTCCCGCCAGCATCAGCACCGACAGCGGATAGTAGATCATCGGCTTGTCGTAGACCGGCAGAAGCTGCTTGTTGACGGCCAGCGTGGCGGGGTGAAGCCGCGTGCCGGAGCCGCCGGCCAGGATGATGCCCTTCATGATGTCAGGTTCTCGTCGGTTCGATGGGAGGTGAAGCGGATACGAGCGCCGTCACCAGCGTCCGCACGGAGCCTTGCCAGGGCGGGCAGTCGACGCCGTGGCTGGCGATGATCCTGGCGGTGCTCATGCGCGAATTGGCCGGGCGGCGCGCCGGGGTTGGATAGTCCACCGTGCCGATGGCCTCGACGGCGGGGTTCGGGCCGCCATGCTCTGCCGCAACCGCGAAGATCTGGCGCGCAAAGCCGCACCATGTCGTCTCCCCGGCATTGCAATAGTGGAATGTTCCAGTGGGAGCGGCAGCATCGGCCATCAGGCGCAGCACGGTGCGTCGGAGCGCGCGGGCGAGGTCGACCGCCACGGTGGGCGCGCCCCATTGGTCATCCACCACCTTCAGCAGCGGGCGTTGCGCGCCAACCCGCAGCATCGTCTTCACGAAATTGTTGCCGTGCGGGCTGACCACCCACGAGGTGCGCACGATGGCGTGCCGCGCCGTGCCGGTCCGGATCGCCTGCTCTCCGCCTTCCTTGGAGGCGCCGTAGACGCCGATCGGCCTGACCGGATCGCTCTCCACATAGGCGCCGCCCTTGCTGCCGTCGAAGACATAATCCGTCGAGACATGCACGATCGGGCAGCTGGTGCGCGCGGCATGCGCGGCCAGAAGGGCCGGCGCCACTGCGTTAACCAGCCAGGCGTTGGCCACGTCGCTCTCAGCCTTGTCGACGGCGGTGTAGGCGCCGACGCTGAGGATGGCGTCGAATGTCTTGCCCTCGATAAAGGCCGCGACGGAGGCCGGGTCGGCAAGGTTGCAGTCTGCCCGCGACGGGGCCACGAGCGTGATGCCTGCCGGCCAGTCGAGCGCCAGAAGCGCGGCGCCGACCTGCCCGGTCCCGCCCGTGAGCAGGATGGCGCCCATCTCAGACGACCTTCAGCCCGAGGCGCTGGCCGCCATAGCTGCGGGCCTGGATCGTGCGCCACCAGCCTTCATTGGCGAGATACCATGTGACCGTGCGCCGCAAGCCGCTCGCAAAGGTCTCACGCGGCGTCCAGCCCAGCGCATCGCGGATCTTGACGGCGTCGATGGCGTAGCGATGGTCATGGCCAGGCCTGTCGGTGACGAACCCGATCTGGCTGCGGTAGCTGACGCCGTCCGCGCGCGGCCGGATTTCGTCCAGCAACTCGCAGATCGTCTCGACCACAGTCAGGTTCCTGACCTCGTTGTGCCCGCCGATGTTGTAGGTCTCGCCCGGCACGCCGCGCTCGAACACGGCCTGCAGCGCACGGACATGGTCCTCAACATAGAGCCAGTCGCGCACGTTATCGCCCGTACCATAGACCGGCAGCATCTCGCCGGCCAGCGCCTTGATGATCATCAGCGGGATGAGCTTCTCGGGGAAATGGTAGGGGCCGTAATTGTTCGAGCAGTTCGTCACCAGCGTCGGCAGGTCATAGGTGTGGTGCCAGGCCCGGACGAGATGGTCGGAACCCGCCTTTGAGGCTGAATAGGGCGAACGCGGATCATAGGCGGTGGTCTCGGTGAAGTAGCCTTCATCGCCGAGCGAGCCGAAGACCTCATCGGTCGAGATGTGATGAAACCGGAATCCGGCTTGGGCCGCGCCGGCCAGCGAGCGCCAGTGCGCCAGCGCCGCCTGCAGCATGACGAAAGTGCCGACCAGATTGGTCTGGATGAACTCGCCCGGCCCGTCGATGGAGCGGTCGACATGGCTCTCGGCCGCCAGATGCGCAATCACCGTCGGCTGGAAGCTCTGGATCGTGGCGGTCACTGCCTTCAGATCGCAGATATCGGCCTGCACGAAGCGGTGGCGTGGGTTGCCCTCGACCTCGCGCAGCGAGGTCAGAGAGCCGGCATAAGTGAGCTTGTCGAGGGTCAGCACCTCGTGCCCGGTGCTGGCGATCAGATGACGCACCAGCGCCGAGCCGATGAAACCGGCTCCGCCGGTGACGAGGACGCGCTGCGGGGAGGAGGGGGTCGGGCTCATCTCAGATCTCCAGCGGCAGGAGGGGGCGGCCATCATAGGCGAAGGGGCTGGCGAAGTCCTTCAGCGCGCCGAGCTTCATGTCCTTGGCCGAAAGCACAGGCTCCGCGCCCGGCGCGATCGGCCAGTCAATGGCGATGTCGGGGTCGTTCCAGATGATGCCGCCATCATGCGCGGGCGCGTAGATGTCGGTCACCTTGTAGGTCACCTCGGTGTCGGCCTCGAGCGTAACGAAGCCATGGGCGAAGCCGACCGGAATGTAGAGCTGGTGGCCATTCTCGGCCGACAGCGTCGCGCCGACCCATCGGCCAAAACTCGGCGAGCCCGCGCGCACATCGACCGCCACATCAAAGATGCTGCCGCGGATGCAGCGCACCAGCTTGGCCTGCCCGTGCGGCGGCGTCTGGAAATGCAGCCCACGCAAGGTTCCGATGGGGCGCGACAGTGAATGATTGTCCTGAACGTAACGGTCGGTCAGTCCACACGCGGCGAACGCGGCCTCACTGAAGACTTCAGTGAACCAGCCGCGATCATCGCCAAAGCGGCGGGGCTTGATAAGCTGGACAGGATTCATGCAATAATCCGGTGTAGTGCGGTCATCTGTGCAGGATCACGTCACCGGTCAAGCTGTGTTTCCGAACATGGTCAAAGCGCGAGCGGGCGACGCAGCATGCGGACGATCGGTCGACAACAGGCGCTGCGCATCATTCCTGCGTCAAACGGGTGACTGATGAACGGCTACGTGACCGAACGCGTTCAGGGGTGAACATCATGTCTGCCATACGCAATATCTGCCTCGTCTTGGTGACGGCCGCCGCCACGTCGGGCGCCTTCACCGGCCCGACACTCGCCCAGCACAGGACGCTCGACGGCAAGCCGCCGCTGGTGATCGGCCATCGCGGGGCCAGCGGCTATCTGCCCG
Source organism: Hyphomicrobiales bacterium (assembly GCA_026400555.1). GTDB lineage: Bacteria > Pseudomonadota > Alphaproteobacteria > Rhizobiales > Beijerinckiaceae > Allobosea. The sequence continues at coordinate 7,695 of JAPLOW010000202.1, forward strand.
AACACACGCTCGAATCCTATCGCCTGGCGATCCAGCAGGGCGCCGATTTCATCGAACCCGATCTGGTCATGACCAAGGACTGCCACCATCGGAATCTATCCCGAGACCAAGCATTCGAAGTGGCATGCGGCGGTCGGCCTGCCGCTGGAGCCGAGCCTGGTCGGCTCGCTGAACGCCGCCGGCTGGACCACGAAGGACGCGCCGGTCATCATCCAGAGCTTCGAGGTGGCGAACCTCAAGGCCTTGCGCAAACTTACCAACGTCCGCCTCGTGCAGCTTGTCGATGCCGATGACGTCGACAAGGATGGCGGCATCGTCCTCGCAGCGCCCTACGACAAACCCTATGACTTCGTCATTACCGGCGACAAGCGCTCGTTCAAGGACCTGCTCACCAAGCAGGGCCTCGCCGAAGTCAAGACCTATGCCGATGGCGTCGGCCCCTGGAAGCCCTACATCATGTCGGCCCGGCAGGAGACCGGTCCGGACGGCAAGCCGAAGGATCTCAACGGCGACGGCAAGATCGACGAGCAGGACCGCATCATGCGCTCGGCCTCCAGCCTCGTGCAGGATGCCCACGCCGCCGGCCTCTTCGTCCACACATGGACCTTCCGCAACGAGCCGCGCCGCCTCGCCTCCACCTTCAAGGGCGATCCCGTCGCCGAAATGAAAGCCTTCTTCGCGCTGGGCGTCGACGGCCTGTTCAGCGACTTCCCCGACACGGCGGTGAAGGCCCGCTGAGAAAGGCGCCGCTGTATTGCCATCATGGTCGGGCTCTTCCCGACCATGATGGTATGTATGTGCAGAGAGGGGTGGGTGCATACTGAGGTGGTCCCGGCACCTCCCGCCCGCGCCCGATACCCCCGCCATCACCCATAAACCTCGCGCTGATGGGCCACGCGCAGCACCAGCACGGTGACCGTCTCGTCCTTGATTGACACGATCATGCGGATGTCACCGATGCGGTAGCGCCACAGGCCCTTGAGATCGCCGGTCAGGGCCTTGCCGAAGCGGCGCGGGTCATCCGGTGTGGCCAGCCGGGTGCGCAGATAGCTCAGCACGTGCTGGCGATCTGTCGCGCCGAGCTGTCGCAGATCATCCGCCGCGCCGGCGTCCAGCTCGACGTGCCATGGCGGGCCGTCCGTCACGGCCGTTCAGCGGGCTTTTGTGGTCAGGTCCGCCGCGAACTCGTGTTCAAGCTCGTCAAGGCTCAGGCGTGGCCCGCCGCGCTCACGTCTGTCGAGTGCGAGGTACGCATCCTCAACGTCGCCGAGGTGACGCAGGATCGCTTCGCGGGCGTAGAAGCTTTTGCTGCGTCCCGTGCGGGCGGCGAGAGTTTCCAGCCGCTTCACGATATCTTCAGGCAGGCGCAGCGCGAGCATGGGGAGCCTCATTTGCTATACATGTATAGCAAATGAGGGCGCCACATCGCAACACCCGCCTCCTGCACACCCGCTTCCTGCGCCGCCCGCCTGCGCGGCGCCTGCGCTTGTGGGGGGCGGGGCTTGCCCCCTATGCTCACGCGATGAGCACAGTGTCCGAATCCGCCTCCCCTTATGTGCCTGACAGCCGCTATGCCTGGCGCAGGCTGGCGGCCTCGCTGATCTTTGCGACGCTGGCCTGTGTCGGCTCGTGGACGGTGGTGGTGGCGCTGCCGGCGGTGCAGACCGAATTCGGCGTGGTGCGCGGCGCGGCGTCTGCGCCCTACACCCTGATGATGATCGGCTTCGCCATCGCGGCCATCGGCATGGGCCGCCTGTCCGACAGGGTCGGCATCGTGCCGGCGATGATCATCGCGGCGCTGTGCCAGAGCGTCGGCTACCTGCTGGCGGGCCTGTCGGGCTCGATCTGGCAGTTCGGCGCCGCGCATCTGCTGATCGGCATCGGCGCCTCGATCGGCTTTGCGCCGCTGATGGCCGATGTCTCGCACTGGTTCGTGCGCTCGCGCGGGCTCGCCGTCGGCATCGCTGCGACCGGCAACTACCTTGCAGGGGCGCTGTGGTCGCCGATCGTGCAGGGCCTGATCGCCAGCCACGGCTGGCGCTGGACGCATATCGCCATTGCCGCCATCCTGGCGCTTGTCATCATGCCGATGGCGCTGATGTTCCGCCGCCGCGCGCCGCAGTCCAACTACGCCAGGGCGGAAGCGGCCAGCGATGCGGCGCGCGCGGGCCTTGGTCTGTCCCCCAATGCGCTGATGACGCTGCTCTGCGTGGCGGGTTTCGGCTGCTGCATGGCGATGGCGATGCCGCAGGTGCATATCGTGGCCTATTGCGCCGATCTCGGCTACGGCGCGGCGCGCGGCGCCGAAATGCTGGCGCTGATGCTCGGCCTCGGCATCATCAGCCGCATCGCCTCGGGCTTTCTGGCCGACCGTATCGGAGGCGTCGCGGTGCTGCTGATCGGCTCGTCGATGCAGGCGGCGGCGCTGTTCCTGTTCCTGTGGTTTGACGGGCTGACCTCGCTCTACATCATCTCTGCGATCTTCGGCCTGTTTCAGGGCGGCATCGTGCCGATGTACGCGATGATTGCCCGGCAATACATGCCCCCGCGCGAGGCGGGCGCGCGCGTCGGCTTCGTCATCACCGCGACCATCGCCGGCATGGCGGTGGGCGGGCTGGCCTCGGGCTACATCTTCGACCTGTTCGGCTCCTACCGGATGGCGTTTCTGAACGGCCTCGCCTGGAACCTCGTCAATGTGATGCTGATCGGCTGGCTTTACGCTGGTCCTCGCCTCAGGCAGGGCCGTCTGGCTTGACGGCGGCAGGCCCGCGGCGCACATGGCGCGTCTTGCGAACCGAAAGTCGAGATCATGCTTGAGACCACACTGGCCGGCTCCCTGCCCAAACCGTTTTGGCTCGCCGAGCCCGAAAAGCTCTGGGCCCCATGGCGGCTCGAAGGCGCCGCGCTCGAACAGGGCAAGCTCGACGCCACAATCCTCGCGATCAAGCTGCAGGAGGATGCCGGCATCGACATCGTCGGCGATGGCGAGCAGGCGCGGGTGCATTTCGTCCACGGCTTCCTCGCGAACCTCTCCGGCATCGACTTCGCCAAAAAGACGATGATGGGCATCCGCAACAACCGTTACATGGCCGAAGTGCCGACCGTGGTTGGGCCGATCCGGCGCAAGGGCTCGGTGCATGGCCCTGAAGCGCGCGCGGCGCGGGCGCACACGGCCCGCAAGCTCAAGTTCACGCTGCCCGGCCCGATGACCATTGTTCACACCATTGCGGATGAGCATTACGGCCGCCGCGCCGATCTCGCCATGGCCTTTGCCGAGGCGCTCAACGAAGAGGCGAAGGAGCTTGAGGCCATTGGCGTCGATGTCATCCAGTTCGATGAGCCGGCCTACAATGTCTACATGAGTGAGGTCGCCGACTGGGGCATCGCAACGCTGGAGCGCGCCGCGCAGGGCCTGAAGTGCACCACGGCTGTCCACATCTGCTACGGCTACGGTATCAAGGCCAACATCGACTGGAAGCACACCCTGGGTGAGAGCTGGCGCCATTACGAGGACACGTTCCCGGTGCTGGCGCGGTCCAGTATCGACCAGGTCTCGCTCGAATGCCGCAACAGCCGCGTGCCGATGGATCTGATCGGCCTGCTCAAGGGCAAGGACGTTCTGGCCGGCGCGATCGATGTCGCTTCCGACCACATCGAAACGCCCGAAGAGGTGGCTGCCAGCATCCGCGCGGCGCTGAAGTTCGTCGATCCCGGCAGGCTGTTTCCCTGCACGAATTGCGGGATGGCGCCGATGTCGAACGCTGTGGCCTATGGCAAGCTTGCGGCGCTCAGCGCCGGTGCGGCCATCGTGCGCAAGGAGCTTGGCAAGGGCTGATGCTGCGCAACCTGGAGCACCGCACCCGTCCGGTCGCTTCCAGCCGTCAGTTCGCCTGGCGCCTGGCGTGGGCCTGTATCGTCTGGGTCGTGCTGACGGTGTTCGGCCTCGCGCTCGGCATGGCCGGCTACATGCTGACCGAGGGCATGGCGCCGATCGACGCCTTCGTGAACGCGGCGATGATCCTCTCCGGCATGGGCCCGGTGGGTGAGCTCAAGACAAGCGGCGGCAAGCTGTTCGCCGGCTCCTATGCCATCATCTCCGGGCTATTGATCGTGATCGCGACCGGGTTCATCCTCGCGCCGGTCTTGCACCGGGTGATGCACATCCTGCATGTCGACGACAGCAAGAACAACGACAACTGACGGATCTTCACTGCTGCCCCGAAAGCCCCGCGCATGCCCAACCAGCAACAACCCGTCGGCCAGTTGACGATCAAGATCAGCGCCATGCCGGCGGACACCAACGCCAATGGCGACATCTTCGGTGGCTGGGTCATGGCGCGCATGGACCAGGCGGGCGGGATCGCGGGCGTCGAGCGCGCGCAGGGCCGCGTGGTCACGGTCAAGGTCGACACCATGACCTTCATCCGACCAATGAAGGTCGGCGATGTGCTCTGCGTCTACACCTCCATCGGCGACATCGGGCGCACCTCGATGAAGATCAACATCGAGGCCTGGGCCCAGCGCTTCCGCACCAACGCCATGGAGAAGGTGACGGACGCGACGTTTACCTTTGTGGCGGTCGATGATGACGGCAAGCCACGCGCGATTCCGCGTTAAGCAAGACGGCTGATCGGCAGCCTCTGCAGCCTCGTTTCCGGCGAATGCCAACAATTTTAGCGAGCGGTTCAACGCGGGCGAAAGCAACCGCCCCCATGATCTCCCGACATAAGGAAGGTGAGATCATGACCCAGGCATTGTCCCTGTTGGGCTTGGAGAGCGTGGCGCAAGGCGATGAATCGCCGCGCCGCGGAGCCATTCTCAGCGCCCTGACCAATCAGTATGTCGAACTCGAGCCGAGGCTCGGCGACCGTCACATCGAGCTGTACGACAATGTCTTCCGGCTTCTGGCCCAGGGCATTGAGGTTCAGGCCCGTGTGGCCCTGTCCGAAGCGCTGGCGCCGATGAAGCGGGCCCCGCGCGAGGTGGTGCGGGATCTGGCCAATGACGATTATGTCATCGTCGCAACGCCGGTTCTGCAGCAATCGGTGGTGCTCGACGATGACGACCTCATCGCCGTGGCGCAGAACCGCGGCGAAGGCCACCGTGTCGCCCTGGCACAACGGCCTGCGCTGAAGCCGGCGGTGACTGACGCCTTACTGGAGCGCAAGGAGCAGGCGGTTCTGACCCGGCTGATCAGCAATGACACGGCGACCCTCTCGCCTGCGGGCGCGACGACCCTGACCGACGTGGCCGCCAGCAACGAGGTGGTGGCGCAGGCTCTGGCGGCACGGCTCGCCTTGCCGGCAACCGCGGTCATGCAGATCCTCAGTGCGGCCCGGGCGGCCGTGGTGAACATGCTGGTCGAATCGCGCCCCGACGCGTTGGCTGGTCAGATCAGCGGTGCCGTGAGTAAGGCCGTCGATGTCATGACCACGGTCCCGGTAGCCCCGCAAGGCGGCATCAGCCACGACCACATCGTTGCGCTGTACAGCATGGATGAACTCGCCGATGTGGCCGGCGCGCTGGCGCGGCAGACCGCCCTTGAGCCAAAGCTTGTTCTCAGCGCCATCAAGGCGAGGTCGGTCGAGCCGTTGCTGGTGGTTTTGAAGGCGGCCGGCTTCGCGATGCCGCTCGCTGAAGCGATGATCTCGGTCAAGATCGGGGTTCCGGTTGGCTGGTCCGCCCTGCAGGCCCCACTGATGCAGTACAAGCGGCTGACGGTTCCCGATGCCGCTGCGATGCTGCAGGTGCTGCTGCTGCGCGACGCCGATCAGTCACAGTACGCATAGGACGCCTGCGGCTTCGCGCCGCCGTGGCGGGTTTCTGTCCCGTTTGCGATGGTCTACGCTGGCTGCCCTGACCCTTGCGGGAGGCCGGCTTGCTGACCCTGACCTATGATGACCTGCACACGGCTGGGGAGCCGGTCCGCATCGTGACCGGCGGTTACCCGGAGCTACCGGGCGGCACGATCCTTGACTGCCGCCGTGCCGCGCGCGAGCGGTTCGACGCCTTCCGCCGCGCCATGATGTGGGAGCCGCGCGGCCATGCCGGCATGTATGGCGTGATCCCGGTTCCCGCTTCGCGTCCGGAGGCGCGCTTCGGCGTCTTGTTCACGCATCATGAGGGCTACTCCACCATGTGCGGCCACGCCACGATCGCCCTGGCGAAGTGGGCCGTCGAGACCGGGCGTGTGGCCGCTGTCGAACCGGAGACTCGCTTCGCCTTCGAGGCCCCGTGCGGCCTGATCAATGTGCGTGCCGAGGTCAACGCCGGCGTGGTGCGGGCCGCGAGCTTCGAAAGCGTGCCGTCCTTCGTCTTCGCCCGTGATCTGGTCATCGAGGTTCCGGGGTTTGGCGCCGTGACCTGCGACATCGCCTATGGCGGCGCCTTCTATGCGATCGTGCCGGCTTCCGCGATGGGGCTGGACTGGGCGACGACGCCCTTGCCGCGTCTGGTCGATGCAGCCGCCGCGTTGACGGACACGATCCGGGCACGGATGACCATCACGCATCCGTCGGAACCCGATCTGGGCTTCCTGTATGGGACGATCCTCACCGATGGCGTGCTGCCCGGGCAGGAGAGCGCCAATCTGTGCGTCTTCGCGGAACGGCAGATCGACCGCTCGCCGACCGGCTCCGGCGTCACGGCCCGTATGGCGCTCGACCACGCCAAGGGCCTGGTGAAGCCGGGCGAAACACGGCGCTTTCGTTCGATCACGGGTGGCGTCTTTACCGGAATGGCCCTGCGCGATGCGCCCATCGGGCCGCTTCCCGCCGTCATCGTCGAGGTCGGCGGCAGCGCGCACTGGATGGGCAAAGGCCAGTTCATCATCGACCCCAGCGATCCGCTCGGGCACGGATTTGAGTTGCCGACGACGCTTGCGGGGTGATGCGCCGCAGTGGGACTAGCGTGCCACCAGCACCTGGCGGCATTCAGCCGGAAGCGCATCGACCGACATCGGGGGTTTCGGCTTGGGCGGAGCTCCGGTCTGCGGCTTCTTCGGCGCAAAGATCGCCTTTTGTTGCGTGGCCAGCCAGTCGCTCAGTTCCTTGCCGCAGCCATCGCCATCTGGCGGGCTGTCCTGCTCCTGGCAGGTGGTCGAGCCGTCCGGACAGCCCATGCGGATGTGGAAATGGTAGTTGTGACCCCACATCGGGCGGACCTTGGAAAGCCACGAGCGGTCATTGCCGGCTTCGCGGCACATCGCCACCTTGATCGCCGGATTGACGAAGATGCGGTGCACGCGCTGATCCTGCGCCGCATGCCTGACGAGCCGCGTGTGGTTGACGGTCCAGACAGCGCTGTCCACGTCCATCCAGTCGCGGCGCACCATGTTGGTGGCCGGCATGTTCTCGCGCTGCTCCCGGTTGAGGCGGCTGCGGGGCATGGGGGTCAGCCAGATGTCGGCGTCAAGGCCGATCTGGTGTGAGGCATGGCCGGTCAGCATCGGGCCCCCGCGCGCCTGGCTGATGTCGCCGACCAGGATGCCGGGCCAGTTCGCCACGCGCGGGGCCGCCTTCGCAAGGCTTTCGAGATAGGTGATCAGGTCCGGATGTCCCCACCTCCGGTTGCGGTTGAGGCGCATCACCTGCCAGGTGTCGCCATCGACCTCAAGGGCGCTGGCCCCGGCGAGGCAGCCACGCGCATAGGACCCGATGGCCCGCGCCTCGAGGCTGGCCGCCGGGGTGTCGCGCTTGCCGAACTGGACCTTGGCAGCCCACTCGGGCGTCTTTTCGAGGACACTGGCGCGGCGGTTGGCTTCTTCCTCGGCCGTGCTTTGCGCCAGTGCCGGCACCGGCATCAGGGCGGCGACCAACAGCCACAGGGCGCCGGCGCAGGGAAGGGTCCGAAGCGACATGACAGAATCTTGCCTGCTTCGCGCCGTTTCGGCAAGGGCGCGCCGAACCAGGGCGCGCCGAACCTGCTCAGGCCGCGGATTTCAACCCGCCTGGCCCGACCAGATGGCTGACGAACTGGTCCGTCGCCGCGCTCCACGAATGGCCGAGCGCGAAGGCGCGGCAGCGGTCACGCGGGATGGTCAGGGCGCCGAGCGCCGCCGCCTTCAGGTCTTCGCTCAGGCAGCCGACCGGATTGTCTCCGATTACATCCATCGGACCCTGGACGGGGAAGGCGGCGATCGGCAGGCCGCAGGCGGCCGCTTCCAGCAGAACGAGGCCGAACGTGTCCGTCCGGCTGGGAAAGACAAAGGCGTCCGCTGAGGCGTACAGCGCGGCAAGCTCGGTTCCAGCCTTGAAACCGGTGAAGATCGCATCGGGATAGCGCTGCTCGAGATCGGCCCGCGCCGGTCCGTCGCCGACGACGACCTTCGTACCCGGCAGGTCGAGCCCGAGAAAGGCCTCGAGATTTTTCTCGACGGCGAGCCTCGCCACCGTGATGAAGACCGGGCGGGGCAGATGGGCGAACTGTTGAGGCAGATCAGGGCGGAACTGCTCGGTGTCGACGCCAAAGGTCCACAGGGCGAGGCGCTTGAAGCCCAGCGCCCCCAGTTCGCGCGCCATCGCCGGCGTCGCCACCATCAGGGCGGCGCCTGCGCCGTGGAACCGCCGCAGCAGCGCGTACGACCAGCGTTCCGGCACTGGAGCGCGCGCCCTCAGATATTCCGGAAAGCGCGTGTGGTAGGACGTCGTGAAGCTCAGTCCGAGCTTCTGGCACACGCCGCGGACGGCCCAGCCGATCGGCCCTTCGGTAGCCATGTGGATGGCGTCGTAGGGCGTTCCCTGGAGGCGCTTCGCCAGTCCCTTCCGCGAAACCATGGCCAGCCGGATGTCGGGATAGGACGGCATCGGCACCGAACGGAACTGGTCGGGCGAGATGACATCGACGACCGCTCCGCGGCTCTCGAGTTCGCGCTTGGTTGCTTCCAGACAGCGCACGACCCCATTGACCTGGGGCGCCCAGGCGTCGCTGGCGAGCAGGATGCGCATCAGGCCGCTTTTCGCTCCCGCGGTGAAAGCGCGTAGCCATCCGGCTGGGGCACGAGGTGAAAGCGCTGGCTCTCCTTGCTCCAGTCGATGATCTGGAAGCTGCCGTCATAGGCCTCGGCCAGCGCCGTGCAGCTTTCGACCCAGTCCCCGCAGTTCATGTAGCTGACCCCGTGCATATCCTGGATCGCTGCGTGATGGATGTGGCCGCAGATCACGCCGTGCGCTTCGCGCTTGCGGGCCTCGGCGGCGAGCGTGATTTCAAAATCGCTGATGAAATTCACCGCCTTCTTGACCCGGAGCTTGGCCCAGGCCGAAAACGACCAGTAGGTCAGGCCCATCCCGCGACGAACCATGCTGACCCGCGCGTTGATCGCCTGCGTGGCGCGATAGGCCCAGTCGCCGAGTTTGGCCAGCCAGCGGGCGTGGGTGACGACAGCGTCGAACTGGTCGCCATGGATCACGAGAAAGCGCCGCCCGTCAGGCCCCGTATGGATGGCGTGGTCGACGATCTCGATGCCGCCGAACTTGTGCCCCAGATAGCCGCGCGCGAATTCGTCGTGGTTGCCGGGCATGAACACGACGCGGGTGCCATCATGCGCCCGTGCGAGCATGGCCTGTACCAGATCATTCTGCTCCTGCGGCCAGTACCAGTTCTTCTTGAGGCGCCAGCCGTCGATGATGTCGCCGACCAGATAGATCGTGTCAGCCTCGTGACACGCGAGGAATTCAAGCAGGAGATCTGCCTGACAGCTCTTGGCCCCGAGATGGACATCGGAGATGAACAGGGTTCTGAAACGTCTGGCCATGCCTCATCACCACGAAAAAACGCACTTACCCCAAATTAGATGGTGCGCCAGACGCAAAGGGCCAGTGCCTATGCGCCGTCGAGGTGGAGAAATTACGGCCTGCCTGCACAGAGATTGGGCAAATGGCGTGCGCGGGCGCGCGAGCCTCCTAGCCCAGCGCCGGCAGCACAGGGCCGGGCGGCGAAGCAGTTCTCGCCACATTCATCACATTGGCCAGCAGTGCGTAGTAGCCTGCCGTTGTGACCAGATCGATCAGGCCCTGCGCACCGAAGGCGTCGAGCACCTCAGCATAGGTTGAATCGCACCAGCGGTCATGCGCCCACATTTCGGTGAGGGCATCGAAGATCAGCGCCTCGTCGACCGCCATTGCGGCAGGTCTGCGCCCGTGCGCGATGGCCTCGATGGTGGGCGGGGCCACACCCGCCCGCTCGGCGATTGGCGCGTGGATGGCCCATTCCACCGCCTGGTCGTGGCGCCGCGCCACCAGCAGGATGATGAATTCCGACAGTCTGAGGCCCAGGGCATTGTTGTAGCGGCAGTATTCGCCGAGCGCCTGCACCCTCAGCATCAGTTCGGGCGAGCGCAAAAGCGGCGCAAACGGCCCAAACACCGGTGTGCCGCGGCTCGCCCTGAAGGCATCGCTGGCGGCGGCCTGTGCTTCGGATTGTTCGTCTGGCGAAAGAGGTGGAAGCCGGTCGCCCGGCGCATGAGTCATCGTCATCCGGGAATTGGAGGATCACGCCGGATCAAAGTCAATCCTGACACGGCCCGGCCCTGCGCGTCGCCCTGCCAACACGCCTTCGTGAGGAGCCTCCCCGGCACTGGTCACGCGCTTCAGGGCCGCTATTGTACGTCCGGTCAGGAGATGAGGACACATGCAGGAGCGATGGCTGATGCGGATCATGGCGCTGGTTGCGGCACTCGGCGCTATCCTTGCCCAGCCTGCCGCTGCCGCCGAACCGGGCTGCCGGCCCGATGTCGCCGCCTGGCGGCCGCCGGTCATGAAGGCTTCGCTGAAGGCCGATGAGGCGCGCATCAGCTTTGTCGGCCATGCGACATTCCTGATCGAGAGCGCCCAGGGCGTTACGGCGGCGACGGACTACAACGACTATGTCCGTCCATCCATCGTGCCGGTCATCGCCAGCATGAACAAGGCGCACTCGACGCATTATTCGCGCAATCCCGACCCCGGCATCGCCCACGTCCTGCCCGGCTGGGATCCGGCCGGAGGCAAGGCGCAGCATGATGTGACGGTAAAGGACATGCGTGTGCGCAATGTCCCGACCAACATTCGCTCCTTCAGCGGCGCGACGGACTTCGACGCCAACTCCATGTTCGTCTTCGAGGTCGGCGAGTTGTGCATCGTCCACCTTGGCCATCTGCACCATACGCTGGAACCCGGACATCTGCGCGCGCTTGGCCGGGTTGATGTCGTCCTGGTGCCTGTCGATGGCGGTTATACCCTCGACATGGATGGCATGCTTGAGGTTCTGCAGACCTTGCAGGCCCGCATCATCATCCCGATGCATTTCTTCGGGCAGAGCACGCTGGAGCGCTTTCTCGCCAAGGCGACCGCCACATGGCCGGTCGAGCGGCGCGACGTGCCCTCGATGATCGTCTCGCGGGCTTCCCTGCCGCGCCTACCGACCGTGATCGTCCTGCCAGGCCGTTGAGAACATCCGGCGCCTGTAACCGGCGCGTAAACAAATCGAAAAGAATTGGTTGCACGATGCGTGTTCGAAGGATCATGCGCTGAGTCGTGAGCCAATCATCGTGAACCCTGTCGCCGTCATCCAGAGCCAGATGCTGCAGACCTTGCTTGAGGCGCTGCAGCCGGTTGCAGCGCCGCTCAAGGTTGGCGACAGCCTTGAGGCGCGGTTTCTGGGCTGGGCCGCAACAGCTACCGGTGACGAGGCGCGCGTGCAGATGGGAAGCGGCGCCGTCACGCTCCGCATCACGGCGGATGCGGCACGCCGGGCCGCATTGCAGCCCGGTTCCATCCTGAGCCTTGAGGTCGAGAGACCGGAACTCGGGACCGAGCCAGCCCGGATGCGGCTCATCGGCATTGCACCCGGAAC
>JAPLOW010000138.1 GCA_026400555.1 Hyphomicrobiales bacterium
CGGCTATCCAGCGACAGCTCCGACCTTCATTCAGATGCCGATGAATGAAATTGCGTTCCTCACCGCTGAGGTGGTTGTAAACTTGGCCCATCACTCACCCGATAATCCGTCAGGTGATGCACTTCAAATGTGAGACGGCCCACTCATTTGGGCCCTACAACTTCGATCAGATCGGAACAGCGCGTCACCAATTTCTGTCTTGATCGACGGGAGGTTGACCATCAAGGGTACGTTGCCCGCAATTATCAACCCAATCCTGGAAGCGTGGTTCAGTCATGCCCGCGCACTACTGGAGTTTTTGGGTCTTTGTAATCGGCGTGGCCAACTCAGCCAGATGACAGACCGAAACAAGACAGATGTTGGCATAGCGTGTCCTGAGAATGCGGACCGCCCACTGAAAACGCTGCGGCCTGAATTGGCATTAAGCAGATATGATGGACCGCGCCACGAATCCAAAAAGCATTTCTGCGTATATTTCATATCTCTAATAAATGTCTCGCGCACGCTACATCAGTATTTCAAAATGTGGCAGACGATTACATTTTTGTCGATACTGAATAATATTTCATACCGGCTTTGATGACCAGCTATTTTTACACTCTGCGTGGCATGAATTCACCAAACCCCGCGATCATGATGCGATCACATCCAAGTGCTTGGTCCCGTCACACCGCCGCTTTCGCCAGCCCGCCTGCCTCTTCGATGAAGGCGCGGACGACATCGAGGCCCTGGCCAGTCTTCATGTTGGTGAACACATAGGGGCGCTTGCCACGCATCAGCTTGGCGTCGCGGTCCATCACCGACAGGTCCGCGCCGACATGGGTGGCGAGGTCGGTCTTGTTGATGACAAGCAGGTCCGAACGGGTGATGCCGGGGCCGCCCTTGCGCGGGATTTTCTCGCCGGCCGCGACATCAATCACGTAGATGCAGAGATCGGCCAGTTCCGGCGAAAAGGTCGCGGCGAGGTTATCACCGCCCGATTCGATCAGGATCAGATCCAGCGCCGGGAACCTGCCGCGCATTTCAGCGACGGCAGCCAGGTTGATCGAGCAATCCTCGCGGATGGCGGTATGTGGGCAACCGCCGGTCTCAACCCCCATGATGCGTTCGACCGGCAATGCGCCGGCGACTGTCAGCAGCCGCGCGTCCTCCTTGGTGTAGATGTCGTTGGTGATCGCGCAGAGATCGAACTCGTCGCGCATCGCCTTGCACAGCATCTCCATCAACGCCGTCTTGCCGGAGCCGACAGGGCCGCCGATGCCGACGCGCAGGGGGCCGTTGGGGGAATGGTTCATGAGCGGAACAACCTTGAATACTGGGCCTCATGGCGCAAGGAAGCGATATCGGAGCGGAACGCGCAAGCGCCAAGATCGTCCAGCGTGGCTGTTTCGGCCTCCGCCGCCAGGGCGCTGATCGCGGGCATGAGACCCGCCAGCACGCGCTGGCCATCGGTCTGGCCGACGATGCCGAGGCGTACCGATGCCGAGACGAGATTGGCGACAAAACCAAGCACAAAGGCGGGGAGCAGGTCGCCGAGTGCGACATCATGACCCGCCGCCGTGACGGCGACGGCGACGGGGTAGGGAATATCGCCGGTCCAGCTGGCGCCAAGCTGCCGCAGCGTGTCGCAGTCATGGGCTGCGCGGCTGGCCAGCACGAAGGCATTGCCCTGGGTCACGGTTTCCATCCGGCGCTCGGACGATGCGGCCATGGCCAGGCCAAGTTCGCTGATCCGGGCGACCTCGGCCCACTGCGCAGACCGGGCCGCACGCCAGCATGCGCTCAGCAGGATCGCATCATTGCGCACCGCGCCAAGCTGGATCAGGTCCGCCAGCCAGGCCTGCAGGGACGCCGCATCGGTCAGGTCGCCGGCCTCCTGCGCCCATTCGAGCCCATGCGAATAGGCGAAAGCGCCCACCGGGTAGCTCGGCGAGAACCATGTCATCAACAGGAGCTGGGCGGCGCTCAACGGATCGATTGCGTGGGGTCAGTGGTCGTGCTTGGCGCGGGCGGCATGGCCATGATCATGGCCATGGTGATGCTTGTGGTCATGGTCGTGATGATGCCCGTGATCATGCGCGTGATCATGGCTGGCCACCGACAGCACATCGTGGCTGTGGTCATGGTGATGGTCATGGCCGCAATCCGGCCCATGGACGTGGCCGGGCTGGCCGTGGGGTGGATTGGCGTGGCCGTGCGCGCCATGGTCATGGCCGTGATCATGATGCTGGCCATGATCATGGCCAGCATGGTCGTAAGCGCCGCGCTCGGGCCTGAACGGTCGGGTCACCTTGGTGATCGAGCAGCCCTGCCCGCGGACCATCTCGGCAAGAACATGGTCTTCCTCGATATAGAGAGCGTCCGCCGTGATCTCGGCGGGCGTATGACGGTTGCCAATGTGCCAGGCCACCCGCATCAGCCGGAGCATGCTCTCGGCTCGCACTTCGAGCAGCGCTTCGGGAGCCGCCTGCACTTGCACGAGGCGGCCGTCATCCAGGTGCAGGGCGTCGCCTTCGTTGAGCGCCGTGGCCCGCTCAAGGTCCAGCAGGACCTCGAGACCGCCCTCGGTCTTCAGAACGGCGCGTCGACGCTGGCGGTCCTCATGGTTCAGCACGACGGTGGCCACAACCTTGTCGGCCTTGACGGCTGGCTTGCGGATGACGGTGGTGGCACGCAGCATGATGGATCCCTTCAATCGAGCCTGTGAACATGTAACAACTCCCCACGCGCCGGGCAAAGGTTCGTTTCACCGCATCCGGAACCTATCCAGCTTGACGCCAGTTCAAGGCTGGGCAAGGTCTGGGTATTCTGTTTCCGGCTACGGCCTGGCAAGCTCGTTGGTTTGCCGGTCCGCGCCGGATACAGGCAAAGCGCTTTCCGGTTGCTGCCGCCAGTCGAGTGATGTTGACGATGACCGATCTAGCCCTAGCCGCCGCCGCTCCAGAGGCCGGTCCCCGCGCGCGTCACCGGACCGTCGGCGTCGATATCGGCGGCGTGGTGGTGGGTGGCGGGGCGCCCATCATCGTGCAGTCCATGACCAATACCGACACGGCGGACATCGCCGCGACCGTCGCACAGGTGGCGGCCCTGGCCCGGGCAGGTTCAGAACTGGTCCGCATCACCGTCGACCGCGACGAGGCCGCAGCGGCCGTTCCACATGTGCGCGAACGGCTAGACCGGATCGGCGTCCATGTGCCGCTGGTGGGCGACTTCCACTATATCGGCCACAAGCTGCTGGCCGATCACCCCGCCTGTGCCGAGGCGTTGGCCAAGTACCGGATCAATCCGGGCAATGTCGGCTTCAAGGACAAGAAGGACCGCCAGTTCACCCAGATCGTCGAGATGGCGATCAGGCACGGCAAGGCGGTGCGGATCGGGGCGAACTGGGGTTCGCTCGACCAGGAGTTGCTCACGCATCTGATGGACATCAATGCGGCGTCGGCGACCCCGCTGGAGGCGCGCGCCGTCACCCGCGAAGCGATGGTGCAGTCTGCCCTGCTGTCCGCCGCCCGCGCCGAGGAGATCGGGCTGGCGAAGAACAAGATCGTCCTGTCCGCCAAGGTGTCCGGCGTGCAGGACCTCATCGCCGTCTACCGCGAGGTGGCGCGGCGCTCCGACTACGCGATCCATCTTGGCCTCACAGAGGCCGGCATGGGCTCAAAAGGCATCGTCGCCTCCTCGGCAGCGCTCGGCGTGCTGCTGCAGGAGGGCATCGGCGATACGATCCGCTTCTCGCTGACGCCCGAGCCGGGCGGAGACCGCACCATCGAGGTCAAGACAGCGCAGGAATTGCTGCAGACCATGGGCTTCAGGGCGTTCGTGCCGCTGGTGGCGGCATGCCCCGGCTGCGGGCGCACGACGTCTACGGTGTTCCAGGAACTGGCCCGCGACATCCAGAACTGGATCAGCACCTCGATGCCGGAGTGGAAGACACGCTATCCGGGCGTTGAGATGCTGAACGTCGCCGTCATGGGCTGCATCGTCAACGGACCAGGCGAGTCCAAGCACGCTGACATCGGCATCTCGCTGCCCGGCACAGGCGAGGCTCCGACCGCGCCGGTCTTCGTCGATGGCAAGAAGGTTGCAACCCTGCGCGGCGCCGGGATCGCGGCAGAATTCAAGGAGATGGTCAGCGTCTATGTCGAGCGGCGCTACGGCGCTTCGAGCCGCGCGGCCGAGTGATGACTGCCACAGGCGAACACCTCAGCAATGCAGTCGGCGCACGAAGCGCCAACAGCAGACATAAGCGTCATGCACCCAAGGCATGCGCTTTGCTTGAATGGCAGCCCGGATGTGATAAAGCCCGCGGCCGTGCGTTGCAGCGCGACAAGCGCGGAGAAGCATGATGTCCCCCGGCGACAAGCCGCCCCCCCCCGCTGACGATCACCGTTTCGGCCTGAACGGGCCGCAAAGCCCCCAGGCCGATCCGGCCCATGGCCACGGTCATGGGCACACCAAGTCGAGCTTCGCGGCGCTGACCCTCGGCGCGCTCGGCGTGGTCTATGGCGACATCGGCACCAGCCCGCTCTACGCGCTGCGCGAGACGATCAACGCCGCGATGAGCGGGACGATCGGCAGCCATGGCGGCAGCGCGACGATCATCCGGGAAGTGCCGCGTGACATCGTCATCGGCGTGCTGTCGCTGATCCTGTGGTCGCTCGTTCTTGTTGTCAGCATCAAGTATGTCATCATTTTGCTGCGTGCCGACAACAATGGCGAGGGTGGAACGCTGACCCTGGTGGCGCTGGCCCAGCGCGCGGTGGGCAAGGCCAAGGGCACCGGCTGGGTCCTGGCGCTCGGCATGCTCGGCGCAGCGCTGTTCTATGGCGACGCCGTGATCACGCCGGCGATCTCGGTCCTGTCCGCCGTGGAAGGGCTGAAGCTGGTGACGCCGGCCTTCGAGCCCTATGTCGTCTACATCGCCTCAGCCATCCTGATCGGCCTGTTCGCGGTGCAGAGCGGCGGCACGGAAAGCGTGGCCAAATGGTTCGGGCCGATCATGGGTATCTGGTTCCTGACGCTCGCGGGCCTCGGCATCTACCACATCCAGGACGATGTCGGCGTCTTCGCCTCGATCAATCCACTCTATGGCGTGATGTTCTTCGTCAACCATCCGGGCGTGTCGCTGGTCGTGCTGGGCACGGTGTGCCTGGCCGTGACAGGCGCCGAGGCGCTTTATGCCGACATGGGCCATTTCGGGCGCGGACCGATCCAGAGCGCCTGGTTCTTCATGGTGTTTCCTGCCCTGTGGCTGAACTACCTCGGCCAGGGCGCGCTGATCCTGAATGACCCCAGCACGATCGACAATCCGTTCTACAAGCTCGCACCCGATTTCCTGATCCTGCCGCTGGTCATTCTCGCCACGATCGCGACGATCATCGCAAGCCAGGCGGTCATCACCGGCGCGTTCTCGCTGACCAGGCAGGCGATCCAGCTCGGCATCCTGCCGCGCATGGAGGTCCGCCACACCTCCGAGCACACCTCGGGGCAGATCTACATGCCGCGCGTCAACTGGATCCTGCTCGTGGTCGTGCTGGCGCTGGTCTGGTCATTCCGCTCGTCGTCGGAGCTTGCCAACGCCTACGGAATCTCGGTCTTCGGGGCGATGACGGTCGATGCGATCCTTGCCTTTATCGTCATCTGGAAGGGCTGGCGCTGGAGCCTGCTGGCCACTTCGGCGCTGATCGTCCCGTTTCTGGCGATCGACGTCGCCTTCTTCTCGGCCAACATGCTGAAGCTGGTCCACGGCGGCTTCGTGCCGGTGCTGCTGGCCGCCATGCTGGTGGCGCTGATGGCGACCTGGATCAGGGGCTCGGGCATCCTGTTCGAGAAGACGCGCAAGGCCGACGTGCCCCTGCTCGAACTGCTGGACATGCTGGCCAAGAGCCCGCCCCACAAGGTCAAGGGCACGGCCGTATTCCTGACCGGCGACCCCGTCGTGGC
>JAPLOW010000234.1 GCA_026400555.1 Hyphomicrobiales bacterium
CAATCGGTCTCGACCAAGACGGTGACGAAGCGCTCTTCGGTGCGGCCATGACCCTTGTCGACGTCGTCGTGGCGATCGAGGCTCTTGGCCGGCGCATCGTCGAAAGAGCGCTCGATCCCGGCGCGGATGGTCGATTGGTTCGCCTTGACGGCCAGCAGATAGTGGGCGCCCGCGTCCAGGATCGTCTGGGCGATGTCGGCCGTGGTGGCGATGGCGTCATAGTCGTCTTAGTCGCAGATCGTGCCGCACACCACCAGGAGCAGAACCTCCGGCAGAGGATGCGCACCCCCCCGCGGGTCGCGCACCTCGGAAAGGTGCTTCAGCAGAACAGCCGTTCGAGACGGCGCAAAAACGGCCTTCCAAATCGTCCATGAGGTCTCCCCGAACCAGGAAGGCCAACGGAACCATTCAGATCGCAATCAAGATAGCGCGTTGCCTTGAGTTCGGAGCCCTGAGAGCGAAGGCCCGATGAGGCCGATCTGCGGCCATGCGCGGCATGCGCGCAATGCATCGTGAAGCGGTTGACGCCCCTTGCGCAAGCGTCAAAGTGAGCCCCATGACATCCGTTCCGATCGCTTCAACCGCCACGCGCCCCCTGATGCCCGTCCTGGCCGCGCTCAGCGTGGCGCACCTGCTGAATGACGTGATCCAGTCGATGATCCCGGCGATCTACCCGCTGATCAAGGACGTCTATCAGCTCGACTTCACGCGCGTCGGCCTGATCACGCTCGCCTTCCAGGTGACTTCGTCGCTGCTGCAGCCGCTGCTCGGCCTGATCACGGACAAGAGGCCCTGGCCCTATGCGATGGTGGCCGGCATGTTCTCGAGTCTGCTCGGCCTGCTCGGGCTCGCCTTTGCCGTCAGCTATGGCATGGTGCTGGTGTCGGCGGCGCTGGTTGGACTCGGATCGGCCGTGTTCCATCCCGAAGCTACCCGCATGGCGCGGCATGCCGCCGCCGGGCAGCAGGGGCTGGCGCAGGGCGTCTTCCAGATCGGAGGGCATGCGGGCTATGCGCTGGGTCCGCTGCTGGCCGCGGTTGTCGTTGTGCCGAACGGGCCGTCGAGCCTCGCCTGGTTCTCCGCCATCGCACTTTGCGCCATGGTGCTGATGTCATGGACCGCGACGCGCTACATCGCGCTCAGGCGTGAGCAGGCCGCTGCTGCCAAGGGCCGGCCGGTCGACGCGGCCGGTCCGAACCTGTCGCGAGGAAAGATCATCATGGCCATGGCCATCCTGATCGTCCTGCTGTTCTCGAAGAACGCCTATACAGCCAGCTTCACATCCTACTACACCTTCTTCCTGATCGAGCGCTTCGGCATCACGGTGCAGCTCTCGCAGATCATGCTGTTTGTCTATCTCGTGGTGGGCGCCGTCGGCGTTATCATCGGCGGGATGGTCGGGGACAGGATCGGACGCGACAAGGTCATATGGCTGTCGATCCTGGGAACGCTTCCCTTTGCCCTGATACTGCCGCATGCGAGCCTTTTCTGGACCGGCGTGCTGAGCGTGATCATCAGCCTGATCATTTCCAGCGCCTTCTCTGCCATCCTGATCTATGCGATCGATCTGGTGCCGCACCGGGTGGGGCTTGTCGGCGGGCTGTTCTACGGGCTCGCCTTCGGCCTTGGCGGCGTGGCGGCGGCCAGCCTCGGGCTGCTGGCCGACCGGATCGGCATTGTCGAGGTGTTCACGCTCTGCGCCTGGCTGCCGATGTTCGGGCTGTTCACCTTCTTGCTGCCGAAGGCTGCGCCAAGCGTCTGATCTTGCGGTTCACTTGCCCATCAGCAGGTTGGGCAGTGCCGTGGTCAGCGGCGGCCAGAGCGTGACGGCGGCGAGCACGGCGATCAGCGGAATCAGCCAGGGCAGGATGGCGCGTGACATGCGCTCGAACGAGATGTCCGCAATCCGGGTGACCACGAACAGCACCACGCCGACCGGCGGGGTAATTGTGCCGATGATGAGATTGAGCACCATCATCACCCCGAACTGCACCGGGTCGATGCCGTAGCTCATGGCGGCGGGCACGAGAATCGGGATCAGGATCAGCATGGCGGCGAGCGCCTCCATGAAGCAGCCGATGATCAGCAGGAGGATGTTGACCAAGAGAAGGAAGACCAGCGGGTTGTCGATGGCGGCCAGGATCATCGGGGTCAACGTCTGCGGCAGCCGTGAGATCGAGATGCACCAGCCAAGCGCGCCGGCAGCCATGACGAGCACCATGACGACGCCGGTGGTTTCCGCCGTCTCGACGAAGATCGGGCCAAGCTGCCTCACCTCCAGCGTGCGGTAGACGACGAAGCCGAGGAAGAGCGCATAAAGGCACGCCACCGCAGCGGCCTCGGTCGGCGTGAAGTAACCGCTGAACATGCCGCCGAGGATGACCACGGGCGTCATGATGGCGAAGAAGCAGCGCAGGAAGGCGCGGCCGATGTTGAGAAAGCCGCCGAAGGGCTGCCGGCCCATGCCCTCGCGGCGGGCGACGACCCCCACCATCAGCATCAAGGCGAGGCCCATCAGCAGACCCGGGATAACGCCGCCGATGAACAGGCGGCCGACCGAGACATCCGCCGAGACGCCATAGATCACCATCGGCAGCTAGGGTGGAATGATCGGGCCGATTGTCGCCGCCGCCGCCGTGATCGAGGCCGCCGTTTCGGGCCGGTAGCCGGCATTCTTCATGGCCCGGATTTCGATTGCGCCCGAACCCGCAGCGTCGGCGACAGCCGATCCGACCATGCCGGCGAAGATGATCGAGGTCAGGATGCTGGCATGGGCGTATCCGCCGCGCACCCAGCCGATGACCGCGCTGGCGAAGTCGACGATGCGGTCGGTGATCTTGGCGGCGCCGAGGATGTTGCCCAT
The DNA here is from genome assembly GCA_026400555.1 of Hyphomicrobiales bacterium. Classification (GTDB taxonomy): domain Bacteria; phylum Pseudomonadota; class Alphaproteobacteria; order Rhizobiales; family Beijerinckiaceae; genus Allobosea. The sequence continues at coordinate 2,864 of JAPLOW010000234.1, forward strand.
CAGGATGAAGAGCGGGGCCGCGACCAGCGGGAAGGAATTCATCGAGCCGGCCATCTTCTGCGGCAGGATCGTGATCGGAAAGCCGCCAAGCCAGAGAAAGGCCAGCGCCGCCAGCGCCATCGAGGCATAGAGCGGCAGC
>JAPLOW010000028.1 GCA_026400555.1 Hyphomicrobiales bacterium
ACCTTGCGCAGGATGATCATTTCGGGCAGAGACAGCGCGATCACGCTCATCATGAAGGCCAGCACTGTCCCCAGCGCGGCGCCCTTGCCAAGCAACGCTTCAACGACCGGAATGATCCCCGCTGCGTTGGAATACATCGGCACGCCGATCAGAACCGCCGCAGGGACCGACCACCACGCATCCTTGCCCATGATCGACGCGAGCAGTTCGGCAGGCACATAGCCGTGGATGAACGCGCCTGCGGCGATGCCAGCGATGATCCAGATCCAGACTTTCCCGACAATATCCTTGACGGCTTCGATGCCGGCCTTGATCCGGTCGACGATGCTCAGGTTCTCCGGGAGTAGATCGATGTCGCCCGCCTGCACATTTCGGACCCATTCCTCAAGCCAGCCTTCGAGCCTCAACCGTCCGATGATCCAGCCAGAAACGATCGCCACACCCAGTCCGAAGACGAGGTACGTCAGCGCCACTTTCCATCCGAGCAGCGCGAAGAGAAGGCCAAGCGCGACCTCGTTGATCATCGGCGCCGCGATCAGGAATGAAAACGTCACACCTAGGGGTACACCTGCGGAAACAAAGCCGACAAAGAGCGGCACGGCCGAACAGGAACAGAATGGCGTGAAAATCCCGAGCGTCGCAGCTGCAACATTACCCAACCCTTCAGCCTTACCAGCCAGCAGGGCGCGAGTGCGCTCCGGCGAGAAAAACGAGCGCACCACGCCCATCGCAAACACGACAAGTGTCAGCAGCATCAGCACCTTCGGCGTGTCGTAGATAAAGAACTTGATCGCCTCGAAGGCATGGCTGCCGGGCGCGACAGGAAGACGCGACACGGCCCAGTCGGAAAACGGCACAAGCTGCGCGTAGATGACGAACCAAGCCGCCACAAAGACCGCAACCCCTGCCATCCAGACGGCAGCATTGGGTTCCATAGGCTTTTTGCCGAGGGATTGAAGTTCCGCGCTCATGCCGCCTCCTCCATCTGAGAGACCGGCATTGGGGTCGCCGCCATGACGGCATCGACAATGGCGGCCCATTCGGGACTGAGCTTGGGGCTGCGCCGATAGCGAACCCATTGAGCATCGCGGCGGTCCGTGACCAGGCCTGCATATCTCAGCACGCCCATGTGGCGCGACATCCGCGACTGCCCTGCCTGAAGTTTGACCATCAGCTCACAAACACAATGCTCATTGCCGTCCCACAGGAGCTTCATCGCTCCAAGACGGACGGGATCGGAAAGGGCAGACATCAGGTCAGGAAGACTGTTCATATTAATTCCAGCTTATGCGCATATGCAGATATACGGGAAAATGTCATTTGTCTAGATTGAGTCTGCGCGCGTATGCCCTGGCTAGTCGGATGAGGGCGATACAGACATGCCCCAAGCTCAACGGGGTTCTGCGCGGACCAAAATGGTTGGCTTCTGACCCAATGGACCTGCAGGCAACAACAGACGAGCATGCGCGATGCATGACGCAAAAAGATGTCGCGCCCCAACATGGAGTGGCTTTTGGCGGTGATCAGTCCGGTCCCACGCCTTTATGGTGTCTTCGGCAAACGAGACGGCAGGGCCGCAAACAGCGGCGCAGGAAGCACCTAGCGGGTCGGGACTTTAACGCTAATCGCCAGTTTTCTCGCATCCATTTCGGGGTTCGAGGGTGACGGCCGGAGGCAATCGCCTAGAATGGCAGAAGATCGAGTTGCTCGCCTGCAACCGGAATTTCCGCAGTTGGCGCTTGTGCCGGTTACAAACCAGCGAGCGTTCCTGACGTTGGTCGGGTGGACAACCAGCGTGCCACTTCCCAGTGTCTCCACTACAAGACTCCCCATGCCCGATAGCGTTTCCGCCCCGTGAGCTCTCGCGGCAGGCTGGGCCCGAGTTCCTTGAGCATGACCTCGACCGCCTGCGGGGTGACCCTGAGCTTTTCCGTCGCCATCTGCACGGTGACGAACGGCGAGGCCATGAACAGATCGACCAGCTCCTTCAGCCTCGAATTCCCCCTTCTGCCCTCGCAGCACCTGAGCATGACCGCGTGCGCCAGCATCAGCCGCTTGAGGTCGTTGTCGGCCAGCCGCGCGCTGTCGTGGATGGCTTCGATCAGTCCGGCCATGCGGACCTCCTGCCCCTGATGCGGGCTCCAGCGGAAACGGCCTTTGCGGTAGCCCAGCCCCAGCGCGGGCAAGTGATGCGCGGCGACCCCGCGCTGGCGCAGGACGGTGGCCGCCAATGCGAAGCCCGCTTCCCCGCCCCGCTCGGCGGGTTCGAGCATGAGCCAGGCGTCGAGCGCAATGGCCGTGGCGAGAACAGTAGGGGCATCCTCCGCTGCCTTTAGCGCGCCGAGCCAGGCGTCGAGGCGAGCGGATGCTCCATATTCTGGATCGTGCAGCCTGAACGGGGCTGTTTCAGGCAACGGACTTTCGAAGGCCCCAAGCAAGCGGCTCGTGCGCGCCAGCAGCGCGTCGACGGTGGCGAGGTCGCCGCCGTCGTCATCCCCGCTCGGCCCGTCATCACCCGGATCGAGCGGTTCGAGATTGTCCGGCTCGTCGTCCTCTGGCCAGAGCGCGTCATCATCGCCGCCGGCCAGCCGCGGCATCTCCCATGGCGGCGGGTGGCCAGGCCGGGGCGTGGCGTGGTGCGGATTCCGATGTTATCCGGCCGGGCATTCCGAGATGAAGCCGGCCGGGATTCCGATTTGAAGTCGGCCACGGTTCCGAGATGAAGCCGGCCACTGTTCCGGGTGCCATCCGTCTGCGGATGGCAGGAGCTCGACGCCGCTGAAGGTCAGCTGATCGGTCATTCTGTTCCTTCGACAAGGAGGACTGGGATGCCGGCAAAACGAGAGCTGACAATGAGACAGATGCGGCAGGTACTGCGGCTTCGTGCAAGCGGGATGAGCGCACGGGAGATCGGCCGAACGGTTGGTGTCGCGCGTTCGACGGTGCAGGATGGCTTGAGGCGTGCGCAGGCGAAGGGACTGACCTGGCCTTTGCCGGAGACGTTGACCGACGCTGTTCTGGAAGAGCGTCTGTTTACCAGGTCTGGATCCCTGCAAGGCCAGCGTCGGCGGGCGGAGCCCGATTGGGCGCATCTGGCGCGTGAACTGAAGCGACCGGGCGTCACGCTGATGATCCTGTGGGAGGAGTACCGGGCCGCCATTCCCGATGGGTATGGCTACTCACGCTTTTGCGATCTGTTCCGCGAGTTCGAGCGCCGTCTTTCGCCGGTGATGCGCCAGCAACACAATGCAGGTGAGAAGGTGTTCGTCGATTATTCCGGCAAGAGGCTGCCGATCACCGATCCGCTGACGGGCGAGGTGCGGCTCGCCGAGATTTTTGTCGGCGTGCTCGGCGCATCGAGTTTCACGTTCGCGGAGGCGACATGGAGCCAGCAATTGCCGGATTTCATCGGCAGCCATGTGCGGATGTTCAAAGCCTTTTGCGGCGCCCCACGCCTGATCGTGCCTGACAACCTGAAGAGCGCCGTGAACAAGGCTTCCTTCTTCGACCCCGAGATCAACCGCAGCTACGGCATGATGGCCAGCCATTATGAGGCTGGCATCCTCCCGACCCGGGCGCGCAAGCCGAGGGACAAGGCGAAGGTGGAGGCCGGTGTCAGGATCGCGCAAGGCTACATTCTGGGCCGGATGCGCAACCGGATTTTCTTTTCCCTCGCCGAAGCCAATGCCGCCATCGCGGACGCAGTCGGGATGCTGAACGCCAAGGTCATGCGGCGCATCGGGGTCAGCCGGGCGCATCTGTTCGAGACGATCGAGGGGCCGGCGCTCTGTGCCCTGCCGACCGAGGACTACGCCTTCGCCGAATGGAAGATGGCGCGGGTCGGCATCGACTATCATGTCGAAGCCCATGGCTATTTCTATTCCGTGCCATTCGGCTTGATCGGCCGCGAGGTCGATTTGCGCATCACGGCGCGCACGATCGAAGTCTTTGCCGGTGGAGTGCGCGTGGCCACCCATGAGCGGCGCTATCGCGGCTCAGCCCATGGGACAGATCCGGCCCATATGCCCAAAAGCCATCGCCGCTATGCCGCCTACAGCCCCGAACGTTTCCGATCCTGGGCAAGGCACGTCGGGCCGAACACCGAAGGGTTGATCCTCGCCATCCTGTCGCGTCGCCGCCATCCCGAGCAGGGCTTCCGCACCTGCATCGGCGTTCTCCAGAAAATGCGGGGCGTGCCCGTCGAGCAGGCCGAGGCCGCCGCCGCCCGCGCGCTTGACCTCAATCTCTTCGCCTATCGCGACATCGCTGCCCTCATCGACAAGCCGGTGAGCGCGCCAGCCAAAGCGACCACCGACACACCTGCCATCAGCCACCGGAACCTGCGCGGCAAAAGCTATTTCCATTGAGCGCTGGCCTGGAGAGCGGACGCTTCGCAGCCCAGGCCAGCGCAATCAACTTCCCCCAGAGCAACAAGGAGACCCCATGCTCACCCATCCCACACTCGATCTTCTGTACGATCTTGGCCTTCATGGCCTGGCCAAGGGCTTCAAGCAGATGAACGCTTCGACTGAAGCTGACGCGCTCTCCCATGCCGAATGGCTCGGCATCATTCTTGATCACGAGGTCACCTTACGCCGCCAGAAGCGCTTCGATGCACGTGCCAAGGCCGCCAAGCTGAGGCACAATGCCGCCATCGAGGACATCGACTTCCGCGCCGCTCGCGGTCTTGATCGCGCCCTGTTCCAGAAGCTCGCCTCGTGCGACTTCATCCGTGACCGGCGCAATCTCATCATCACCGGCCCCTGTGGCGTCGGCAAATCCTGGCTCGCTTCGGCACTCGGCCACAAGGCCTGCCGGGAGGACTTCTCCGTCCTCTACCATCGTGTCCCCCGCCTCTTTGCAGCCCTTGCCATCGCCCGCAACACTGGCCGTTATGCCAACATGTTGCGAACCATCGCCCGCACCAAGCTCCTCATCCTCGACGACTGGGGGCCGGAGCCGCTGACCGCCGAACAGCGCCGTGATCTCCTCGAGATCGTCGAGGATCGGTATGATACCGGGTCAACCATGATCACATCCCAGATCCCCGTCGAGCGCTGGTATGAGGTGATTGCTGATCCCACGCTTGCCGACGCAATCCTCGATCGCGTCATCCATAACGCCACCCGGATCGAACTGTCCGGCGAATCCTTGCGAAAAACCCGCGCCAAAGAACCACCATCCGACAGCGCGCAGGCTTGACCAGAACCAACCACCATTCCAATCTCCAACCAACGACCTTCACGGCAAAAGGGTGGCCGACATCAAATCGGAATCCTGGCCGACTTCAGGTCGGAACACATGGCCGGGTTCAAATCGGAATCCGTGACCGGCTTCGTCGGAATCCGCA
>JAPLOW010000203.1 GCA_026400555.1 Hyphomicrobiales bacterium
GGCTTTCCGGCGCCACATGCAGCACGCAGGCGCCATAGGCCGTGCCGCTCATGCGCGCGTCGGAGATCCGGACCATGTCCCGGACGCCCTGCCGGATCAATTTGCGCGGGATCGGCAGCGTGCCCCATTCGGGCATGCCCGGCCCGCCAAGCGGACCTGCATTGCGCAGCACCAGCACGCTGTCCGGCGTGACGTCGAGATCGTCGCGGTCGATGTTGGCCTTGAGCATCGGGTAGTCATCGAAGACGAAGGCCCTGCCGGTATGCGTCAGCAGATGCGGCGCGGCGGCGGCCGGCTTGATGACGCAGCCATCGGGCGCCAGATTGCCGCGCAGCACCGCGAGCGCACCCTCCTTGTAGATCGGGTTATCGAGCGGGCGAATGACATCGTCATTGTAGACCCGCGCATCCTTGAGGGTCTCGGCCCAGCTCAGGCCCGAGGCATTGATCTGCGACAGGTCCAGTAATGGGGCAAGCCGCGTCAGCAGGCCAAGCAGCCCGCCGGCATAGTAGAAATCCTCCATCAGGTAGGTGCTGCCCGAGGGTCGGATGTTCGCGATCACCGGCACCTTGCGGCTCGCCGCGTCGAAATCGTCGAGCCCGATGGCATGGCCGGCGCGCCGCGCCATGGCGATGATGTGGATCACGGCGTTGGTCGAGCAGCCCATGGCCATGGCCAGCGTGATCACGTTGCGGTAAGCCGCCTCGCTCTGGATCTTTGCCGGCGTCAGGTCCTCCCAGACCATGTCGACGATCCGCCGCCCGCAGGCGGCCGCCATCCGGATATGGCTTGCGTCGGCGGCGAGGATCGAGGAGGCGCCCGGCAGCGTCATCCCCAGCATGTCCGCCAGACCGGTCATGGTGGAGGCGGTCCCCATGGTCATGCAGACTCCGTAGGAGCGCGCGATCCCCATCTCGATGTCCGCCACGTCGGCGTCCGTGATCGTGCCGGCGCGCCGCTCCTCCCAGGTCTTGATCGTGTCCGATCCCGAGCCCAGAACCTTGCCGCGCCAGTTGCCGCGCAGCATCGGCCCCGCCGGCATGTACAGCGCCGGTATTCCCGCGCTTGTGGCACCAAGCAGCAAACCTGGCGTGGTTTTGTCGCAACCGCCCATCAGGACGACGCCATCAACCGGATGAGACCGGATCAGTTCCTCCGTCTCCATCGCAAGGAAATTGCGGTAGAGCATGGTGGTCGGCTTCACCTTGCTTTCCGACAGCGACATCGCCGGCAGTTCGACCGGAAAACCTCCTGCCTGCAACACCCCGCGCTTCACATCCTCGACGCGCGTCTTGAAATGCGCATGACACATGTTGAGGTCGGACCATGTGTTGATGATCCCGATCACCGGCTTGCCGAGATAGTCAGCCGCCCCGTAGCCCATCTGGTTCATGCGTGAGCGATGGCCGAAGGAGCGGAAGTCCTCGGGCGCAAACCACCGCGCCGAGCGCAGGTCCGCTGCCGCCTTGCGGGTCTGTGTCATGAGTTCTCCTCCACCGGGATCGTTGTTTTCAGCAGCCTAGCACCGGCTGGCGCGGCCCTGCCAAGAAAACTTCGCGGAGGCTGGCTCAGGCTTTGGTCAGAGCATCCTTAAGGAGCCGCTCCGCCGCCTCGTTGGCACACATGACATCGCGCGACTGGAGGGGATCAGCATGTCCGTCCAGTGATCCGACCGTGCCGCCCGCCTCGCGCACCAGCGCGATGCCCGCGGCGAAATCCCAGCTGTTCAGGCCACGCTCCCAGAAGGCATCGAGCCGGCCAGCGGCCACGTAGGCGATGTCCAGCGCTGCAGAGCCCATGCGGCGCACATTCTGGAAGCGCGGCATCACTGCGCCCAGTTCCTTGATGAACAGCGCGTGTCCCGGCTTGCCGATGTGCGGAATGCCCGTGCCGATCAGCATGCCGGCCGCCTCCCGGCGCCCCGACACACGCAGCCGGCGATTGTTAACAAACGCGCCCTTGCCCTTTTCGGCGACGAACATCTCGTCCTTGATCACGTCATAGACCACGCCCGCCACCATCTGGCCATCGCGTTCGAGCCCGACCGAGATGGCGAAATGCGGGATGCCGTGCAGGAAGTTCGAGGTGCCATCGAGCGGGTCGATGTGCCAGCGGTGGCTCTTGTCAGAGCCTTCGACCACGCCGCTCTCCTCCATCACGAAGCCATAGCCCGGACGCGCCTTGTCGAGCGCCTCGTAGATCGTCTTCTCGGCCTTGCGGTCCGCCTGGCTGACGAAGTCGCCCGGCCCCTTCAGCGATACCTGCAGGTTCTCGACCTCGCCGAAGTCGCGCTTGAGATTGCGGGAGGCCTTGATGACCGCCTCGGTCATCACGGTCATCAGCGGCGAGCGGATCATGGCAGCGTCTTTCGGTGACTGTGTCGAGGCGAGGCTGGCCGGAGCGGCGTCAGCTCACTTCTTGAAGTGCGAGGGCGTGGTTTGCGCCGCAACACCGGGCCGCGTCAAGGCGTTTGCCGCAACTGCATCCTCCGCCAACGTTTGGGCCCGCTCCCGATCCGCCGGTGGGAGCTTGGCCAGTTCCTCGTCCAGAAAAGCGTCATTCAGGCCCTGCGCCTTGGCGGCGAGATACCAGCCCGCCGCAGCGACCGGATCTCGCGGGAGCCAGCGGCCCTGGATCAGGATGCGCGCCAGCCGGTTCTGGGCAATGGCGTTGCCCCTTGCCGCCGCCCGCGCGAAGCCCCGCGCCGCCGCGCGCTCATCGCGGCCGATGCCGCGGCCCGTGAACTGCAGGATGGCGAACTCGACCTCCCCGGCCAGCGAACCATTGGCCGCCGCCCGCGCCATCATATCTGCGCCGCCCTCCACATCCTGCGGCATACCGGTGCCCTCCAGCATCAGCACCGCGAGCGCATGCTGCGCGTCGCCAACCTCCTGCTTTTCTGCAACCCGTAGCAGCGTGATGGCCTTTGTGAGGTTCTCGGTCGTGCCGGAGGCCAGCAGCGGAAGGGCCAGATTGAACGATGCGAGGCCATGACCCATGTCCGCCGCTTCCCGTAACAGGGCCTCCGCACGGGACGGATCGCGCGCAACCCCGCGCCCGTCGAGATGCATCATGCCGAGGGCAAAGACCGCGTTCACGTCACCCCGACGCGCAGCGAGTTGGTACCATTCCGCAGCTTTCCTGCTGTTCTGACGAACGCCGAGGCCCTGCTCGAACAGCTCGGCCAGCAAGGTCATGGACGCTGCGTCATTCGCATCCGCCTCGATGCGGCGCGTGGCCTGCCGGAAGGCCTCGACATAGTGCCCGGCCTGATAGGCGCCGTAAGCCACATCGACCACCACGCCGGAGGGCTGGGACGGACCCGGGCCACGCCGAGACGCGGTCGGCATCGGCAGAAAGGGCGCCTGTTCGGCCTGTGGAGCCGCCGGCGGCGGCGATGATTGCGCGCGCACAGTGTCCGGAGCGACCAGCGCCGAGACGGTCAGAACCACCCCCGCCAGGCCGGGCCATGCGCGCGGCACGCGTCTCATGCCGGCTGTTTGCTCTTGGCCTGAAGGCTCTCGCGCGCCGTCGCCACGGCAGCCGCCGCCGCTTCCGGATCATCGAAGCACCATGGCGCGAGCGCCACGAACTCGGCGCGGGTCAACGCTAGCGCCTCCACGACCTCGGCGGATGCGGCATAGGCGACGCAGGGCGTTTCAAAGACCTCTGCCCACCAGCTTGCGCGGTCGAGCAGCGCCGACAGCGTCATCAGCGACCCATCGGCGCGCGGCTCTCCGAACATCACGTAATCGGCGCCATTCTCGCCAGCATCCATTGCGTCATGCCGCGAGGCCAGACCTCCGACGCCGACAATGCGCTCGGTCTTGAGCACCTCGCGCGCCGGCCCGATCAGCAGGGGCGACGCCACATGCACACCGTCCGCCCCGCCGCGCACTGCGACATGCGGCGCGGTGTTGACCAGAACCGCCACATTCGCCTCCTGCACGAGTGGTGCGAGGGCCTTGATCAGGTTGATCTGGTCGCGGTCATCTGCCGCCGGGACGTCGAACAGCAGCGACACGGGCTTCAGGGCAGCGAGGGCTGCCAGAAGCCGTGGCCGGAATGCCGCAGCATTGGTGAGCGGTGGGCTGATCAGATAGGTTTCGAAACTCGACATGGGCTCTGCGTTACGTTGGGCCCGACCTATCGCGCGATTTTGCCGCGATTGTGGTCGTGCCCCTGAGATGCGCCACGGCGCGCTCAATGGCAAGCGTGATGAGCCCTCCGCACAGCGCCCAGAACGCCGCGCCGATGCCGAGGATCGACAGGCCGGACGCGCCAATCGCCAGGGTCACGACGGCGGCGAAGCGCTGCCGGTCATCCGCCATGGCAGCGCCAAGCGAGCCGGCCAGCGAGCCGATCAGGCCAAGCCCGGCGACAGCGACGATGAGGGCTTTCGGCATCGCCAGGATGATCGCCAGCAGCGGCGCCGTCAGCAGCGCGATCAGGCACCAGATGATCCCGTACCACATGCCAGCGAGCCAGCGCTTCGACGGGTCGGGATGGGTGTCAGGCCCCGTGCAGATGGCGGCGGAAATCGCGGCCATGTTGACCATGTGCGCCCCGAACGGAGCCGTCATCAATGAGGTCAGCCCTGTGACCGCGAGGGCGACCTGGGCCGGCGGCTCATAACCGGCCTGCCGCAGCACGGCGAAGCCGGGAAGGTTCTGCGCTGCCATGGTGACAAGATAGAGCGGCAAGCCCATTCCGATGATCACCGACGGCTCGAAACCGGGCGTAATCCAGGCCATGCTCGGCACGAAGGAGGGCAGCGGCGGCATGGCCGCGAGGCCGGTCGCAAAGGCCGCCACGATGCCGGCCAGCAGCGCCGCGATCACCGCGCCGAACGCGTTGAAGCCGCGCACCACAAGAAAGACCAGCACGATGAACCCCACCAGAAAGGGTGAGACACGCATCTCGTCGAACACCGCCACGACGAAGCGGAAGATCACGCCGGCCAGCATGGCCGAGGCGATCGGCATGGGAATGCGCGCCACGAACGCCCCCAGCGGCCTGATCAGCGCCGTCAGGATGATCAGGATCGCGGCAAAGATGAAGGCACCCACCGCAGCCTTCATGCCGACGCCCGACGACGCGGCGATCAGCGCCGCCCCCGGCGTCGACCAGGCGCAGATGATCGGCATGCGGTAACGCCAGCTCAGCACCATCGCCGCCACGCCCTTGGCGACGCACAGGCCGGCAATCCACGACACCGTCTGCTCGGGCGTGGCGCCGAGCGACTGAGCGGCCGCCAGCACGACAGCCACGGAGGCGGCAAACCCCACAAAGGCGGCAACAAAGGCGGAGAACAGCTGGGACAAGCGAAGCGTCCTGGGGGAACGGCCCGACGTTTCTGGCGGCTGGGCTGCTCAGGGTCAAGCTTGCCGGGGTCTGGTCGCCTTCGGCAGCTTCTTCAGGCGCCCGGTCCGCCAGGCCAGCAGCAGCGCCGCCACCAGTTCCCCTTCGGTGAGCATGTCGAGCCTGGCAGTCGTCCAGCCCTGCTTGCCCCAGCCGCCGGACACAGGCGAGAAAGCGTCGGGCGCGAGCAGGCACTTGAAGGACTGCTCATCGGGCGTCAGCTTCAGGTTGGCGGTCAGGCCGTCCGGGGCCAGCGTGGCATAGGTGCGGACCACGCGGAACGCGGTCCGGTCCATGTGCGGTTCGGCGCTCGTGCCCTTGAAGCCAAGCGCAAGCCGCCGGACATCGGCAGCATCCGCCACCGGGCGCGCCTCAGGCGGCCTTCTGCTTGCCGACGACCGGATCAAGCTCACCCTTGGCGTAACGCTTCGCCATCTCGGCCAGCGTGTGAACTTTCTTGATCTTGCTGGCCTGCCCTGCCGTGTTGAACTCCTGCAGGCGCTGTTTGCAGAGCTTGGCCATCGCATCCATGGCAGGCTTCAGATACTTGCGTGGGTCGAACTCGCCCGGGTTCTCGGCAAAGACCTTGCGGATCTGGCCGGTCATGGCCATGCGATTGTCGGTGTCGATGTTGATCTTGCGCACGCCATGCTTGATGCCGCGCTGGATTTCCTCGACCGGCACACCCCATGTCGGCTTCATCACGCCGCCATAGGCGTTGATGATATCCTGAAGCTCCTGCGGCACGCTCGAGGAACCATGCATCACCAGATGCGTGTTCGGCAGCTTGGCGTGGATCGCCTCGATCACGTTCATCGCCAGCACCTTGCCGTCCGGCTTGCGCGTGAACTTGTAGGCGCCATGGCTGGTGCCCATAGCGATGGCAAGCGCGTCGACATGGGTTTCCAGCACGAACTTCAGCGCCTCATCGGGGTTGGTCAGGAGCTGATCGTGGCTGAGCTTGCCCTCGGCGCCATGGCCATCTTCCTTCTCACCCTCGCCGGTTTCGAGGCTGCCGAGCACGCCGAGTTCGCCCTCGACCGAGATGCCGCCCAGATGCGCCATCTCAACCACCTTGCGGGTGACGCCGACATTGTAGTCCCAGTCGCCGGGCGTCTTGCCGTCGGCTTTCAGCGAGCCGTCCATCATCACCGAGGTGAAGCCGGCCTGGATCGCCGTCATGCAGGTGGCGGGCTCGTTGCCATGATCGAGATGCACGCAGACCGGAATATGCGGATAGATCTCGGTGACGGCGTCCATCATGTGCTTGAGCATGATGTCGTTGGCGTAAGAGCGCGCGCCGCGCGATGCCTGGATGATCACCGGCGCATCAACCTCATTGGCCGCGGCCATGATCGCCAGCGCCTGCTCCATGTTGTTGATGTTGAAGGCCGGAACGCCATAGTCATGCTCGGCGGCATGGTCGAGCAGCTGGCGAAGGGTGATGCGGGCCATGGGGTCCTCCATAGGGCAGGTTTGCGTCGTTGTTCGCTGGCATCAACACACGACATGTGAGACAGGATCTAGTTCGGAACAACCTGCAGCGCCAGTGACTTTACGGTCAGATGGTGACATCGAGAACATCTGCGAGCGCATCGCCAAGGCCATCGAAGTCGCTCGCCTCATTGTAAGCAGCAACCGAGATTCGCAGACAAAGCTCATTGGCCACAGTTGTAACGGCGGCCTCGAAGCCATGCCGGTCATAGAGCGCATCGTGCATGGCGCGGGCACGCGAGCCGGGAACCGGGATGGGCCAGCGCAGCGCCACCATGGCGTGACTGGCCTCAAACGGACAAACCAGCCGCATGCCGGTCTCCGTCATCATCCTTTCGGCGACATGCCGGGCCAGTTCGCGGTTGCGCAGGCGCAGCTCTGGTCCGCCAAGACGCTGATGCAGGCGGATGGCCGCCGGAATGCTGAGCCAGGCACTTGGATCACGCGTGCCGATAAAGTCGAACTCCGGGAGGACACCCTCACCATAGGCGTGGGAAATCGCTAGCGGATGGACCGGATGGTCAAGCCCGTCGCGGATGGCGATGAAGGCAGCGCCCTTGGGCGCACACAGCCATTTGTGACAGTTGCCGACATACCAGTCGGCACCGATGGCATCGATGTCGAGGAAAACAGGCCTGGCGCGTGGGCGCCGTCGACCAACACGGGCACGCCCTGCGCGTGAGCAAGCGCAACGATCTGCTTGACCGGGAACGTCATGGCCGAGGGCACGTGATCCACCACGATCAGCCGGGTCCGGCTGGTCAGGCCCGCACGGACGGTCTCGACGATCTGGGCGTCTTCCGTGACCGGCATGGGCAAGGCGACCTCGTGAGCCACCACACCTTGCGTGTCCGACACAAAGCGCAAGGTCGAGCGCACGGCGTTGCAGACATGAGACGTGGTCAGGATCTCGTCGCCAGGCCGCAGCGCGAGACCACGCAGAACGGCGTTTGTCCCTGCGGTCGCCTTGTCGAGAAAGACCAGCCGATCTGGCGCAACATCGACAAGAGGCCCCAGTTCGCCGCAGCCTCACGCAGAAGCCCGGGCAACGAATTCACAAAGAAGCGCGCCGTATTGCGCCCCATCAGCGACCGCCAGTGAACCTGCTCCGCCAGGATCTCCAATGGCGTCGCGCCGAAGGACCCGTGGTTGATCAGCCTTGCTTCGGGATCAAGGCCCCACAAGGGAGCGTAGGGCCTGGCCAAACACCAATCGGTTTGCCAGCCCTTCCGTCACCCCGTCAACGCCTCGACGCCCGGCAGTGGCTTGCCTTCCATCCATTCAAGGAAGGCCCCGCCCGCCGTCGAGACATAGGTGAGCTGCTCGCCGACCCCGGCATGGTTCATGGCCGAGACCGTATCGCCGCCGCCAGCTACCGAGACGAGCGTGCCGGCCTTCGTCAGCGCCGCCGCCGCCTTCGCCACAGCCATCGTCGCGGTGTCGAAGGGCTGAAGCTCGAAGGCGCCGAAGGGGCCGTTCCAGACAAGCGTTCTCGTGCTCTCGAGGCGCGCGATGACAGCCCCGGCTGACAGAGGCCCGGCGTCGAGAATCATCTCGTCGGGCTTGATGTCGGAGACAGGGGCGACCCGGTGGCCGGGATTGGCCTTGAACTCCTTCGCCACCAGCGCATCGACGGGCAGCAGGATGGTGCAGCCGGCGGCCATCGCCTTGGACTCGATATCGCGGGCCGTCGCCACCAGATCGCGCTCGCACAGCGATTTTCCGACATCGAGCCCGCGCGCGGCCAGAAAGGTGTTGGCCATGCCGCCGCCGATCACCAGCACATCGACCTTGCTCACGAGATTGCCCAGCAACTCCAGCTTGGTCGACACCTTCGCGCCGCCGACAATGGCCATCACCGGGCGCGCGGGCTTGCCAAGCGCCTTGTCGAGCGCCTCAAGCTCGGCCTGCATGGTGCGCCCCGCATAGGCCGGCAGGACATGGGCCAGCCCCTCGGTCGAGGCATGGGCACGATGAGCCGCCGAGAAGGCGTCATTGACATAGACATCGCCAAGGCTGGCCAACGCCGCGACGAAGGCCGGATCGTTCTTCTCCTCGCCAGCGTGAAAGCGCGTGTTCTCAAGACACAGGACATCACCGGGCGCCATCGCGGCCACGGCATCCGATGCGGCGGCGCCAACACAGTCGTCGCCAAAGGCGACAGGCCGGCCCAGATGATTGGCCAGAACCGCTGCAATCGGCTTGAGGCTGTCTTTTGCCTCGCGCCCCTTGGGTCGGCCAAAATGGGCCAGCAGGATGACCTTGCCGCCCTTCTCTGCAATGTCGCGGATGGTCGGCAGGATGCGGTCGATGCGGGTGGCGTCCGAAACCACGCCATTCTCGACCGGAACGTTGAGGTCGACCCGGACGAGGACGCGCTTGCCCCTCAGCTCCGCGTCGTCGAGGGTCTTGAACGAACTCATTTGGGCAGCAGCCCCGGAATGCCGAACTTCGTCAAGGCATAGCTTGCGCCGGCGCCGATCAGCGCGGCGATCAGTGTCACCAGAAACAGCGTCACAAAGCCGGGCTTGCGCTGGATGTCGGCGCGCATGCGGGCGATGTCGTCCTTGACACCCTGCAGGTTCATGTCCTGCGTCGCACCCTCCAGCCGGATCGTCGCTTTCTCGAGCGCGCTCTCCACGCGCATCATGCGCTCCTCCGAGCGGGCGAACTTCTCCTCGATGCGGGCGGTCTTGTCCTCGACACGGCTGAGTTGATCGAGCCGGGGACCGGTTTCGCGCAGGGCGGGCGCGGCGATGACAGCCGGTTCCGCATCAGCCGGGGCGGTGCCCACGGCCTCCAGCTTCGGTTCGGTCTTGGTGTCGGATTTGGTGGCGACGGCCATGGCGGATTGTCCTGTCAGGTGGTTTCAGTCGACCAACACCATGCGCTCATGATGGTGTCATGATGAAGACGCAACGCCAGGGCCTCAGATCAGTTTCGCCATGGCGACGGCGGTGTCGCTCATGCGATTCGAAAAGCCCCATTCATTATCGTACCACGACAGGACCCGAACCATGCGCTCATCCATGACCTTGGTCTGGTCGAGCGCGAAGGTCGACGAGGCGGGGGCATGGTTGAAGTCGATCGAAACATTCGGCTGGTCGGTAAAGGCAAGGATGCCCTTGAGCGGACCACGCGACGCAGCCTTGATGATGGCTTCGTTGATCTTCTCCACCGAGGTCTTTTTCCTGGCCATGAACTTGAAGTCCACCACTGACACGTTCGGTGTCGGCACCCGGATCGAGGTGCCGTCAAGCCTGCCCTTGAGCTCGGGGATGACGAGGCCGATGGCCTTGGCGGCTCCAGTCGAGGTCGGGATCATCGACATCGCAGCAGCGCGGGCGCGGTAAAGGTCCTTGTGCATCGTGTCGAGCGTCGGCTGGTCGCCGGTGTAGGCATGGATCGTGGTCATGAACCCCTTGTCGATTCCGACGGCCTTGTGCAGAACGGCGACGACCGGCGCGAGGCAATTCGTGGTGCAGGACGCGTTCGAGACGACGAGATGATCCTTGGTAAGCGCGCCGTCATTGACGCCGAACACGACTGTCAGATCGGCATTGTCGCAAGGAGCGGAAACCAGCACGCGCTTCGCCCCGGCCGCAAGGTGGGCGGCGGCCTTGTCGCGTGTGGTAAATATGCCGGTGCATTCCATCGCGATGTCGACCTTCAGCTCCTTGTGCGGAAGCTGGGCGGGATCTTTGATGGCGGTGACGCGGATGCGCTTGCCGTTGACGACGATGTGGTCGCCATCGACCTTCACGTCGGCAGGGAAGCGGCCATGCACCGAGTCAAAGCGCAGCAGATGCGCGTTGGTTTCCACCGGGCCAAGATCGTTGACGCCGACGACCTCGATGTCCTTGCGCTTGGCTTCGACGATCGCGCGCAGGACATTGCGGCCGATGCGGCCGAAGCCGTTGATGAAAACGCGGACAGTCATGGCAGGTCACCTTCTCAAACCGGGAGAGAACAGGGAGGATGACCGCCTTTTGCCCGAAATCGCGGCAGTTTCAAGCCAAAAGCAGCACAACCATTGATTATTGGTTGTGCCTGGCCGTCACCGCGTCAGCCACGGCCTCGGGCGTGATGCCAAACAGCTTGTAGAGTTGCTTGTAGGGTGCGCTGGCGCCGAACGTGCTCATGCCGACGAACAGGCCATCGGCGCCGATCACCGCGTCCCAGCCCATACGGATGCCGGCTTCGACCGCCACCTTGATGCGGGCCGGACCAATGATCTTGGCCCGCACCTCGGCCGGCTGGCTCAGGAACAGTTCGAGGGACGGCACGGACACGACGCGGGCGCGGATACCCTTCGCGGCCAGCATCTTGCGTGCCGCCACGGCGATCTCGATCTCCGAGCCGGTGGCGAAGACGGTGGCGTCGGCCTTGCCACCCTCGGCGCCGAGCAGCTCGTAGGCGCCGGTGGCACACATGTTCGCGCGGCTTGCTTCAAGCCGGACCGGCGTCAGGTTCTGCCGCGTCAGCGCCAGGACGGTCGGCCCGTCGGTCCGCTCCAGCGCCAGCTGCCAGCATTCGGCAGTTTCCACGGCGTCGGCCGGACGGAGTGTGCGCAGGTTGGGGATTGCGCGCAGCGCGGCCAGGTGCTCGACCGGCTGGTGGGTCGGTCCATCCTCGCCCAGCCCGATCGAGTCATGCGTCATGACGTAGATCACCGGCTGGTTCATCAGCGCCGCGAGCCGGATGGCCGGGCGGCAGTAGTCGGTGAAGACCATGAAGGTTGCGCCGGCCGGCCTGAAGCCGCCATGCAGCGAAATCCCGTTCATCGCGGCGGCCATGCCATGCTCGCGGATACCGTAATGGACATAGCGCCCCTTGGGGTTTTTCGCTGTGAAGGGCTCCGCCATTTTCATCTTGGTGTTGTTGGACGGCGTGAGGTCAGCCGAGCCGAGGAGCAGTTCCGGCATCACCGGCGTGATCGCCTCGAGCGCCATTTCGGAGGCCTTGCGGGTGGCGACCGTGGGCGGGTTCGCGACCAGCGCGGCCTTGTGGCGGCTGAGGGCCTTGCCCAGCTTCGGCGGCAACTGGTGACCGAGACGACGGTTGAATTCATCCTGCTTGCGGGGGCTGAGACGCGCGAAGGCCTCCGTCCAGGCCGAACGGGATTCCGCGCCCCGTGCGCCGATCGCCCGCCAGGCCTTCAAGGCCTCTGCGGGGACGTCGAACGGCGTCGGGCTGAGGCCGAGGCTGGCCTTCGCGCCGGCCAGTTCATCAGCGCCGAGCGGCTCGCCATGGGCCTTTGACGTTCCGGCTCGCTTCGGAGCGCCAAAACCGATGATGGTCTTGCAGGCGATCAGCGATGGCTTTGCCGACGCCTTGGCGCGGTTGATCGCCGCCACGATCGCAGCCGGATCATGACCATCGACGCGCTCGGCGCGCCAGCCGGCGGACTGGAAACGCTTGATCTGGTCGACAGAGTCCGAGATCGAGAGCGGGCCGTCGATCGAAATGCCGTTGTCGTCGAACAGGACGATCAGCTTGTTCAGCCTCTGATGGCCCGCCAGCGCGATCGCTTCCTGCGAGATGCCTTCCATCAGGTCGCCGTCGGAGGCCAGCACATAGGTGTGGTGGTTGACCACGGCTTTGCCAAACTCAGCCGCCAGCATGCGCTCGGCCATGGCCATGCCGACCGCCGTGGCGATGCCCTGCCCGAGCGGCCCCGTGGTCATTTCAACGCCGCGCGTATGATGAACCTCAGGATGGCCGGGCGTCTTGGAGTGAAGCTGGCGGAAGAGCTTGATCTCGTCCAGCGTCATGCCGGGCGTGCCGGTCAGGTAGAGCAGCGCATAGACCAGCATCGACCCATGGCCGGCCGAGAGGACGAAACGGTCGCGATCCGGCCACTCGGGCTGGGCGGCGTCGAACTTCAGCGCCTGGCTGAACAGGACCGTCGCCACGTCGGCGGCCCCCATCGGCAGGCCCGGATGGCCGGACTTGGCCTGCTCGACCGCATCCATCGCCAGCGTCCGGATGGCGTTGGCAAGCAGGGCATGATGCTTGGCGTCGATGGTCGGCAGCATGGCGGATCTCTTTCGGCAGGACAGGCGGCGCACGCCGCATGGTGCGGCGCTCAAGTCAGCACGGTCGATAGGCCGCGATCCGGCATGGAGTCAATTCTGGCCGCATCAGCCGCGGTGCATGGCAGAGCAATCCCACTGGCAATCGCCTGAGCGCACGCTAATCTAGCGAATCGTGGCTGAAGATCGGCCTGTGAGGCCAGCAAGGCAGCCCGGAGTCAGCCGATGAGCACAGTCTCGCTTGAAACAGCCCTGAAGCTTCTTGAAGCAGCCCTGGGCCAGCTCGAAACAGCTGCGCAGCGCAAGCTCGACCTTGAACGCCGCAGGGGCGATCTCGAAACTGAACTGGCGATCATGCAGGATGATCGCTCGCGGCTGGCGATCGACCTCGATGGAGCGCTGTCCCGGTTAAAGCAGGTTGAAAGTACGGCTGGTGACGCTGTGATGCGGCTGGACCGCGCCATGCTCGCCATCGGCTCGGCCCTGGGCGACGCGCCGCCCGGTTCGCCACGCAACGGAGATCCTTGATATGGGACAGGTCACGGTCACGATTGCGGGCAAGGTCTACCGGATGTCCTGCGGCGACGGTGAGGAGGCGCATCTGGAAGCCCTCGCTGCACTGTACGACTCACGCATCGAAGACATGCGCAAGGGTCTCGGCGAACTGGGCGACATGCGGCTTCACGTCATGGCGGCGCTGACACTGGCCGACGAGATGTCCGAGATGAAGGGCCGAGTCGAACGCATGGAGCAGCAGCTTGAGGCGCTCAGGGGCGATGCCGGTTCAGCCGAGACGCGTGCGGAACAGACCGAACGGCTCGCGGCGGCCGCCATCGTGCAGGCCGCGGAACGGATCGGACGGGTCGCACGCGCGATCAGCCCACAGCCGGCGCACTAGATCATCCCGCATTGAGATAAGATCCGTCTCAATGCGGAAAGATGATCGATTGTAATCAGTTAAAGCATTGCGTACTCACAAGATCGGTATCCACGGCTGTGGACAATGCTCTAGCTTCGGCGCGCCTTGATCGCGGCATCGAGCGCGACAACCTGTTCGGCCATCGTGGCATGCAGCCGCTCGACCATCCAGCCATTGAGCGCGATCGCGCCCTTGTCCCGGTTCGCGGGCAAGGCGAAGGCGGCGATGATGTCACGGGCCTTGGCAAGCTCGTCCTGCGTCGGCGAAAATACCTGATTGACGATCTCGGCCTGCGATGGATGGCTCAATGTCTTGCCGTCAAAGCCCATGTCACGTCCCTGGATCGCTTCCGCGCGCAGCCCGTCCAGGTCCTTGAAGTCGTTGTAGACGCCGTCGAGGATGGCGATCCGGTGGGCCCGCGCCGCCGCCAGCGCCGTGGCGAGCCAGGGCAGCATCGGCGCACGGCCCGGCACGATGCGGGCCAGCGTCTCTTTCGCGAGGTCGTTGGCGCCGATGATGAAAGCGCCAAGGCGCGTCAGCGGGTCGGCCGCACAGGCCGCCAGCGCCTCGGCCCGCAGGATGGCGAAGGCCGTCTCGATCATGGCCCAGACCCTGAGTCGCTCCGGGGCGTTCGCCAGCATCAGCCGCTCGCCGATCATCCGAAGGGTCTCTGGCCGCGACACTTTCGGGACCAGCACGGCATCCGCGCCCGACCGCGCCACCGCAGCCAGATCGGCATCGAACCAGGGCCCATCCGGGCTGTTGGTCCGGATCACCAGTTCGCGATGCCCGAACCCGCCGGCCGCGATCGCGGCGACGGCCTGCGCCCGCGCCACCTCCTTCATCTCCGGCGCTACCGCATCTTCGAGGTCAAGAATGATGACGTCGGCGTCGATCTGCCGGGCCTTCTCGATCGCGCGCGCATTGGAGGCCGGCAGATAAAGCGCGCTGCGGCGCGGACGGATCGGAGACATCGATGATTGTCCGGGTTGAAACAGCAGCAACCTTGTCATCCGGGGTGCCGGGATGCAAATGCCTTGGACGGTTGGGGAGCGCGCATGGCCTGGATCGCGGGTGTCGATGGTTGCAGAACCGGATGGGTCGTGGCGCTGGCGCGCCGCCATGACATCGCCCGGCCCAGCATCCATATTGTGCCGCAGTTTGCCGATATCGTTGCGCTGGTCGCTGATCTCGGCGTCATCGCCGTCGACATGCCAATCGGCCTGCCCGAAACGATCGAAGGGCCGGGGCGCGCGCCGGAGCGGCTGGTGCGCCCGCTGCTCGGCCAACGCCAATCCTCGGTGTTCTCGATTCCGGCCCGCGCGGCGGTCTACGCGCCGGACTATGCCATGGCCTGCACCGAGGCCGCCGCACGCTCTGAGCCACCGCGCAGGGTCTCGAAGCAAGGGTTCATGATCTTCCCGAAAATCCGCGAGATCGACGCCTGCCTGCGCACTGATCCAGCGCTCGCAGAACGGGTCTTCGAGAGCCACCCCGAGCTGGCCTTTGTCGCCATGAATGGCGGCGCGGCGCTGACCGAGCCAAAGAAGATCAAGGGCAGACCCTGGCAGGGCGGCATGGCGCTGCGCCGCCGCCTGCTCGCCGCTTGCGGCATTGGAGCAGAGGCTCTCGGCTTGACGCCGCCGCGTGGCGCCGCCGAGGACGATCTGCTGGATGCCCTCGCCTGCCTCGTCACCGCAAACGCCATCGCCTGTGGCGCGGCCCAGTCATGGCCAACGCCGCCCATGCGCGATGCGCATGACTTGCCGATTGCGATCTGGGCGCCAAAGCTCCAGAAACGGACTCTGCAACCGGATGCCCCGCCCATGCCCGCTTCTCCCGTCTCGCGCGCCGACATCGAGGCCGCCTCAGCCCGCATCGCCGGGCATGTCCGCGTCACTCCGGTACTGGAATTGCCCCGCGGAGCCCTTGGCGGTGACTGGATTCCAGTGCTCAAGCTCGAACTGCTGCAGCATGCGGGATCGTTCAAGTCGCGCGGCGCCTTCAACAGCCTGACCTCGTTCGCCATTCCACCGGCAGGCGTCTCGGCTGCATCGGGCGGCAACCATGGCGCCGCCGTCGCCTTCGCCGCCCGCAAGCTGGGCCACAAGGCCCGCATCTTCGTGCCCGAAATCTCGCCCGCTGCGAAGGTCGACACCATCCGGCGTTTTGGTGCGGAGGTCGTGATCGGCGGAGCGCAGTATGACGACGCACAAGCAGCCTGCGACGCCTATGTGGCCGCCAGCGGCGCGCTGAAGATCCATCCGTTCTCCGCCACCGCAACGATTGCGGGCCAGGGCACGCTGGCACGCGAGTGGGAGCAGCAGGCCAAGGTGGATTGCGCCCTGATCGCGGTCGGCGGCGGCGGCCTGATTTCCGGCGCGGCGGCCTGGTGGGCCGGCCAGCCGACGCGGGTGATCGGCGTCGAGCCGGAAGGCTCGCGCGCCCTGCAGGCTGCTCTGATGGCGGGCGGCCCGACGGAGGTGACGGTCAAGTCACTTGCAGCGGATTCGCTCGGCGCACGCAATGTCGGCCAACTTGTGCATGACGTCTGCGCCGGCAATGTCGATCATGTCGCGCTGGTGCCCGATGAGGCCATCACGCTGGCGCAGAAGACCCTGTGGCGCGAATTCCGCATCGCATCCGAGCCCGGCGGCGCCGCAGCCTTTGCCGCCATCCTGTGCGGCGCCTGCACACCATCGCCCGGCGAGCGCGTCGGCATCCTGCTCTGCGGCGGCAATGTCGATCTGAGCAAGCTGGCGGAGATCGCGGCGTGAGCCAACCCGGGGACCGCTATCCCGAACGGCATACGGCCCGCCTGATCATTCTCGATCCGGAAGACCGGATCCTGCTGATCCAATACAGGGCAACGAGCGAGGAATCGGTTGTGCATCCTGGCCTCAGGAGGTTCTGGTTCACACCCGGCGGCGGGATCGAACCGGGCGAGACCGCCGAGCAGGCTGCCCTGCGCGAGATGGACGAGGAGGTCGGCCTGACCGGCCTGCCCCTGCTCGGTGAAGTGGCGCGCCGCATAGCGATCAATGATCTGTTCACCCGCGCTGCGCTGTGCCACGAGCGCTATTTTCTCGTTCGCACGGCGTCCTCGGCCTTCAACACCGCGCGGCTGGCCGAGACCGACCAGGACGAGGTGCTCGATGTGCGCTGGTGGCGCCCCCATGATCTCGCCGCCAGCGCCGAAGTCCTCATCCCGGCCGCGATCCTGACGCTGACACGCAGCATCATCGCCCACGGCGCACCCCGCGAACCCTTCGATCTTCTCCGTCTCGCCGATTGACTTCGCGCCCTGATCGGATAGGTGCGGGACGCGTCACCATGGTCCGCCTGTCTTTGGCGCGCCCTCCCCGGCGGAGATCATCGCTTGAGTTTTTTCGAACTGGCCGCCCAGAACCTCGTGTCGCCGATGGTTCTGTTCTTTGCGCTCGGTCTGGCGGCGGCGCTGGCGCGATCCGATCTGAGCATTCCTGAGGCGGTAGCCAAGACGATCGCCCTGTATCTGATGATGTCGATCGGCTTCAAGGGCGGGGTCGAGGTGGCCAAGTCCGGGATCACAACCCTCATGCTCCTGGTCATGCTGGCCGGGGTTTTCCTGTCCTTCATTATTCCCGTGATCGGGTTCTTCATGCTGCGTGCCGTCTCAAGACTGTCCGCGATCGATGCGGCGGCGATCGCCGCGCATTACGGCTCGATTTCGATTGTCACCTTTGTCGCCGCCACAGAGGCGGTCAGGGGCCTCGGCCTGCCCTTCGAAGGCTTTCTGGTGGCCGTCGCCGCTGTGATGGAAACGCCGGCCATTCTGTCGGCGCTCCTGCTCGCACGCCGCGCCCAGCCGGCCGGGCAGCCACAGGGCGAGGGCGAAAGCGCCGGGGCCCTGATCCGCGAGGTCGGGCTCAATTCCTCGGTCGTCATGCTGGTCGGCTCGTTCCTCATCGGCTGGGCCACCGGGGCCAAGGGGCTCGCCATGATCGCGCCCTTCATTGTCGACCCCTTCCGCGGGGTCCTCTGCCTGTTCCTGCTCGATATGGGTCTTGTAGCCGGCCGCGGCATGCGCGAGGGGGCGCGGCACCTGTCGCCGCCCGTTCTCGCCTTCGGCATCCTGATGCCGCTGTTCAGCGCGGCTGTCGCAGCCCTGCTCATCCTGCCGCTCGGCCTGTCAGTCGGCGGGGCTGCGGTGTTCATCACTCTGGCGGCATCGGCCTCCTACATTGCGGTGCCGGCCGCCATGCGCCTTGCCCTGCCCGAGGCAAAACCGGCCATCTATCTGACGCTTTCACTCGGCGTGACCTTTCCGTTCAATCTGGCGCTTGGCATTCCGCTGTATCTCGCGCTTGCCCAGCGCGTCGGCCTGTGAGGAGGGCTGCCCATGGTCCAGACGCATCTGAAGAAGCGCATCGAGATCATCCTTGAGGCGCCCGCGCTGCATCGGCTGACGGACCGGCTCAACCAGGCCGGCGTCACGGGATACACGATTGTCCCCGTCCTGGCGGGACGGGGGCTTGAAGGCACATGGAGCGCGGAAGGCCTCGCCGGCGATGCCGGCCGCCTTGTCATGGTCATCTCGATTGTCGATGCGGCCAAGGCCGACGACGTGCTCGATCGGGTCTACACCCTGCTCGCCCGCCAGATCGGCATTGTCACGGTGTCCGATGTGCAGGTGATCCGCGCGGACCATTTCTGATCCGCGCCGCCCCATGACCGGGCGGAGGCGCTATTCCGCTGCGGGCCGCAACCGCTTGACGTTATCCGGCAACACCTGCGCCGGATGGTCATCATGCCGCCAGTCGCTTTCGTCTTCCTTCTTGCCGAGGAAGGGCGCGAACATGCGGCTGACGAGACGGCTGAGGTCATCCATCACAGTGTAGAACGACGGCACGAACACAAGGCTCAGCACCGTCGACACGATCAGGCCGCTAATGACGGCAATCGCCATCGGCGCGCGAAACTCGCCTCCATCGCCGAGCGAATAGGCTGACGGCAACATGCCCGCTGCCATCGCGATGGTCGTCATCACGATCGGCCGCGCCCGCTTGTGGCCGGCGTCGATCAGCGCCTCGACCCGTCCCAGGCCTTTGGCCTCGGACTCGACTGCGAAATCGACCAGCATGATGGCATTTTTGGTGACGATGCCCATCAGCATGAGCAGCCCGATATAGACCGGCATCGACACCGCGTTGTTGGTGATCAGAAGACCCAGCACAACGCCGCCGAACGACAGCGGCAGCGACAGCAGAATGGTGATCGGCTGGAACACCGAGCCGAACAGCAAGATCAGCACCGCAAGGACGATCATCAGGCCGGTCGCCATCGCCGTGATGAAGCCCTGCACCACTTCGCCCTGGATTTCGGCGTCACCTGTCACCTGCACCCAGACGCCCTCCGGCAACCCGACGTCCTTGACGATGCCAAGGAAAATCTCCTGCGCGGTGCCGAGCGGCAAACCACGCTTGAGGTCCGCCCCGATGGTTGAACGCCGCACGCGGTCATAGCGGTCGATCGAGGACGGCCCCTCGCCAAAACGGACATCGGCCACTGAACTGATGGGGATCGACTTGCCGGAGGTATTCGTCACGCGCAGCGACTGCAGGCGAAGGATATCTGTGCGCGCGTCTTCATCGAGCTGGACGCGGATCGGGATCAGCCGGTCTCCGGTGTTGAACTTGGCGAGGCTTGACCCGGCATCGCCGATGGTCGCGACCCGGACCGTCTCGGAAATGGCCTCGGGCGTGACCCCCAGTTCGGCCGCCTCCTCGAGCTTTGGCGTCACCCGGATTTCCGGTCGCGTGAGCGAGCCGCTCGCGGCCACGTTGAGAAAGCCGTCGACCTTGCGCATCCGCGCTTCAAGCCGGGCCGCAGCCTCGGCCAGCGCCTCGCCGTCGCGCGACATGATCGAGAACGCCATCTCGCGTTCGCCGCGCTCGTTGACATACCAGGCCCGCACGTCCGGCACGTCGGCCATCTTGGCGGCGACGACAGCCTTGAAGTCCTTCTGTGCAATCTTGCGCTCGGTCTTGGGAACCAGCCGGATGTACAGCGCCGCGCGCCGCACCTCGCGCTGGCCCGTGGCGGACGAGCCGCCGAGCGCAAAGACATGGCGCACCTCGCGCGCTTCGCGCAGCCGCCTGACGATCTCGTCCGTCGTTCGGCGCGTGTCGTCCAGCGTCGCGCCGGGCGGCAATTCGATATTGGCGACGATCCGGGAATTGTCCTCATCAGGGATGAAGGCGGTGGGCAGGAGCGACGTGGCCCAGATCGAGCCGACCAGAAAACCGACGCCGACGATCAGCGTCAGATAAGCGTTCGAGATGGGCAGCCTGAAGCGACCGAAGCCGATCCGCCACGTCTTCAGCGTGATGGCGAGGAAGCCGAGATAGGCGCGCATGATGAAGCCATCCCTGGCCTCCTGATGCTTGACCGGCCGCATCAGATAGGCGGCCATCATCGGTGTGATCAGCCGCGCGACCAGCAGCGAAAACAGCACGGCCACCGCGACGGTCAGACCGAACTGCCGGAAGTATTGTCCGGCAACCCCTCCCATAAACGAGACGGGTGCAAAAATTGCGACGATGGTCAGCGTGATCGCAATCACCGCGAGCCCGATCTCGTCGGCGGCTTCCATCGCGGCGCGGTAGGGCGACTTGCCCATCCGCATGTGCCGCACGATGTTCTCGATCTCGACAATCGCATCGTCGACGAGGATGCCTGTGACGAGCGTAATCCCCAGAAGACTGACCAGATTGAGCGAAAAGCCCATCAGATCCATGGCCCAGAAGGTCGGAATGGCGGACAGTGGCAGCGCGATGGCGGTGATCAGGGTCGCGCGCCAGTTGCGCAGGAACACCAGCACCACCAGCACGGCCAGGGCGGCCCCTTCCAGCAGTGTCTCCATGGCGGAGGTGTAGTTGCCATACGTATAGGCGACGGCGTCGTCGATGGGCGTGATCTGCACATCGGGGTTCTGCGCCCTCAGCTTCTTGAGGCTGTCCTCGACAACCTCCTTCACCGAGAGTTCACTCGCGCCCTTGGACCGGAACACTGTAAACGCCACCACCGGCTGGCCGTTCAGCCGGCCGAAGCTGCGTGGCTCCGAATTGCTGTCCTCGACCGTGCCGAGTTCATGCAGGCGGACCTCGCGCCCGCCGGGCAGGATGATCTTGGCTTCCGACAATTCGGCGACGCTGCGTGCGCCGGCCAGCGTCCGGATGGCCTGCTCCTGGCCGCCGATCTGGCCGCGTCCGCCAGCGAGATCGACGTTTGTGGCGCGGACCTGACGGTTGACCTCGGCTGCCGTCACGCCAAGCGCCAGCAGACGGTCCGGATCAAGCGAGATGCGGATTTCCCGGTCGACACCGCCATAGCGGTCAACCCGGCCGACCCCCTTGCGGGCCTGCAATTCGCGCGCGATCACGTCGTCGACATGCCAGGAGAGCTGCTCCAGCGTCTTGCCAGGCGAGAACGTGGCATAGGTCAGGATCGACTGCCCCTCGACATCGATCTTCTGGATCACCGGCTCGTCGACGGTGCGCGGCAAGTCGGCCCTGATCTTCGAGATCGCATCCTTGACATCGTTCAGCGCGCGGTCGGTGTTTACCTCAAGCCTGAATTCGATGACTGTCTGCGACGAGCCATCGGTCAGGGTCGAGATGACGCGTTTCACGCCGGCGATATTGGCCACGGCGTCCTCGACGCGCTTGGAGATCTGCGTCTCAAGCTCGGCAGGCGCCGCGCCGGACTGCGTGACGGTGACCGCAACCAGCGGCACGTCAATGTTCGGAAAGCGCGTCACCGGCAGCTTCATGAAGCTCATGATGCCAAGCACGCACAGCACCACGAACAGCAGGACCGCGGGAACCGGCTTGCGGATCGACCATGCGGAGAAATTGATGTTCATCGCGGCTGCCTCAGTTCAGCGCCATGGCCTTGGACGGCGTGGGTGTGGGAACGGGCGTGATCACGTCGCCATCCCTGAGGAAAGTGCCGGCTCTTGCCACAACCAGGTCTCCATCCTGGATTCCTTCGAGGATTTCGACCCGTCCCTGCCCTGACAGCCCCAGCTTGACCACGCGCGAACGCACGGTCGTTCCTTCGACCACCTGGATCACAGCGCTGTCACGGCGATAGGTGACGGCCGAGACAGGCACGGTCAGGCCCACCCGCCTGTCGATCTCGATGACGCCACGGCCGAATGCACCGACTGCGCTGGTCGAGGCGGCCGGCAGCGCGATGCGGACCTTGCCAAGCCGGGTCTGGCGGTCGACCTCGGGCGAGATCAGCCTGACCTGTCCGGTGATTGGCTGCAATGCGCCTGCCGGTGTGACCTTCACGGGCTTGCCGATGGCCACACGCGGCATGTCGGCCTCCGGCACTTCGGCCTCAAGCTCCACCGCCCCGTCTGCGATGATGCGGAACAGGGGCTCGGCGGCGGCCATGCTGGCGATCGCGCCCTGCCGCGCATTACGGCGGCTGATGACGCCGGCGCGCGGCGCCTTGATCTCGCTGCGCCGGATGCGCAGTTCGATGTCGCCGCGCTGGGCCGTGGTCAGGGCCTGGTCGGCTTCGGCGCTGACCAGCGCCTGACGGGCCGAGACCAGACGCGCATCCGCACCGCGCGAGGCGGCGAGGCGTTGGTCGAAGGTGTCGGCGCTGGTGATGCCGTCAGTGCGCAGGGTCTGGGCGCGCGACAGGGCGTTGTTGGCTTGCAGCTTGTTGGCCTCCGCTTCGGCGATCTGGGCCCTGGCCTGCGCGATGGCGGCCGCATTGCGCTGCAGGCTGGCCGTGTTCTGCGCCAGCAAGACATCGAGCGCCGCCCGGTTGAGCCGCAGCAGGATCTGGCCGGCCTGAACGGAGTCACCCTCCTCGGCCAGGATCTCGGTGATGGCGAGGCCGTCGATCTCCGCCGCAACGAGCACCTCTTCGCGCGCGATGATGGTGCCGGAGACGAGGATGGCAGAGATGACCTCCGCCCGCTCGACCTTGACGACCGAAATGCTCGGCGCGCGGGGCGCGGCAGGAGTGGCGCCGCCCGTCCCCTGTGCCAGAAGCGCGGGCGCAAATCCGGCGGTAACAACAAGGGCCAGCGCGGTGGCCGCCAGGGGTCGCGACAGGGCTGAAGCAAGCAAACGGAACACGGGATCAGTCTCCACCGGAGGCAAGGGGCACGCCCTGAGGCGCCGACAGAAGCGAGGGGAAAGCCCCCGCACAGGCAAGGCGGAAGACCTGGCCAATATGCGCCACATGCGGCGCGGGATCGAAAGATGGCTCACGGGCGCGGCGGGCCAGCAGCCCGTCGCTCATGCACAGCAGAAGCTCGACGAGCGCATCTGCGTCGAGCTGCGGCACGGCCTGCCCGCATTCGACGAGGTGGGCGACGAAATCGGTGATGCGGTTGCGGATATCCTGCTCGAAATCGTTGCAAATCGCGGCGAGCCGCGGATTGCGGGCCGCTTCCGCCCACAGATCCAGCGCAAACAAGGCCTTGGCGCGCGGTTCGTCCACCAGATGATGCCGTCCGACCGCCTCGAACAGGGCAAACGGGTCCGCCGCCGAGCGCAGGCTGATGAAGGAACTCGCCAGATCAGCCCGGTCGCGTTCGCACAGGCCGGAGACGATCTGGTCCTTGGAGGAGAAGTAGCGGTAGATATTGCCGGCGCTCATGCCCGCCTCTTGGGCCACATCCTGCATCGTGGCCCGATGGAACCCGGAGCGCACGAAACAGCGATGCGCAGCATCAAGGATGCGCGTCCGATGGTCCTGTCCGATCGCCGTGTGCTGATTCATGGACCGCCGAGCATGAGAATGAACGTTCATTCTCTCATACGCCACAGAATTGGGCCGGATCAAGGCAATGCGTGATTTTCTGGTGTGCGTGGTCTATGGCGGGCGTCAGAACGCCCGAGGCGTAAGCCTCAGCGGCGCACCTTGGCCACGCCCCGCACGAACGGCGTCGCGCGCACGACGGGAAACTCGCCCTGATTTTTCGGCAGCTTCTCCGCGATGCCGTACAATTGCTCGCGGCGGTCCATTTCGCGCCAGATCTCATCGGGCGTGATGCCGGCCTCGACCAGCACGACGACGAGGTTGTAGATCAGGTCGGCGCTTTCCAGGATCACAGCCTCGCGATTGCCCTGAACAGCATCCAGCCCGACCTCGGCAGCCTCCTCGACCAGCTTCTTGGCCATTTTGGGCATGCCTTCGCGGATGAGCTTTGCCGTGCGGGAATAGGCGGGGTCACGTGTCCGCGCCGCAAGAACCGCCTGATACAGCCTGTCAACCGAATCGCCCATTCCGGTCAGTCTCGACTCCAATTGTTTAAACATCGTGACAGTAGGTTTAATTCGAAAAGCCGGCAAATAGTTTCGCGACCTGACCATAAACCGGGCGCTTGAAGGCGACGATCAGTTCGGGGGTCCGGGCAAGCCGTTCCCAGCGCCACTCCGCGAACTCGGCCTTGTGCCCGCCGGGAGGCGCCAGGATGTTTATACGGGAATCTTCGCCTTCGAAGCGGAAGGCAAACCACTTCTGCGCCTGTCCGCGGTAGCGCCCCCGCCATGAGCTTTTTAGGAGGTCCGGCGGCAGGTCATAGCTCAGCCAATCGGCCGCCTCGGCCAGAAAGGAGACCTGCGTCACGCCGGTCTCCTCGGCAAGCTCCCGAACCGCCGCATCACGCGGCGTTTCACCGGGATCGATCCCGCCCTGTGGCATCTGCCACGCGTCATCGCCCGAGAACCCGGCCCGACGACCGATGAAGACCAGCCCGGCGCGGTTGAACAGCGCAATCCCGACGCAAGGCCGGTAGGCGGCGTCCGGCTCCGGACCTGGCTTCACCGGATCGACCCTGTCGCCATGGTGCGGGCGCCCGCCGCCGCGCTGGCTGGAACAAGCCGGATACCGCGCGCCTCCAGCGTCCGGGCCCAACGGTTGATGCGGTCGATGGTGAGCGGCAGCGCCGAGGCGCTCGCCAGGGCAAAGCCCTTCTCGCGCGCCAGCACTTCAAGCCTCTGCAGTTCGCGGTCGATCGCATCGGCACGCGCCGCAAGATCAAGAACAAGATCAGCCTTGACCGCCGGCGTGCGAAAGCCGGAGGCCACCTGGGTCATGACGCTCCGGCCCGATGATCCATCATCGACCACCATCAGGCCGCGTTCGGCTGCCTCGCGCATCACGGGCGTCATGGTCGCTTCGTCAGAGGTGAAACGCGCGCCCATGAAGTTGACGATCCCGACATAACCGCTGAAGCGGCTGAGCACCCAGCGGAACCGGTCGGCATTCTCGCCCGCCTGCGGTCCGGTCACCAGCGTATGCGGACCCGGATCATTGTCAGGATAGTCGAACGGCTCCATCGGCACCTGCAGGAAAACCTCGTGTCCGTCCCCGCGCGCGCGTTGCACCTGTCGTTCGAGATCGCTTCCATAGGGGGCGAAGGCGAGGCTGACTTCGCCCGGCAGCTTGGCGATGGCGTCAGCGGTGGTCGAGGCCGAGATGCCGAGACCGCCGATCAGGATGGCGATGCGCGGTTGCACCGGACCGCCGGTCGGCGCCGGGCGCGCGTAGACCTGGAAGGAACGCGCCCCGTCCTCGCCCGTCCTGGGCAGTACGCCAAGGCGCGTGCGGTCGACGAGGCGCCTGTCCGGAGCAGCGGCGAGCTTGATGGAGGTTGCGTCCGGCACGCGGATGATCACGGAATTTGGCGTATCCGCCCCTCCCGGACGCATGACCCGGACGCCCGATTCCTGCTCAAGCTGTCCGGCGCTGCTCTCGGGCCGTTGCCCCGCCGCTTGGGCTGCCTGCACCGCGTCCTGCATGGAGAAGCTGAACTGCGGCGTCGTTGCGGCAGGGCGGGCAGGCGGCGTCTCGATCACGGCAACCGCCAGCGGCGCCGCTTTCTCGGCATTGCCGAACAGGCTGACATACAGTGCAGCGCCACCCAGAGCAGCCACCGGCGCCAGCGTGACCACCGACAACAGTGGCCTCAGCCACGACGGCGCAGCCTTCTTCGGCTTCGGAGCCCCAAGCGGCTTGTGCAGATCAGATGCCGGCGCGTCGACCAAACCTGAAGCCCCAACCTGTCGCCATCCACGCGCCGCAGGAGAAGCGGCAGAGGGAAGGACACGAAAAAGGGCGCGCGAATCAGCTCCGCGCACCGTCCACAGTGTGAGGCTTTCCGGTGATTCCGTCGAGACCGGCATCAGCCGATCCCGCAATCCGTCTCGGGCTCAGTTCTGCCGCGTGGTCGGTACGGCAGGAGTGGCCTGATTTGCGGCGTCGCGCTTGACGACGCGCAGCAGGTCGAGCGCCGCGTTGAGCTGGTTGTCCTTGGCCTTGTCGGTCGGGATGTAGGACGAGGAGCCGGACTTTTCTTCGTCTGGCTTGGCGCCTCCGGACAGATGTCCCTTAAGGCCGGCCTCGCCCTTGGTCTCGTCCTTGCCCTTGAGTTCGTCGGGGATGTCCTGCAGGACCACGAGATCGGGGTCGATGCCCTTCGCCTGGATCGACTTGCCGGATGGCGTGTAGTAGCGCGCCGTTGTGAGGCGAAGCGCCCCGTTGGCGCCGAGCGGAATGATCGTCTGGACCGACCCCTTGCCGAACGAGCGCGTGCCCATCACCTGCCCGCGCTTGTGATCCTGGATCGCTCCGGCGACAATTTCGGCCGCCGAGGCCGAGCCGCCATTGATCAGCACGACAACAGGCTTGCCGCGTGTCAAATCGCCGGACTTGGCGCTGAAACGCTGGGTCTCATCCGAGTTCCGGCCGCGTGTCGAGACGATCTCGCCACGTTCCAGGAACGCGTCAGAAACCAGCACGGCCTGATCAAGACGACCGCCGCGGTTATTGCGCAGATCGATGATGAAGCCCTTCAGCTTGTCCCCGGGCGCGTCCGCCATGGCCTTCTCGATGCCGCGGCGCAGCCCGTCGAAGGTCTGCTCCGAGAAGGTCGAGATGCGGATGTAGCCGACATCGTCGCCTTCCATCCTGGCGCGCACAGCCGGCACCACGATGTCCGAGCGGACCAGCGTGAATTCGAGCAGTTCCTTCCGCCCCGGGCGTTCGATCTTCAGCTTGACGCTGGAATTGACAGGCCCGCGCATCTTCTCCACGGCCTGCGTCAGGGTCAGCCCCTGCACGGCGTCGCCGTCGATCTCGCGGATCAGGTCATTGGTCATGATACCGGCGCGGAAGGCCGGCGTGTCGTCGATCGGCGTCACGACCTTGAGCGTGCCTTCTTCCATGGTGACTTCGATGCCGAGCCCGCCGAAACGGCCGCGCATGTCGATGTCCATGTCCCGGAAGCTCTTCGGGTCGAGGTAGCCCGAATGCGGGTCGAGCGAGGTGAGCATGCCGTTGATGGCGGCTTCGATCAGCTTCCGCTCATCCGGCTTCTCGACATAGTCCGTCCGGATCTTCTCGAAGATGTCGCCAAACAGATTGAGACTGCGATAGGTCTCCGCATTGGCCGCGACCGCGCTGGTCGCGCTCATCAGATTGGTTCGCAGGGTGACGGCTGTCAGCCCCGCTCCAATCACCGCACCCGCCATCAGCAATGAAATCTTGCGCATTGTCATCCGCGAACCTTGTCGCCCTGTGTCTTCGCCCACCACGGCTCAGGATCGATCGACTGACCGTCCTTGCGAAACTCAACATAGAGAATTGGTTGGCCATTGCCATCCCCTAATGCGACCGGGGAACCTTCCGGCGTTTCGCCCAGGACCCCGAGCGGTTCGCCGGCAAGTACGAACTGCCCGCGCGTGACATCGGTCCGTTGCAGTCCGGCCAGCAGGATGTGGTAGCCGCCGCCCATATGCAGGATAACCATCTGCCCAAACGTCCGAAACGGCCCCGCAAAGGCCACCCAGCCATCGGAAGGCGCGGCAACCACCGCCCCGGGGCGCGTCGTGTAGGAGATGCCGCGCGCCGTGCCGCCGAACCCGTCCGCCGCGCCGAACCCACGCAATTGTGATCCCGCAACAGGCAGCAGGAGCTGCCCGCGCAGGTCCTGGAAGGCTGATTGCGGCGCCAGCCGCGACGGATCGCGAAAAGCCAGTTGCGCCATCCGCTCGCGTGTCTCGCGGGTCTGCGCCTCGGCATTGAGTCGGGCCTCCTGCGCGCGACGGGTCGTCGCCGTGATGTCACCTTCCAACCGCTCGATCAGCTCGCGCAGACCCGCGGCCTCGCGCCCGAACGCAAGCGCCCGGCGTTGGCTGTCGGCGGCCTCGCCCTCGGCCGCTGCCTCGCGCACGCGCCGGGCCTCGACCAGCCCCGCGAGCCGCTGCCGCTCCTCGGCAAACTGGGCAAATTCGGTGGCCACGCTCGCCCGGTCGCGCGCCGCTGCATCCCGCAGCCGCACCAGTTCGGCAAGATCGCCCGCCAGCGCCTCGACCTCGCCGCGCAACTCGGGCAGCACGGCCCCCATCAGGATCGAGGCGCGCACGGCGTCGAGCACATCCTCGGGCCGGACCAGCACCGCAGGCGGCGGGCGCCGGCCCATGCGCTGCAGGGCAGCCAGTACATCGCCGATCAGGCCGCGGCGGCCATCCAGCGAGCGGCGGATCGCCTGCTCGCTGGAGGCAAGCGNNNNCCTCCAGCGCCGCGATCCGGCTTTCGGTAGCCTGCAAACGGCGGGTGGTCTCGATCAGGGCCGTGTTGAGGCGCGTCCGGTCAGCCCGGATCTCGCGCAACTCGGCATCCAGCCTTGCGCGCGCGGCGGAGTTCGTCGCCAGCTGTTGTTCAACGGCCTTGAGCTCAGCATCCCGCGCCACGCGCTGGCTGCGCTTGATTTCGGTTTCCTGGGCAAGGGCCTCCTGATCGGCCAGCGTTGGAGCCTGCGCGGAGACGGGCGCCGTCAGCACAAGCCATAGGGCGGCACCCACCGCGGCGGCATGCCGGCGCGCGGATAGAAACGGGGAGATCAGGGGTCGCGCCATCGAATCATCTGTCCAGTCAGACGCGATGATAGGGGTGTCCGCCCAGAATCGTCAGCGCCCGGTAGAGTTGCTCCAGCACCAGAACCCGCACGAGCTGGTGCGGCAGGGTCAGCGCCCCGAATGACAGCGCCAGCGCACATTGTTCGCGCAGGGCGGGATCAAGCCCGTCCGCGCCGCCGATCAGAAAACTGGCATGGGCTAGGCCGGCGTCCCGCTCGCGCGCGAGCCTGTGGGCGAAGTCTGTGCTGCCCATGCTCCTGCCGTGTTCGTCGAGGGCGATCAGCAGGCCGCCGGGCAGCTTCGCCCTGAAAGACGACGCTTCCTCGACCTTGCGGTCCTCCGGGCGGCGCGCGCGGCTCTCGGCCAGTTCGACGATGTCTGGGCCGGCAAAGCCCAGCGGCCTGCAGCTGTCATGGATGCGCGCGGCGTAGCGTTCGCACAGCACCCGCTCGGGGCCGTCCTTGAGCCGTCCCACCGCGAGCAACTGAAGGCGCATGGAGCTGGAACGTCAGCTTGTCGCTTCGGTCGGGCGATCGACGCCCCACATCTTTTCCAGATTGTAGAACTGCCGCACTTCCGGGCGGAAGACATGCACGATGACATCGCCGCAGTCGATCAGCACCCAGTCGCAATGCGGGACGCCCTCAACGCGCGGGCTGCCATGTCCAGCATCCTTCATCGTCTTGACCACCTCATCGGCGATGGACCCGACATGGCGGTTGGAGCGACCGGAGGTGATGATCATCTGGTCGGCAATCGAGGTCTTGCCCTCAAGATCGATGATGATCGTGTCCTCGGCCTTCATCTCCTCCAGCGCATGGGTGGCCAGAGCGAGCGTATCGGACGGAGGCTGTGGCGGGGCGGCCTGCGCCTTCGGCGCATCGGCGGCCATGGCGGAGATGGCTGCAGGAGACTTGGCGGACGTCTTGCGACGCGGTGGTTTGGCCGTTTCAGGCGCGACGGGCGTGATCAGCGTGATGTCCTCATGCGGAAGGTGCGGCCTTGACCGCTTTGATGAGATCATACCGCGTCAGCGCCTCAGGTTCAATGTTTTCACGCGTCCGCGCAAGGCCGTCGACGACAGGGCCGAGCGCCGGCCATGCAGGAACATCCAGGCCGGAGCCTTTTCGGTGGGCAGCAGCAGCCCGTCGCTCTCATCCAGCCGCCAGCGTCCCAGCGCGATGGCGGCGCGCGAGCGCATGGCCTTGTGGGTTGATCCCGGTCGGTCGATCACGCCGATCGGCATCATCCGGGCGATGCCGCGCCAGTTCTGCCAGCGGTGGAACTGGGCGAGGTTGTCGGAGCCCATCAGCCAGACGAAGCGCACGCCCGGATAGCGGCCCTTCAGCGCCGATAGCGTCTGGGCGGTGAACCGGGTCCCGAGCCTGGCCTCGATTCCGGTTACCGCAATGCGGGGATGGTTGGCCACCTCGGCCGCGCGGGCGATGCGTTCCAAAAGGGACGGCAGCGCGCGGTTGTCCTTCAGCGGGTTGCCGGGCGTAACCAGCCACCAGATCTGATCAAGGCCGAGCCTGCGCAGGGCCGTGAGGCTGGCGAGGCGGTGCCCGTCATGGGCGGGATTGAACGAGCCGCCCAGCAGGCCGACGCGCAGGCCCCGCGCCGCATGGGGAAAGACACCGTCGCTCAAGGCCGGATCTGGCCCGTGCCGAGCACGCGATACTTGTAGGAGCACAACTGCTCGACGCCGACGGGCCCGCGCGCATGCATGCGCCCGGTGGCGATGCCGATTTCGCCACCAAAGCCGAACTCGCCGCCATCGGCGAACTGCGTCGAGGCGTTGTGCAGCACGATGGCCGAATCGACCTCGGCCAGGAAGCGGCGTGCTGCCACGCTGTCAGCGGTGACGATCGCATCGGTGTGGTGGGAGCCGTAGCGCTCGACATGGGCGATCGCTTCGTCAAGGCCGCCGACCACCTTCACGGCGATGATGGCGTCGAGATATTCGGTGCCCCAGTCGGCCTCGACGGCATCGCTGACCCGGTTGTCGACACGCTTCGTCTCGTCATCGCCCCGCACCGCGCAGCCGGCATCGAGCAGCATCGAAACCAGGGGCTGAAGATGTGTCTCGGCGACGGCGCGGTCGACCAGCAGGGTCTCGGCGGAGCCGCAGACGCCCGTTCGCCTCAGCTTGGCATTGAGAACGATGGCCCGCGCCATGCCCAGATCGGCCCGAGCATGGACATAGACATGGCAGTTGCCATCGAGATGGGCGAAGACCGGCACACGCGCATCCCTCTGGACGCGCTCGACGAGGCTTTTTCCGCCGCGCGGAACCACGACGTCCACCGCACCATCAAGTCCGGCGAGCATCGCGCCGACCGCCGCCCTGTCGCGGGAGGGCACAAGCTGGAGCGCGTCTGCTGGCAGGCCGGCACTGGCGAGCCCGCTGCGCATGGCGTCCGCCAGGACCGATGATGTGCGCAGGCTGTCCGAGCCTGCACGAAGGATGGCCGCATTGCCGCTCTTCAGGCACAGCGCGCCGGCATCGGCCGTGACATTGGGGCGGCTTTCGAAAATCACGGCGATCACGCCAAGCGGCGTGGCCACACGTTCGATGACGAGACCGTTCGGGCGTTCAATCCGGGCCAGGACCTTGCCGACCGGATCGGGCAGCGACGCGATCTCCTCGACCGCACGGGCGATGCCTTCGATGCGCGCTGGCGTGAGCAGCAGCCGATCGATGAAGGCTGCTGTCTGCCCGGCTTCACGTGCATCAGCCAGATCGAGGGTGTTGGCGGCGAGCACCGCCGGTGCGGACTCGCGAATGGCCGCGGCGGCAGCCAGCAGCACCGCGTTCTTGGCCTCGGGCGCCGCCAGCATGATCGCGCGCTGGGCCGCCTTCGCCCTCAGCCCGATCTGCCGCATCAGTCCGGCGATATCCGCCTCGGCTGCATCCTTCGGCACTGTTGCCACGACATTCATCTGCATTCTGCCTGCATTGAGACCACTCCGCGCGGCCAACGATCCAAGATTAGCCGATCACGAGCGCCATGTCGTCCCTGTGAATCATCTCGGCCTGCCCGGCATGGCCCAGCACCGCCTCAATGTCCTTTGACAGCTTACCAATCACAGCCCGCGCCTCGACCGCATCATAGGCGACAAGCCCGCGGCCAAGTTCAGTGCCGTTGATGTCCCGGATGATGACCGCATCGCCGCGCTGGAAATCGCCGTCGACCTTGCGGACGCCCACCGGGAGCAGGCTTGCGCCGCCGGCAAGGGCGCGGGCCGCGCCCGGATCGACATGAATCACTCCGCGCGGCTCAAGCGAGCCGGCAATCCAGACCTTGCGCGCGGTGGCTGGCGTCGAGGTGGTAAGGAACCAGGTGCAGCGCGCGCCGTTCGCGATGGCGCTCAGCGGATTCTTCGGCCGCCCATCGGCGATGACCATATGCGTGCCGCCCGACACCGCGATCTTGCCGGCCTCGATCTTGGTGGTCATGCCGCCGCGCGACAGGTCCGACGCCGCACCGCCCGCCATCGCCTCGATACTGGCGGTGATGCGCGGCACCACCGGGATATGCTGCGCTGCCGGATTGGTAGCAGGGGGCGCCGTGTAAAGCCCGTCAATGTCGGAGAACAGGACCAGCAGGTCGGCACCCGTCATTGTCGCCACGCGGGCCGCCAGACGGTCATTATCGCCGTAGCGGATCTCGCTCGTCGCCACGGTGTCGTTCTCGTTGATCACCGGCACGGCCCGCATCTCAAGCAGCCGCCCGATCGTGGCGCGGGCGTTGAGATAACGCTGGCGTTCTTCTGTATCAGCAAGGGTGACCAGGATCTGGCCGGCCGTGATGCCGTGATGGCTGAGCGCCTCCGCCCAGATGCGCGCAAGCGCGATCTGCCCCACTGCGGCCGCCGCCTGGCTCTCTTCCAGCCGCAAGGTGCCACCGGGCATGCCAAGCACCGTGCGCCCGAGCGCAATGGCCCCCGACGAGACCACCTGCACATCCGCGCCCCGCGCGTGAAGTTCGGCGATGTC
Source organism: Hyphomicrobiales bacterium (assembly GCA_026400555.1). Lineage (GTDB taxonomy): Bacteria > Pseudomonadota > Alphaproteobacteria > Rhizobiales > Beijerinckiaceae > Allobosea. Next base: position 32,743 of record JAPLOW010000203.1, read on the forward strand.
CTCGGCCAGCGCCGCGAGCCAGCCATGACGGGCGCGGCCCTTCTGCCGGTCAACCAGAAGCGCCGAGCCGACCTTGATGACGATGCGCCTGAACTGCGCGAGGGAAGGCTGGGGAATCTGCACGGTGGTGTCGCTGATTGTACTGTCTGTGTGCCTGAGTTCGGCGTCCTTGAAAAGCCGGGTCGGGTCTTACGGCTGCCAGCCGGTCTCCGTCGCCGGGGCCTTGGCGCTGGCGTCGTCGACACGCGCCTGGTCGATGATCACCAGCAGCGCCCGCAAGGCGGCATCGACGCCGTCGCCGGAGGCCGCCGACAGCATGATCGGGGTTCGCTTGGCGGCACGCTTCAGGCGCGCAAGTTGTTCTTTCAGCGTCGCGGGGTCGAGCGCATCGACCTTCGACAGGGCGATGATCTCCGGCTTGTCGGTCAAGTCGCCGCCATAGGCCTCAAGCTCCTTGCGGACGATCTTGTAGGCCTTGCCAGCATGCTCGGACGTGCCGTCAACAAGATGCAGGAGGACGCGGCAGCGCTCGATATGGCCGAGGAAACGGTCGCCAAGCCCAAGACCCTCATGCGCCCCTTCGATCAGGCCGGGAATGTCGGCGAGCACGAATTCCCGCTGGTCGACCCGGACCACGCCAAGGCCCGGATGCAGCGTGGTGAAGGGATAGTCGGCAATCTTCGGCTTGGCCGAGGTGACTGCTGCAAGAAAGGTCGATTTGCCCGCATTGGGCAGACCCACCAGACCGGCATCGGCGATCAGCTTGAGCCGCAGGATGATGGTGGCCTCATGGCCGGGCAACCCCGGATTGGCCCGGCGCGGGGCCTGATTGCTGGAGGTCTTGAAATAGGCATTGCCAAAGCCGCCATTGCCGCCACGGGCCAGCAACACCCGTTCCCCGGCCTTGGTGATGTCACAGATCAGGGTCTCGCCGTCTTCCTCGAAGACCTGCGTGCCGGGCGGAATGCGCAGCACGACATCCGCGCCCTTGCCGCCCGCCCTCAGCTTGCCCATGCCATGACCTCCGGTCTTGGCCTTGAAGTGCTTGGCGTAACGGAAATCGATCAGCGTGTTGAGGCCATCCGCGCACTCGGCCCAGACATCGCCGCCGCGCCCGCCGTCGCCACCGTCGGGTCCGCCATGTTCGATGAACTTCTCGCGGCGGAACGAGACGGAGCCCGCCCCGCCGTCACCCGCCTTGATGTAGATCTTGGCCTGATCGAGAAATTTCATTGTTGCCGATCCATGGCGGGCGCCCGAAAACGGGCGCACTCGTGCCGAACTGACCCATGCCGGGGCTTCGGGAAGCATCGGCACGGTCCTGAGCGCTTTCGTTTGGTCCGATTGGACAGGAAGGTCAACCCTGTTCGCCCGCGCAGGGCAAACACTCATCCGCCGCTGGCCGGCGGCCTGAAGCACATGATCACGGCAGCGTTGATCCCGTCGGTGGAGGATTTGTCGTTGCGCCCCTCGATGACGATCGACTTGAAGCGCGCCGAATCCTGGCGCAGCGTCTCGATCACGCAATTGCAGCTTCGGTTGCAGACCTCCTGCGAGTTCGAGCTGCGGCACTCCTGCACGCAGTCGCGCCTGAAGGTTCCCTCTGCCCGTGAGGCAAGGCCCGCCGTCAAACCCGGCATCATAAAGCTGACGAGCATCAGCGCGCCGATCAGAACCGGCTGGTGGATCAGATAGATCGGCAGGCTCCGCCGCCCGGCCCAAGCGAGCGGCGCCAGAGGCCGCGGCAAGATGACGGCCGCCAGCCGCCCCGCCCCTGCGCCGCGCGCCAGCCTGAGGCCCAGGGACAGGCCCACCAGCATGATGGCGAACCACGGGAAGATCGGCACGAAGTCCACAGTGATCGGTGGCAGCACGCTGAGCCCGCTATACTGCCATAGGCCATGCAGCGGGCTTGCCGCGATCACGCCTTGCAGGCCCGCAAACAACGGATGGCCGCTGGCCAGGGGCAAGAGGCCGACCGGTATGGCCACGATGGCAGGAGCCCACCACGCCCCCCGCAGCAGCGGCCGGCACAGCAGCGATCCAAGCGCGATACAGTGCAGGATTCCGAACAGCACGAGCCGGTCCGACAACGCAACCCAGGTGTCGAGCGTCACCAGCAGGGCCGCCCCCGCGATGATCACCACCCGGTCGCGGAACGGATCGGGGCGCAGCAGACGGCCATGGGCCAGCCCGAGGCTCAGTCCGGCGAGCAGCAGGAAACTGCCCGCGATCACATGGCTGAACAGGCGCCAGCCCGGATCGGCCGAGATGTCAGTCTGCACGAAGCCGAGGAAGGACAGGTTCCAGGCGCTGTGGAACACGACCATCGCCGCCAGCGCCAGCCCCCGCACCAGATCGACCAGCCCGATGCGCGGCGACTGCGCAGGCAGGGGCCGTGCCGGGCCGGTGGGGCCGAAGGGTGAGCTGCCAGCCCGGGCCGGTGACAGGTTGTTCATCCGGCCAGCTTATCCGAAGCGCCGCCGCCTGGGAATCCGTCTCATGCGCCGCCGCTTCGCTTGAGCCGGGCAGGCAGGTGGCCCTTGCGGAACACGAGTTCGACGGTTCCGACGGGAATAAAAAAGCGCGACACGACGGCGCGGTTGAAAACGGTTCCGTCGGGCCGCAGCGTCAGGGTGTCGTCGAAATCAAGACGCATGGTTGCGGACGGAAGCTTGAGATCGGCGGTGTAACCGAACCTGACGGTATCGGGCGCGGGCGTTGTCACCTGAGCCGGCGACACAACGTCGTCGCGTGTCCCGACATAGGTGCCGTCCCCGGTGCGCTCGAAGAACCAGGTCTTCTGGTCGCGCTCGCCATCGGCATAGAAGAAGTCCTCGAACAGCGATAGCACCTTGCCGTTCCAGCGGCCCATCAGATCGACCGACAGCTTGCGCTTATCCCCGGTGAAGTTGTTGCGAAAGCGGCCGACGGCATGGGTCGGGCCGCGGAACCACTCATGCAGGACGAGTTTCGGCCGAGCCATCGCCAGGGCTGGCGCACTTTGCAGCGCGGTTAAGGCGGCAACGCCGGCAACAAGGTGACGGCGACTAAGGGTGGGAAGGGACATTGACAACTCCTGTGATGTCCCTTGCCTACGTGGCCATTATGGCAACAGATGCAGCGATCACGCACAGTTCAGCGCCGGGCCGCCATCTTCCGCCATGGGTTTGGCCGGCACCCGGACCGGCGCGTTGTGGCTCCAGTTGACAAGCGCGGCCCAGGTCTTGCGGTCCAGCACAAACCCGTCGCAGGGAATCATGCCGCCCCGCACCGGCTGGTCGCGAAGCATCGAACCGGTGTGCCGGAAGCCGCACTTCTCGAGCACGCGCCGCGAAGCCGGATTCACAACCCGCGCCAGGGCGCCCACCGTCCGGGTGCCCGTGTAGCCGAACACGGTGTCGAGCACGGACTGGACGGCTTCCACGGCGAGCCCCTGACCCCAATGGTCGGGATGCAGCATGTAGCCGATCTCGACATCGGCCTCGCTGACGCCAGGCTTTCCGCGTGCCACGCCGATCACACCGATCTGCAGGTTTGGCCGGCCGCGCGGCGTCATCGCAAGCACCAGGCTGGCCCCGGTCGCATTGGCCTTGCGCGCCTCGAAGATGCGGCGCTCGGGCTCGCCATCCGGCAGTGGATGCGGCCAGGTGCCGGTCATTTCCGCAACCTCGCGCAGGCCCGCGAAGGTGCGCAGCGCAGGCGCATCCGCATGGCGCGGCCAGCGTAGCCAGAGGCGGCGGGTCTCGAGACGAAACACATCATCGCGCGTCACGTCCGGAAACAGGGGTGTTGCTGTACCCGCCTCGCTCGAAATGGTGGTCATGGGACCCTCCCGGGGTTTGGCCAGACAAGAAAAAAGGAAGATGGGCGGTCCCATCTTCCCTGTCGTCCTGATCTGGCTGGCCCTTCCGGGTCCCTGTCCTGATCAACCGGGTCGATGTGACCGGCGGATCAGGATGGTGTCCTGTCCCGCCTTATTCCGCGGCCTCTTGGGCCGGAATGACCGCAACGAAGGAACGGCCAAGTTTGGTGCCGAATTTGACGCGGCCATCGGTGAGCGCAAACAGCGTATGGTCGACGCCCATGCCGACATTGGCGCCGGCACGGACCTTGGTGCCGCGCTGGCGCACGATGATGTTGCCGGCCACCACAGCCTGATCGCCGAACTTCTTGACGCCAAGACGACGGCCTGCGGAGTCGCGACCGTTGCGGGA
>JAPLOW010000035.1 GCA_026400555.1 Hyphomicrobiales bacterium
CGCCGCCGCGACCCCGGCCTGCTCGCGCAGGCGGCTGTAGGATGGAATGAAGGCTGAGGAAAATGCGCCTTCGCCGAAGATGGCGCGGAACTGGTTCGGCAGGCGTTGCGCCACCACGAAGGCGTCCATCATCTGGTTGGCGCCGAGGATGGCGGCCAGCACGATGTCGCGCACGAACCCCGTGAGGCGCGAGAGCAGCGTGAAACCGCCAACCGAGAGAATCTTCGTGAACATGGTCAGGCGGGACCGTTGCGCGGCTGCAGGATGCGGTCAACCATGCGCGGGCCGGATCAGGCGCTCAGGGGATCGCTGCGGGCTTTTTCTGCTGGTCCTCGGCAATCCCAACATGTTCGCCGACCAGATAAAGCGGGCGGCGCTTCACCTCGGCGAAGATGCGGCCGACATATTCGCCGATCAACCCAAGCGAAATCAGCTGGATGCCGGAGAAGAACATGATCGACACCACCAGCGTCGGAAAGCCGGGCAGGTCGGTGCCGAACAGCAGGGTCCGCAGCGCATAGAAGGTCGCCAGCCCCGTCGCGAAAATCGCGATAAGGACGCCCATATAGGTGGCGATCTTCAGCGGCACTGTCGAGAAGGAGGAGATGCCGTCGAAAGCAAAGCTGAACAGCTTGCGGAAGTTGAATTTGGTCGCGCCGTGCAGCCGGTCGGCCACGTCGAACTCGACGCCGACGCTTCTGAAGCCGATCCAGGCGTAGAGCCCCTTCGAAAAGCGCGCGCGCTCGCCCATCAAGCACAGCGCGTCGACGGCCTTGCGGTCCATCAGCCTGAAATCTCCCGCCCCCTCCGGCAGGCGCGTCTCGCCGAAGCGCTCGAACAGCTTGTAGAAGGCGCGCGCGAAGCTGCGCTTGAGCTGGCTTTCGCCATTGCGGTCCGAGCGCACGCCATAGACCATGCTGTAGCCCTCGCGCCATCTGGCGAGGAAGGTCGCCAGCACCGCAGGCGGGTGTTGCAGGTCAGCGTCCATGATGGCGACGGCGCGCCCGCGGGCACGGTCAAGACCTGCCGCAATGGCGATTTCCTTGCCGAAATTGCGGCTGAACGAAACCGCTAGCAGCCGCGCATCGGCTCTGTTGAGATCCCTGATGACGGCAAGCGAATCGTCGGCGCTTCCGTCATCGACAAAGATCACCTCCCATCCGGAGGTTTCACGGTCGAGCACTGGACGCAGGGCTTCGACCAGCGGCCTGAGATTGCGCGCCTCGTTGAAAACCGGAATGACAACCGAAAGCTCAATTTCAGGGCTGGGTAGGACAGGTGTCGCCACGTCGGTTCCATATGTCGTCTGGGGTCAGCTTGTCGGCACAGAAGCGGATCGGCGCGCCTCCAACAAGCCCGAAGTACAGTGTGGTTTGCTTTGGCAGGCCGATTGTCGCATGTGCTGGTGGAGAATGACGTCCCGGATGTGAACCGAACATGACCCGTTTCGTGCTCTGCGCCGATGATTTCGCCCTGACCGAGGGGGTCAGCCGTAGCATCATCGAATTGGCTGCTGCGGGGCGGCTCAGCGCAACCGGCGCGATGACCAACCGGCCGCATTGGCGCAACTGGGCCCGCGAGATCGCGCGGCATGCCGGCGCCATGGACATCGGGCTGCATCTCAATCTGACCTGCGCCGCTCCCCTCGGACCCATGCCACGCCTGGCTGCCGGCGGTGAGTTGCCCTCCCTCGGAGCGGTCATCCGCGCGGCGCTGCTGTCGCCGGCCGCGCGCGACGAGATTGCCGCCGAAATCACGCGGCAACTCGATGCGTTCGAAGACGTGATGGGCCGCGCGCCGGATTTCGTCGATGGTCATCAGCATGTCCAAGCCATGCCCGGCCTGCGCCGGCTTGTGCTGGCCGAGCTTCTGCGACGCTATCCGGGCGCAAAGCCGTATCTGCGGGACCCCTATGACAGCATCGGCGCCGTTCGCGCGCGTGGCGTCGCTGTCGCCAAGGCGCTCGCCATCAGCGGCCTTGCCGCAGGCTTCGGGACGGCTGCGCGGTCAGCCGGCTTCGCAACCAACCGGGGCTTCGCCGGCGTTTCGCCCTTCGATCCGGCTCGTGATGTCGCCGACGACATGGCGCGCTTTCTGGTCGCGCCCGGTCCGCGTCATCTTGTCATGTGCCATCCGGGCCATATCGATGACGAACTCGTGCGCCTTGACCCTGTGCAGGCGACGCGGCCGCTGGAGCATGCTGCGCTGCTCGTCGGGGCGCTGCCTGCCAATTGGGCCGTGGCCCGCTTCGCAGGGCTTGGCCCGACATGAAAACGGGGCCGCGAGGCCCCGTTCCGTTCCGGTCACGCTGCAAGACGCTTACTTTGTCGCGGCGGCATACAACTCCGCCACATACTCCCAGTTCACGAGGTTCTCGATGAACGCCTTGCAATAATCCGGGCGGCGGTTGCGGTAGTCGATGTAGTAGCTGTGCTCCCAGACATCGTTGCCGAGAATCGGCATGGCGCCATGCACCAGCGGGCTTTCGCCGTTCGGGGTCTTCATCACAACGATCTTGCCGCCCTGCACGGCCAGCCAATGCCAGCCCGATCCGAACTGGCCGACGCCGGCCGCGATGAAGTCCTCCTTCATCTTGGCGACGGAGCCGAAGGCCTCGACGATGGCCTTTTCAAGCGTGCCGGGAATGTTGCCGCCGCCGTTCGGCTTCATCCACTTCCAGAAATGCATGTGGTTGAAATGCTGCCCGGCATTGTTGAACAGCGCCGCATTCTTGCCGAATGAGCCCTTCACGATCTCTTCGAGGCTCTTGCCCTCGAATTCGGTGCCCTTGATCAGGTTATTGCCGTTGTTCACATAGGCGAGGTGGTGCTTGTCGTGATGGTACTCCAGCGTCTCCTTCGACATGTAGGGCTGAAGCGCATCATGGGCATAGGGCAGATCCGGCAGCGTGAACGACATCGACGTCTCCTCAGGACAATGGACAGGCCAGCGGACCGCTTTTGCGGAACCGTCCGGCTCGCGCCCGGCGGCTGCCGGACGACGTGAACCCTAGTTAAGCTGCCGGAGGCGCAACAGCAACCGGGCGTCGCCCGCACGACTTGGCTAAATTGGCAATTGTCCGGATAGGTTGTATGACACACGCTGAGGCCTGATGTGGTTGCACGAATGCGGGAGCGGATGCTTTGGGGCGGTTGGGACAGTTTGTCGGGGTTGTGTTGCTTCTGGCCGGGCTCGGACTGGTTGGCTGGGGCGCCCCTTACTACATGCTTGATTGGGGTGGCGCGCTGGTCATGGCCGGCGCGGTTCTCGCGTCCGCCGGGCTGATCTGTGTGCTGATCGGAACGGTCCTGATCCGTTTGAAGGCCTTGCGTGAGGATATCCTGGCGTTGCGGGCGGAAAGGGCGGTCGACAGGGCCGTCATCCCGGCCTTTGAAGCGCCTGCCGCCGGCGAAGCCGCACCTCGGGAGCCTGCCCCCGGCACGGCTGCTCGCTGGGAAAGGGCTGCTCCTGTGGAGCCAACCCGCACGTTGTCGGCCACACCCCCGCCTGCGGAGGCGGCACCAGCCGCTGCGCTGCCGCCTGTTGCAGTCGCCGGCGTCGCAGCAGGTGGGCTCGCCATGGCGGCCAAGTCCATATTCGGCTCCGTCAATTCCGCACAGGAAACGGCACCTGGCCTCACCGAGGCAATAAACAAGACAGACGACGTTCCCGAGCCCGCCCTGTCCGGCGTCGGTGGCGCTGTTGCCTTGACGGCTGCGGTCGAGGCCGTTCGCTCTGACGGGGTTCCGGCCGATCCTGTTTCAACCCCTGCGATCAGCGATCAGGATCGCGCCTCGCTTGACGATCTTCTGCGCGAAATCGAACGCGGCCCCGATCTGGCGCGCGAGATGCCGGCTTCACTGCATCCCGTGTCAAGCGCGGTCGAGGAGGATCAAACTGCCGAAAGCCCGGCCTTGCCGGCGCTGCAGACGGATGATCTGCTGGCGAAGGTCGACGACGCCGTCAGGATCCTGAAGGCGGAGATGCCGCCAACTGTGAGCCGGTTTCAGCCTGCCGAACCTTATCCCTTCGAGGTTGAGCCTGAACAGCCGACGCCTCTCGATGCGATCTTCGACGATCTCAGGGCCGACCTCCGGTCAGCGCCGCTTGTTCTCAACCACGAGGCAAAGGCCGCCCCGCCTGAATTGCTCGAAGACAAATCAAACGATGTCCCAGCCTCCACCGCGCCGGATGAGCCTGTTCTCGCAAGTGTCGCCGCGTCGGACGCCACGCCGGAACCGGTGTCGTCCGACGAGGGCATCATCGCGGCCTACAAGGTTGGCGACAGTACCTACGCCATGCTGGCGGATGGGCGGATCAGGGTGACCACGCCCGATGAGCAGCACCTGTTCATGTCCATGGACGAGTTGAAGCTGTTCATGGCAGACCGGCGCTCGCGGGGCCTGTCTGCGGGGGCCTGAGACGTCTGACGCCTTCATTGATCGCGCGACGGCGGCGCGATCAACCCGGCCCCCTGATCAGTGGCGCGAGCGCCTTGAAGTCCGCGGTGCCGGCTTTCTCGAGCCACTCGAACACGACCATCTCCGTCGTCACGATCTCCGCTCCTGCTGCCGAGGCACGGTCAAGCCCCGTGCGGATACTGATCGGCGCGCGGCTCGAGACCGCATCCACGACGAGGGCGACACGGTAGCCCGCCAGCCGCGCGTCAAGCACGGTCTGCAGCACGCAGACATGCGTTTCCGCCCCGCAGACCACGAGCGTCCCGCGCCCTCCGATGCGCAACTCCTCACACCGTTCCGCGAAGTGAGGGGCGCCGAAGGCCGAAAAACTCGTCTTTTTCACGGTCAAGGCCCAGGGCGGAAGCTGCTGCTGCAGGCCCGCGACGGTTGGCCCGAGACCCTTCGGATACTGTTCCGTCAGGGTCGCGGGTACACGGAGCCGGGTGGCGGCGGACAACAAGAGCCCGAGATTCCGCAACATGCCATCCGGCTCCAGCACAGCGGGCTGCAGCCGCTCCTGCACATCGATGATGACCAGATGGGAGGTTTCCCGCTGGAGCCGCATCAGACCGTGCCTTCGCCCAGGGATCTGAAGTCATTCGCCGCCTTGATCGCAAAGGCATAGGCCAGCGCGGTTTCCTTCAGCGAATCGAAGCGTCCGGCGGAGCCGCCATGGCCGGCCGACATATTGATGTGCAGCATTACCGGCCCGCCGCCAGTCATGCGGTCGCGCAGGCGCTGCACCCACTTTGCCGGTTCCCAGTAAGTGACGCGCGGATCCGTCAGTCCGGCGATCGCGAGGATCGGAGGATAGGTCTGGGCGGTGACGTTCTCGTAGGGCGAATAGCTCCGGATCGTGCGGAAGGCCTCTTCGTCGGTGATCGGATTGCCCCATTCCGGCCATTCGGGCGGCGTCAGCGGCATGCTCGCGTCCATGATGGTGTTGAGCACGTCGACGAAGGGCACATCCGCGATGATCCCGGCGAACAGGTCCGGCTTGAGGTTTGCCACCGCGCCCATCAGGAGCCCGCCCGCGCTGCCGCCTTCGGCAACGATCCGGCCTGCGCGGGTGTAACCAAGCCGGGCCAGTTCCTCGCCGACGGCGATGAAGTCAGTGAAGCTGTTGGGCTTCCTGCTCAGCTTGCCGTCCTGGTACCAGTTCCAGCCCTTCTCCGTGCCGCCCCTGACATGGGCGATGGCATAGACGAAGCCGCGATCGACGAGGGACAACGGCCTGACGCGGAACGAGGCCGACATCGACGATCCGTACGAGCCATAGCCATAGAGCAGGCAAGGCGCCGTGCCGTCGAGGTCGAGATCGGCGCGGTGCAGCAGCGAGACGGGGATCACAGCCCCGTCCCCTGCCGTGGCGAACACGCGTCTGACCGTGTAGTTGGCCGGATCATGGCCCGAGGGCACCTCCTGCCGCTTGATCAGGATGCGTTCGCGCGTCGCCATGTTGTAATCGTAGGTTTCCGCCGGCCGCGCCATCGAGGCATAGGTGAATCTCAGCCAGTCAGTGTCGAATTCGAGGCCCGCATCCATGCCAAGGCCATAGGCTTCCTCATCGAAGGCGATCGCGCCTTCCTCGCCGCTGGCGAGGTCCCGGATGACGATGCGCGGCAGCGAATTCTCCCGCTCCATGCGGACCAGCCGGCCCTTGAGGCAGACATGCGAGATGATCATGCAGCCAGCGCGGTAGGGCACCAGATCCGTCCAGTTGCCGATTTCTGGCGCAGCCACGGGGGCCTGCATGATCTTGAAATCCTCGGCCCCGTCCTTGTTCGTCAGGATCAGGAAGCGGTCGCCATGATGCTCAACATCATAGCGCAGCCCGACCTCGCGCGGATGGACGAGGCGTGGCGGCTGCGTCGGGGCTGCGAGGTCGACCAGCCTCACCTCGGAGGTTTCGTGGTCACCGACCTCGATCAGCAGATAGGCGCCCGACTGCGTCTCGCTGATCGAAACGAACATGCCGGCATCCTGTTCCTCGTGGACAAGACGATCAGCCGCCTCATCCGTACCGAGCAGGTGCAGATAGACCCGCGACGGACGGTGATTCGCATCCAGCCGGATGTAGAAGAAGCCCGACGAATCGGCCGTCCAGACCAGGTCGCCGCCGGTTTCCTTCACGGTGTCCGCAAGATCCTGGCCAGATGCGAGGTCGCGGACGCGGATCTTGTACAGTTCCGAACCCGCCTCATCGCTGCTCCAGCCGAGCAGCGCGTGGTTCGGCGAATGAGCGGCCGCGCCAAGATCAAAGAAGTCCTTGCCACGCGACAGCCTGTGCGCGTCGAGCAGCGTCTGCTCCTTGCCGCCCGCCCGCGGCCTGCGGCACATCACGGGGTGCTCGCCGCCGCGATTGTAGCGGCTGTAATAGGCAAATGGGCCGTCCTTCGTCGGCGGCGCGCTGTCGTCCTCCTTGATCCGCGCGCGCATCTCCGCCACCAGCAGCTTCTGCAGGCTAGCCGTGTCCTTCATCAGGGCCTTGCAATAGCGGTTCTCGGCGCGCATCAGGCGGTCGATGTCGGCGGGGAGCGCGCCAGGATGCCGAAGCACCTCCTGCCAGTTCTGTGCCCTGATCCAGTCGTACTCGTCGCTCCAGCCCTGCCCGTGAGCGGTGTGGGTCACGATCCGCTTGTCCGCGATCGGGGGCTTGGGGGCAGGCAGTAAGCTCATCGACAGGCCTCGCGTTTCCGATCGCCGGTGCTGCCCCGGCGTCACGCCCTTGTCTGTATCACCGGGGCCGGCCGCTGTGTATGGCTCAGGCGTGGGCGCGTCAGTCCACCCGGGCAGCCCCTTTTCCGATCACGGTCCGGCCGGCGCCCATGGGCCGGGACCCTGCTTTGGTCGACAGGCGAATACCAGGGTTGCGTGCACCGCAAAGATCGATCCTCAAGATTCGTCTGCGCATGCGGCGTTGACACCGAAAAATCACATTCTGGTGAAAATTGATAAGCGCCAATTTGTTAGGAAAACATCAGAATTGATCACCTTGACTAACGGCGTGACTGTATTGCCGAGTGGAAAAGATTGACGCTGGCAGATGGGAAGAGACTGCAACATTCTGCGTCTCTGCCTCTGTACAACCAAGTTATGATATGACGTTAGAGCGAAAAATAGATCGGATCGTTCAATTTTTCCATTCCGCTAGTGTCGCTTTGGTGTGGGCCTAATGTCGGAACCCGTTTTTCTGCAACATATTTTACTTGATGTTAGATTCTGTGTGACTTATGATCTGGATGTCAGCCACTGGCTATTTTGTAAGTAGTTGTGAGCTGCGGTTGGAAGCAAAGAGCCCTTGGGTCTTGTCCCTCCGCTTTTTGCGTTTTAGAGAAGTCTCCTACGGCGAAGAGACAAATTGTATTTTTGGAGAAGATCAATGTCCGAATCGGGGGTCCCGAACTATATCGAACTCACGGCAGATATCGTGTCGGCCTATCTTGCGAACAACACTGTCTCTGCAGGTGAGATACCATCCTTGATCGGCGATATTCATTCTGCTCTGGTCAAGGTGTCGGCAGGCCAGGACATTCCGGTGGTGTTCGAGCCAGCGAAGCCCGCCGTGCCGGTGAAAAAGTCGATTACGAATGACTTCATCATCTGCCTGGAAGATGGAAAGAAGTTCAAGTCTTTGAAGCGCCACTTGCGCACCGCCTACAATATGTCCCCGGAGCAGTACCGCGAGAAGTGGGGCCTGCCGCAGGACTATCCGATGGTTGCCCCGAACTACGCCGAAGCGCGTTCGAAACTCGCCAAGCAGATGGGTCTCGGCCAGAAGCGCAAGCGCGGCCGCTGAGCCTCGCGCAGCCGCCGAAGCATTTGAACGGCCCGAAGCACTCGGGCCGTTTTTTTGTGGATGCTGTCAGGGGGGCTTTGGCCCGGACAACGCCCCATTCCCGATCCACCAGATGTAAATGCAGAAAGGGCTGCACAAGGCCTCACTCCAATACAGGAATATAAACCTACATAGGAGTGATGCGTCATGTCACAAGGAATTTCTGCCCTACTTTGTCGGTCTCTGACAACTTCTGCGCCTGAGCCTCTGGCGGATGCGCTGCGAGACCTGCTGGCGCGCATGCAACGCGAACGGCCCGGCGTGATCCTGTGAACATCGACCGCGTGATCCTGGTGCGCCGCACGGCCTCGGGCTCGCTGGGGGCAGGGCATGTGCCACGCGCATTGGTCGAGGAGGCCCTCGCGCGCGGCCTTCTCACCCCCAAGGGAGCTGCCCAGTTCGTGCTGGCGCCGCTTCCGCCAGCGCCTCCCCGCGCAGGTCGTGCGGAGGGCTCGGTTCGGCCGGAACCGAGCCCGCAGCGCGGTCCTGAGGCTGAAAGCCCGTCGCTCTGGCTCCATCGTCGCAAGGGTCCTGATGGGTTGCCGTTGCTCGATGATGTTCATGGTCTGAGGGGCGAGCGGTTCAGGTGGGATGTCACCCTGGCGGCCATGCCGCCATCCGTGACGACAGACTGTTCGCGGATGGAGACGTCCATGGAGCGCGCCGCGCCGCGCGACCCGGTGTTGGCCTCGGATGTGACGATTGCAGCGCCGCAAAGGGTGCGGGTCGCTTTTCGCCGGCTCGGAAGCGGCATGGGGCACTTCGTGCTCGACACCTGCGGCTTTCTTGTGCCGCTTCAGGAAGCCGGGGCGCGCCGCGGTTGGCCAGCCCGGTCGGGCAAGCTTGCGCTCAGACGGGCCTTGGACCAGTTGGCGGAACATTGCGGGCTTGGGCAAACGGCGGTCGGCCCGGCGCGTGGGCGCATGACCGGATGGCAATCCGAAGGCTCCCGCCCCGATTTGTCAGTCTGGTTGCGCGAAGGGTCCTGGACACTTGAAGGCTGATGCGCCCTTCAAGCTGCCTCCGCTGCTCGTGCATCGCTCCTGATCCGTTCGACCATGGCGCGGACGCCATTGGAGCGCTGCGGCGTCAGGTGCTGCGATAGGCCAAGGCGTTCGAACACCTCTGCGGCATCCGTCACAGAGATGCGGGCGGGCGTCAGCCCGGAATAGATCGAAAGAGTCAGCCGGACGAGACCCTTGACGATGTGCGCATCGCTGTCGCCCCTGAAGCGGAGCGTTCCATCCGGATCGCTCCGCGTTTCGATCCAGACCTGGCTCGCGCAGCCGCGCACCTTGTTGTGGTCGTTGCGGGCGCTGTCGGGCAACGGTTCGAGGTCACGCCCGAGTTCGATCAGGTAGCGATAGCGCTCGTCCCAATCCTCGATCAGGTCGAAATCTGCGATGATCTCTTCAAGTGATGTGGACATGGCACAATCGACCGGTTGCGGCGCGGTCAGGCGCCTGGACCTGCCATGTGGACCGTCACGGGTGCTGAATCAAGGCCGCCGCAGCGCGGTGTCCCGGCCCGTCGCGGCCTCAAGCGCCAGCCGGGAAAGCGCCTCGCGGGCGTCGGGGTCAATGCCCTGCATCGCCTGCACGGCCAGCCGGGGCGCGGCCTGGCCGAACTCGCTGACGGCCCGCGCCGGCGCGCTGCGCAGGCCCTCAAGACGCGCCTGCGGATCCTGCTCGTTGACGGGCGAAAAGTAGGCGATGATCCCGATCACCACGGTATTGCGAACAAAACCGAACATGTCGCCCTCCCGCGATCCGTGGCAGCCAATCTGCCGCTACCTGACCGCCGACAGGTTGTAGCATGTGCAGGTGAAGCGGCCATGCCGGGATTGTCTGCAATTGAGCCGTCCGTCTTCAGGGTCTGTTCACCTTGCCGGCAAGTCGGAGTTGGTCTCGACCCGATCATATTGGACACGTCAAATATCTGATTTAACGAACAAAAACCTGCATTAAACGCGGAATATCCTTTGTCTTGGACAGATGGCCTTAGCTTTCGCTTAAAGTCCCTCGACCACAATCCTGTCTCAACAAAGCAAGTGCCCTGCCAGGGCGCAGCGGGAGTAGGGTGTTGCGGTCAGCTTCAGTCATCGAAGCCATGCGCGGAGTGCTTGACCGGCTGGTCCATGTCGATGCCCGGCGCGATCGGCGTCTGGCCGGCGAGCACGCCCGCTTCTTCGGCGCCCGGCTCATCTGTTTTGGCCTTGCCTGCGCCGTCCTGACTGTCTCTCTGGCCTATCGGAGCGGGCTTTCAATGCTCGACCTGACGGTGCTCGGGTCGGTCCTGCTGTTGCTCGCTCCGGTCGCGTTCGTTTCGCGCACAGGCGACATCGAGCTTGGCCATGACCTGTCATCGCTTCTGTTGTCCGGTTCGATCGCCGCGCTGGCCTTGCAGACCGGCGGCCTGAACTCGCCGGTGCTGTCGCTATTCGCCATCGTCATCCTCGATTCGGCCTTCTGCGGGTCGCGCCAGTCCTTGCGCGTCGCGATCCTCGCCGGCGCGCTCGGTCTTGCCCTGGTCGCGCTGTCACCTGTGCTTGAGGGCAGTTCGGTCATGGCAGGCCGTTATGTGGCCGTCGCGCTCTGCGCCTACGCCAGCGCCATGGCCCTGATCTTCCTGGGCCGCCGTGAGCGGCAGGCGAGTTCGCAGATCA
This sequence comes from Hyphomicrobiales bacterium, assembly GCA_026400555.1. Classification (GTDB taxonomy): domain Bacteria; phylum Pseudomonadota; class Alphaproteobacteria; order Rhizobiales; family Beijerinckiaceae; genus Allobosea. The sequence goes on from JAPLOW010000035.1 coordinate 10,964, forward strand.
GGTCGCAGGCCAGGGCCAAAACCGCGCTCGACACCGTGGGCGATGTCGTGCTGTGGCGCGAGGCGGGGGGCGAGATCTCGTTCGCCAACGCAGCGGCCCATCAGCAGATCGGCATCGACCGGCGTCTGTTCAGCGAGGCTCTTCTCATCGAGCGCATCAATGTTGGCGATCGTCCGGCCTTTCTGAAGGCCCTGTCCGATGCCAGCCACGGCGCTGGCCATGGCAGCGCCGTGATCCGTTTTGCCGTCGAGACCGAGGCCGCGCGAAGCGTGCGGATGTTCGAGGTCTCGGCGCGCCGCGTCGGATCCGCCGATGGCGAGGCAGCCGTCGTCATCGTGCTGCGTGACGTCACTGAGCGTCACGCCGCTGACGAACTGCGCGAGATGGCCCGCCTTGAGGCCGAGCGGATCGCCAGCAGCAAGAGCCAGTTCCTGGCGACCATGAGCCACGAATTGCGGACCCCGCTCAACGCAATCATCGGCTTCTCCGAACTGCTGATCCAGCCGGGCCTTATGCCTCCCAATGATCCGCGCCGCGACGAGTACGCGCGCATCATCAACGGCTCCGGCGAGCATCTGCTGGAGGTGGTGAACGCGATCCTCGACATGTCGAAGATCGAGAGCGGCATGATGACGGTCGACCAGGACCGGGTCGATCTGTCGGCCGTGGTCGCATCGAGTTGCGAATTGCTGGCCGTTCGCGCTGCCGAGAAGTCGATCTTGCTGCAGCAGAGCCTTGCGCCGGAGTTGCCGGAGATCATCGCCGACCGGCGCGCCCTCAAGCAGATCGTGCTCAACCTCAGCTCCAACGCCGTAAAGTTCACCCCGGCCGGCGGCGAGGTCACGGTCACGGCCGTGCGCGACCGGGATCATGTCGAGATTGCGGTGGTCGACACTGGCTGCGGCATCGCCGAGGCTGATCTTCTCCAGCTGGGGGCACCCTTCTTCCAGGCGCGGCAGTCCTATGACCGCCAGCATGAGGGGACGGGCCTCGGCCTTTCGGTCGTGCGCGGTCTTCTCGGCCTGATGGGCGGCAGCATGCTGATCGAGAGCGCCCCCGGCAGCGGCACACGGGTCAGCTTCCGCTTGCCGATCAACGGCGTTCCCGAGAAGACCTCGACCGAGCCGGTGAAGATCGAAACCCGGATGAGCGCACGCCGTTCCGCCCTGGCCGAAACCGCTTTCACGCCTGCGCCATCTTCCGTTCGCCTGACCGCCTGATGTTTGACCTCCCTGCTGAAGTGAAATGACCACGCCATGTCGATGACCATGTCCGCCCGAGCCCATCACTCCCATCACGTCTCCCGGCGCCCGTCATCGCATGCGACGCCTTGGGCCTGGTTTGCCCGCAGGTTGCGGCATCGGCCCGGCTCCACCCTTGCGCACACGGCCTTCGGACTGGTCGCGCTGGCCGTGATCATCAATGCGGTTGCCTTCCAGCGTGTGCCCGAATCGCGCTCCTTCCTCGCCGAGCAGTCCGCAGGTCAGGCCCGCGCCGCCGTTGTGCCGCTGCCGCCGCAGCGGCCGGCCGAACTGGCCTTGCCGGCCCCGCAGCGCAGCCAGCCGGTGCCGCCCCAGTCGGTCCCGGTCCAGACTGCGCAGGCACCTGTCACCGCACCGGCCGCGCGTGTCCAGCCTGCCCGCGAGGCCCCGTCGCGCGATCCGATCGGCGACTTGATCCGCACGGGCCAGGTCTCGGACGCGCCGAGGCCCCCCGCCGGCCTGATCGAGCGGGCGGCGTTGGCCGAGACACGCCCGGTGCTCGCCGCGCAGCGCGCGCTGAACCGTGTCGGCGCCGGACCCGTCAAGGCTGATGGCGTTTTCGGCGAGGAAACCCGCGCTGCCATCGAGCGCTTCGAGCGCGAGCGCCGCCTGCCGGTCACGCGCGATCTCGGCGCCCGCACGTTGCGCGAGCTGGCGTCTGCGTCCGGCCTGCGCATGGAGTGATGTAGGCGAGCCAGGCCATGCTATGACGCGCCCCAGGTGAACGCCATCGGCGGCTCAGGCGAGGGGTGATCGTGGCGCGGCTCCGCAGCGACTTCTGGGTTTCGGCTTATCTGCGCCAGCGCTCTGTTGCCGGTGTGATCGCGGTCCTGCGTCGGCGTGGTGCCGCCGAAGCCGGCGCGATCTTCATCAAGGTGGACATGCTCGACGGTCAGGTGCGCCTGTTCGGCCCTGCGCCGCCGTCCTTCGATCGTCCGGAGACCGATGGCGGTGCTGTGGAACGCCGTTTCGAGGAACTCATGGCAGCGGACCCGCTGGCGGTGGAGGACAGGCTCGTGCGGGAACTACGGTTTGATGCCGACCTGTGGATCATCGAGGTCGAGGACCGTTCGGGCAGCCCCGGGCTGCCCGGAACGCAGACCTAGCTGGCGCCGCGCAGTTTCTCGATGTTGCGCACCGCCGGCGGGCGCCGCCAGCCGCCGGCCGGAGGCGGCCGGAGATGGTCTTGCGGGCGTGCCGCCGGCAACCATGGCGGGAACGTGAACCGGGCGTTCTGCACTGTCGGCCGCCTGACAGTCCTTCGGCAGCAGCGCAGACAGCAGCATCGTCGCGGCCTGCCGGCTGATCGAGCGGACGAGGTCAACGACCTGTCCGAGTCGCGCGCTGTCAAGCGCCACCGGGTCGCCCGTCCTGAGCAGCATCCGGATCGCATCCTGCGGCGTGCTGCCGGCCGCCATCAGGGCGAGCGCCGTCACCTCGCGTGAGGAATCCGCCATGGCGGCAGCGACGAAGCGCTCGCTTTGCCCGAGGAGGGGACGAAGCCCGTCGATGAGGGCAGCGAGCCCAAGCATGGATAGCTCAAGCAACAGATCCGGCTCTGCTGCGACTGTTTCGCGGGCACCGCCCCGCATGCCGCGGTCGGTCAGCCGTTGGTCGAGCACATCGCGCATGCGGGCCTTCTGCGGCTGGTCGGCGAAGAGGTAGAGCGGCAGCACAGCCATTGGGTCGAGGTCGGTCCGGCGCAGAAGATGCTGCGCCAGCTCCGCATCCGCCGTCGCGGCTGCGATCAGGTTGGCAGCGATGTGGCGTGAGAGGCGGACGGCATGATTGGCCGCCAGCGCCCTGAACGTGGTCGCCTCCCCCCGCTCCAGAAGCCTAGACTGCACTTCGTCCGAGAGATCCGGGCGGCTGGCAAGACTGGCGGCGAGCCGCGGATCTGGATTTCCGGCCGCGTCTGCCTCGACCGACTGCGGCAAGGCCGTCGCCCCTTCAATGACCAGTTCGGCCACGCCGCCGCCGCGCGCCTCAAGCGCCGCGAGAACCTCCGCTGGTGTGTGGGCGCAGGGCGCCAGCCGTGCCGCCAGATGGCGCGCCGTGCCCTCGCTCGCGACCGGCAGCAACATCAGGGCCAGGGTGGAAAACAGGGTCTTTTCCGCCGCGCTGGGCGCCGCATCCTGGACGAACAGCTCGCACTGCACCTTGAGAGTCGCGTCCGCGAGGCCGGCTTCTCCGGAGCGGGCCATACGGGCCAGTTCTTCAAATGCCGTAGCTGTCGTCGACACGCGGAACACTTTTTCAACGCAAAACGCAGAAGGATAACTGATAATCCGATCGTAGCGGCAAACCGTTAGCGGTCCGTTAACCATCAACCTTCCTGATGCAGTCAATTGAGTCGTTTGTCTCATGCGATGCGTGCATGGGATGTCCCGGATGGAGATCGTCATGGGCCAAG
>JAPLOW010000097.1 GCA_026400555.1 Hyphomicrobiales bacterium
GCGCGACAAACTCCGCGTACTGCTGGTCTCGGGCGAACCCCATGCCGGAGAGCGCACCTGGCGCAACCTGCTCAAGTCCGACGCCAACATCGACCTGGTGCATTTCACCATTCTGCGCCCGCCGGAGAAGCAGGACGGCACCCCCATCAACGAACTGTCGCTGATCGCCTTTCCGGTGAGGGACCTGTTCCAGACCAAGATCAAGGAATTCGACCTGATCATCTTCGACCGCTACGCCAACACGTCGATCCTGCCGCTGGTCTACTTCGAAAACATCGTGCGCTATGTCCGCGATGGCGGCGCGCTGATGGTGGCGGCTGGTCCCGAATTCTCGGGAACGGGCACGCTTTATCGCACGCCGCTGTCGGCGGTCCTGCCGGCGCAGCCGGACGGGCGCACCATCGAGGAAGCCTATCGCGCGCGGATCACCGACCGCGGCAAGCGGCATCCGGTCACTCGCGACCTCGCCGGGTCCGAGGTCGAGCCGCCGCGCTGGGGTGAATGGCTGAGGCTTATCTCTGCCCGCGCCAATGACGGCGATGTGGTGATGTCCGGCCCCGGCGACCGCCCGCTTCTGATCACCTCGCGCGAGGGCAAGGGCCGGGTCGGCCTGTTCCTGTCGGACCACGCCTGGCTCTGGGCGCGCGGCTATCGCGAGGGTGGCCCGCATCTTGATCTGCTGCGCCGCCTCAGCCACTGGCTGATGAAGGAGCCAAGCCTGGAGGAAGAGGCGCTCCGGGCGGTCACGCGCGGCCGCACGGTCGAGATCGAACGGCAAACGCTGGGCGACGCGCCCGGTGCCGCCACCATCACCGGGCCTAGCGGGACTGCACGCTCGCTACCACTGGCCAGCGAGAAACCGGGCCTGTTCACAGCGCGCCTGCAGGCAACTGAACTCGGGCTGCACCGACTGCAGTCGGACCAACTCGTGGCCTTCGTCAGCGTCGGCAGCGACAATCCGCGCGAATTCGTCGACGTACTCAGCGATCCGGCCCGTCTGCGGCCGGTGTCCGAAACGCTCGCCGGATCGACCCGCCGGATCGGACGTGAGATCGGCTCAGACGTCGACTTGCCCCGGATTGTTCCGGTGCGTTCGGGCACAAGGCTGGCCGGCGGAGACTGGATCGGCCTGCGCATCAGCGATTCAGGCATCGTGCGTGGAGTCTCGCTGATGCCGGTGTTCCTCGGCATGGCGGGCCTTGCCCTTCTGCTCGGCGCCCTGATCGCGGGCTGGCTCGGCGAAAGCGGCCGACGAAGCTGGCGGCGCAAGGCTGAGGCCTGACCTTCACTGTCCGGGCGTCGCGGGCCGCGGACGCACCGCCCCCCTTGCCTTGGCAAGCGCCCCCGGCGCCAGCTCTGCGGCAAGGAAGCGCGCCGGATTGACAGGCCCTGGCAGCACAAGCTGACCTGCGGGGACGACGCCAAAGCCGAAGCGGCGATAATAGGGCTCGTCGCCAACCAGCAGAACCAGCGTCTCCCCTGCTGAGGCCGCGCTGCTCATGCCTGTCCGCATCAGGGCCGAACCGATGCCGACACCCTCGAAGGATGGGTCCACTGTCAGCGGTCCCAGGATCAGCGCCGGCACGGCGCCGGCCAGCACCGGCGACTGGCGCACCGATCCAACCAGCAGGCTGCCGACCAGCGCTGAAAAGCAGAACTGCGGTGTCGCCGCGCCCCGCCCCTCGCGCAGCCTGAAGGCCGTGCGCGCATAGCGGCCCGGCCCGAAGGCACGGTCATGCAGACGCTCGATCGCGTCGTCATCGAGCGGAGATTCGGGGCGAATGGCGAAATCGAGGCGGGTCATGTTCGGCGCGGGCCACCTAGCATGCACGCACCCCCGCGTCCATGACCCCGCGTCTACCAGAGTGCAGAGCGCGGTGCGTCCTCAAGGACCTCCGCCAACCGGCTGCGCGTCGCCCGCGAGGTGCCGTCAGGCAGCGCATCGAGCGGAAAGAAGCGCGCCGCCCTGATCTCCCGCGTCGGCGGCGGAGATCCGTTCCAGTCGAAGTCACGCACCACAAAAACGGCGACATGATCTCGCCGTCCGAGCCGCTCATTCAGAAAGACTCCATGGAGGTTGGCCACACCCAGCAGGTTGACGCCCGCTTCTTCCCGCAACTCCTTCGCCAAGGCCGCTTCGAGCGTCTCGCCGATCTCAACGCCTCCGCCTGGCAGGTGCCAGCCCGCCGTATAGGCATGCTCGACCAGAAGAACCTGGTCCTCGGAATCGAGAACCATCGCCCGGACCCCGAGCGTCATCGCGCGGGTGATCAGGAACCAGCGATGCAGCAGCCATTGCAGCGCACGGTTTGGCAGCAGCAGGTCTGTGGCTACGCTGTGACCGGTCGATTTTTCATGCGTTTTTTGCATATTAAATCCAAATTACAGGTAAGGCATGCCATTATTGCAACATAAATGAAACCTAGAGGGTTCAATGTGATGTCAGAAGCGGCCAGGCAGGTCGCCATGACCCACCGAAACAAAGGACCACGACCATGTTTCTCGCAACCCTGATTTCCATGTTCACCGCGCCCAAGGCCTATGTATGGCAGCCGGCGGTGACGCTGACCGATCCGGCGATTGTGTCGGCGCTGATCCCCCGAACCGGACACTAAAGCCGACGCAAGCTCAGGCCCTGATGGCTTGACTGGCAGCGTCTGACAGGCCAACCCGGATCAGTCCGGGGCTTTTTGCTGATGCAGGTCCCGACATGCAACAGGGGCCGACCTTGGTTTTCACGCTCGCGCATCTCTCCGACCCACACCTCAACCCGATGCCGAGGATCAGGCCGGTCGATCTGATGGGCAAGCGCGCCATCGGTTATGCCAACTGGGTGCGCTCGCGCCGGCGGCTGCACGACATGACCCTGCTCGGGCGCGTTCTTGACGACATCGCGGCGCACAATCCCGATCACATCACCTGCACCGGGGACGTGACCCATATCGGCCTTGCAGCCGAGTTCCCGACCGCCACCGCCTTTCTCGGCCGCCTCGGCCCGAGGGACCGCGTCAGCTTTGTGCCCGGCAATCACGATGCCTATGTCCCGGCAAGCCTTCACGCGCTGGACGACCACATGCGGCCATGGTCCACCTCGGACGACGGCGCAACGGGTTATCCCTGGCTGAAGCGCCGCGGGCCGCTGGCGTTGATCGGCCTCACCTCGGCCGTTCCCACAGGCCCGTTGATGGCCTGGGGCCGGCTGGGAACCGACCAGCTCGAAAAGGCCGAAATGCTGCTGCACCATGCCGGCCGGCAGGGGCTCACCCGCGTGATCCTGATCCACCACCCGCCTCAGATCGGAGGAGCCAAGCCGGGTCGCGAACTCAAGGACGCAGCGGCACTGGAGGCCATGCTCGCCCGGGCTGGCGCCGAACTCGTCGTGCACGGCCACAACCACCGCACCTCGCTCGCCTGGCTTGATGGGCCATCGCACATGATTCCGGTCGTCGGCGTGGCGTCATGCTCGATGGGACCACGCGGCCACGGCGAGCCCGCCGGCTGGCACTTGTTCCGCTTCGGCGATGGGCCGATCACGCTGGAGCGCCGCGGCCTCACACCCACAGGCGGCATCGGCGTGCTGGATCAAAGTGAGCTCAAGGCTCCCTAGATACAGCGCCCGCCATCGACCTCGAGCACGGCCCCGGTCACCATCGCCGCCTCGTCCGAACAGACAAACAGGCAGGCATTGGCGATGTCCTGAGGCGTCGACAGGCGGCCGAGCGGGATCGAGGCGCGGAACTGCGCCCGCTTCTCGGGCGTATCCTCGCCCATGAAGGTGGCAAGCAGCGGCGTCTCGCCCGCCACGGGCGCGATGGCCACGACCCTGATCCGGTCAGGCGCCAGTTCAACCGCCAGCGACTTCGACACCAGATTCACCGCGCCCTTGGACGCGTTGTACCAGGTCAGGCCCGGCCTCGGCCTGATGCCTGCCGTCGAGCCGATATTGCAGATGACGCCCCCGCCGCGCTGGCGAAAATGTGGCACCACCGCCTGCGTGGTCAGGAAGATCGACTTGACGTTGACCGCGAAGACCCGGTCAAACTCGGCTTCCGTCACCTCGATCAACGGTCGGTTGCGATGACTGATGCCAGCATTGTTGACGATGATTCCAAGGTCGCCGAAGCGCGTGATCGTGGCAGCAACCATGCGCTCCACATCGCGGGCCTTCGACACATCCGCTCTGATCGCAAAGGCCCGTCGCCCGATCGCCTTGGCGACCGCCTTCGCCTTGTCGAGATCAAGATCGACCACCGCAACCTTCGCCCCCTCGCGTGCGAACGTCTCGGCGATGCCCTGACCAAAGCCCTGCCCCGCGCCGGTCACCAGCGCCACCTTGTCTTTCAGCCGCATGAGTTCCCCCCAAGTATTCAGTGTCATTCCGGGCGCGCCGGAGATGACATAGCTCAAACCCAGAGCCGGTTATCAAGCCCGAAGGCGGCCGGATCAAGCGCCACCTTTGCAAGGCCGCGTTCGGCCGGATCGGGGCCGCTGACAAGCCAGAGCGGGGCCGCATCCATCAGCGCGCCCATGGGCGGCTTGTGGGAAAAGGCCCTGCGCATCTGCGTCAACTCAAACAGCGGCAACAGCTTGGGAGCTATGCCGCCTGCGACAAACACGCCGCCGACCGCCTTGTAGGCCAGCGCCAGATCCCCGGCGACACGCGCCAGAAGCCGGCCGAACAGCCGGATCGCCCCTTGCGCGACCACATCGCCCGCCTCGGCCCGGACACTGACCATCGCACCATCAAGGCACAGCGCAGCGGTGCCGCCACGCCGCCGCAATGCCGCATCAAGGCGCGCCAGCCCCGAGCCTGACAGCACGCTTTCGACCGTGACTCGCCCCTCGACGCGCTCCATCAGCGGCCAGAGCGCAAACTCCTCCTCCGTGACCGGGCCCAGTTCAATATGGCCCGCCTCGGTCGGCAGGATCGTGTAACGGCCCTCGCGGCCCACCAGGGCCGCCGCGCCAAAGCCGGTGCCCGGCCCCAGGATGAGCCGCGCACCCTCGGCTGGCGCACCGGGACAGATGGGCGTCAGGTCGTCAGGCCCCAGGACCGGCAGGCAGGTGGCGAGCGCCTCGAAGTCATTCAGGAGCAGCCCGTTCTCGACGCCCAGCGCCGCCATCAGCGACAGCGCATCGAAGCTCCAGCCGGCATTGGTCAACTCGGCATGATGCCCGATGACAGGCCCGCCCACCGCCAGAAGGGCTGATCGTGGTGCAGCGCCGGCCCCGGCGATGGCACGCAGCAGTGCCGCCTCGCAACGCGGCTCGGCCTTGGTGGAAAGGCGCCCGACCATGCGCGGCGGCTCGCCTGGCGCATCAACGATCGCCACGCGGCAATTCGTACCGCCAATGTCGGCGACGAGCAGGGGATGGGGCAGCGGGGGCATCAGGGCTTCTTCGGGGCCACCACCTCGGGCCGCACAGGGTCCTTCGTGAATCCCTTGAAGACATGGTCCGGCGAAGAGGTATTGTGCTGCGAATGGGTCAGCCGCCCCATCCACACATCCGTGGCCTGCGCCTTGGTGAAGTCGAGGATGTGCTCCTCGCGCCAGCGCCTTGCGCCGGGCTCGCGGACGGCGATGCGAGACACGTCATTGTTGAAATCGGTGACGTACATCGAACGCAGCGCGGCGAAAGCCTTGCCGCCGGTCACCGGCTTGTTGAGCACCGCGTCGAGCACCATGCGGTTTTCGTCGACGCTTTCCAGCTTGAGCGAGCCGGAGTTGCCATCCTTGAACGTCATCTTGAATTCGAGCGTCTTCGGATCGAAGACGATCTCGCTGATGTTCACCACAGGGCGTCCCTCCTGCTCGACGGGACCGAACAGGAAGGACGAGCCATAGGCGTTGAAACTCAGATGCGCCGGCGGCATCGGCCGCGCGCGCCAGTAGCCGTCCTGCGGATAGACCACCAGAACCTCGTAGGACTTGTCGCGCCCGAGTTTCCACAACTGCACCAGATGCAGACCCTTCTCGACCCGGTCGCCGACCCGGAACGTGGTCTCGGCCGGACGCCAGAAGGTCGGGAAGGTGTAGCCCACCAGCCAGTATTCGATGCTCTCGTAGAAGGTGATGCGGCGCGGCGGCACCGGCGCGGCGAACACCGGGTCGCCGGTCATATCGCAGGCGGTCCAGTCGGCTTCCCAGTTGTCCTTCACCAGCCCGCCAATATAGGGCGGATGCGCCGCCTCGATTCGGAAGCGCCTGACCTCTGGCGAGATGGTCTTGATGGTGATGTTGTCCTTCTCCGCGCACAACACCGGCTCGGATTCGTTGATCACCGTCACCGGCACGGCATCGAGCGAAGCGGCGAAAGCCGACGCGCTGAAGGCGATGGCAGCGAGGGTGGCAGAGACGCGGAGCATGGGCGAGACCTTTAACCGTGTGAACTGGAGCTCATGGGTCGACGGGCTCACCATGAGGATTGTTGGTTCCCCGAGCCCACAGATCCTCATCCTGAGCCCGTCGAAGGATGATATCGCAGGCGATGCTATCGACCGAGCACAGCATAGACATCGCCGGAGTTCGCCTCGTACGGCAAGGCCTGGATGTGCAGGATCATTTCGTCCGCGCTGATCGGCTTGTCAAACTCGAACGTCTGGCTCTCGCCGAGTGCGATGTTGAAGCGGTAATCGCCGAGATCCTGAAGGCACTCGACGCAGGCATAGGCGACATCCCGCTGGATCGTGGTGAACTCGAAGGACAGCGCTGCGACAGGCGTCGACAGTCCCTCCAGCACGGCGAGCTCGAAGCCTTCGACATCGACCTTGATGAAAGCCGGCACGCCATGTGAGGCGATCAGGCCGTCCAGCGTCACGCACGGAACGGTGATCGACTGATCCCAGATCTGGCTTTCCCAGCCGCCTGCGCCGGCGGCCGCCTTGACGAAATCTTCGGACGCGGTTGATACGGTCGGGTTAGCGGAGTTGATCTTCAGCACCACCTCGCCGGCCTGCTTGCCGCAGGCCGCCTGCACCAGCGTCACCAGCGGATCGCGCCCGTGGATGATCCGGATGGCGCGCGCACAGCCGGGCTGCGGCTCCAGCGCCACGACCCTCGCGCCAAGGCGGCGGAAGGACGAAATGCGATCCCCGACATGGCTGCCAACGTCGAAGGCGAGCTGGCCGGGCCGCACAAAGCGCGCATACATCGCATCCATGGCCGGATGCCGGCCCTTGTCGCCGTGATAGACGCGCAAGGATCGGTGCAGCGATTTCGCCGTGCCCTTCGGCAATGCCACCCGTGCTGTCATGAACGCGCAGCTTTCAGCACGGCTTCGACCTCGGGAGGTGCGCTGACATCCTCGGGGATGGCGCAAAGCCCGGTCTTCCGGAACCATAGGCCAAGCGCCGGAGACGCCGTGATCACGGCGAATGGCACGGCCAGAACATAGCCAGCCAGGAGCGGCATGGCCCACCACATCACATGCGGCGAGAGAACCCACAATGCGCCGATGACATAGGTGCCGAACAGCAGGTGCGGCCACAGCCCCTGCAGCGCCGTCATCACCGAGAGCGACTGCGCATCGCGCGACTGCCCGTTCCAGCCGATCTTCGATTTGCCAAAGGCGAGCCCGATCATGAAGATCGTGGTGCGGAAGGTCGACACCGCGCCCTGCAGGAAGGAAAACACCAGCTCGATCGCCGCGGAGGTCAGGAACCTTGCAGTGCCGCCCCAACGCGCCGTGCCACCCTTCGTGAGCAGGATGTCAGCGGCACCCGCGAACTTCGGCGACAGATACATCACGAAGAACAGCACATAAAGGAATGCCGCGAGACCGGACGGATAGAACGCCAGGCCCTTGTCCTCGATCACCTTGAACGGCAGAAGCGCGATCATCAGCGTCCAGGCCGGCAAGCCGACGAACATCAGGATGGCCCAGACAAGCTGGAAGCGACTCATCAGCTTGAGGCCGGGAATATCCATCAGCTTCACATATTGCAGGTTGCCCAGGCACCAGCGCAGGTCGCGCTTGGCAAACTCCAGCATCGTCGGCGGGTTCTCTTCCCATGAACCGCCCTCTTCGGGATGGACGCGCACCTCATAGCCGGCACGGCGCATCAGCGTCGCCTCGACCTGGTCATGGCTCATCACATGGCCGCCCAGCGGTGGGCCGCCCGGCAGCACCGGCAGATGGCAGGCATCTCGGAACGGCGCAATGCGCACAAAGGCGTTGTGCCCCCAGAACGGGCCGCAATCGCCGACCCACCAGGCCTGACCCATCGTGTACGAGCGCATGCCCTGGCGCATGCCGAACTGGAAGATGCGGGCGAAAGCGCTCTGCGACGGCATGCCGACGACGAGGCTTTGCAGGATGCCGAGCTTCGGGTGCGCCTGCATCATGCGGGTGTAGGCGATGATCGTCTCGCCGGACATGAGCGAGTCGGCATCGAGCGGCAGCATCAGCTCGTAGCGGTCGCCCCAGCGCTCGCAGAACTCGCGCACATTGCCGGCTTTGTAGCCGGTGTTGTCCGTGCGGCGGCGATAGATCACGCGGGACGGATCGCCCACCTCGAGCGCCCATTCGCGCGCCAGCAGCTCCTCGCGCGCTGCGACGGTCTTGTCATTGCTGTCGGACAGGAGGAAATAGTCATAGGCTGCGCCAAAGCCGGTGGCGTCGACGCTCTGCTTCACGGTCTTGAGCCGGAAGATGGCCCGGCCCGGGTCCTCATTGCGCAGGGTCATGAAAATCGCCGTGCGCAGCGTGATCGGCTCGTTCGAGTGTCCGGCTGCGGCGAAGGGCGCGACCCGCGCCACGCCATCCCTGACGCCGTGCAGCAGCCACAACCCGATCACGGCGTTCCAGAAGCCGAGGACGGTCCACGGCGCGCCGAAGGCAAAGGCCACGAAGATGATCACGTCAATCGCGGTCCAGCCGCCGGCGCCGAGAACGATCGACAAGCCCCACATGAGCGCCACGAACGTCACAACGTTCAGCACCAGCACGGTGAGCCGCCGCCGCGTCATCATGGCCCGGGACTGCAGGCCGGCCGGCGTCAGCCCGTCGCTCCGCTCGGGCGCCGACGTCACACCGGCTTTTGGCGTGAAGTCCTGAGGTTCGGGGCGCTGGTTCATCTTGTGCTCATGGACGATGTGAGAGTGGACCGGCTCTGGTTTGTGCCCCACATAGGGCGCTGCAGCGCTTTGGACGAATCCCTTGACGACAGAAACGGCCCCTCGCCAGATCGGAACCCGCGCGCTCTGGTATGTGGGCGCGCGTGAA
>JAPLOW010000119.1 GCA_026400555.1 Hyphomicrobiales bacterium
ACAAGGCCGCGGTTGCAGAAATGACGGTCGCACGCCTCGGAGCCAACCGCGCGGCGGTCGATCACGCGCTGGCGGCCAACAATGTCGAATACACCTGGGAGCTGACGGACACCGTCCTGACCCAGGCCCGCACCTATGCCGCCCAGATGCTGGAGCTGAAGCAGATCCGCGCCTTGCCGGACTTCTCAAAGTTCCTGAACCCGAGCTTCTCGAAAGCCGTTGCGACCGCCTGATTGCAATCCCGATCAACCTGAGGATGGCCGGCCTCGCGCCGGTCATCCGCGCCTTGCGTGAGACGCCATGGCCCTGGCCGATACCCCCCAGCAACGGCTCGCTGACATGCCTGCGCCATCGTCATGGCTTGCGCGTCTGACGCCGCTTGGCCTTGCGCTGATCGTGCCTGGCCTGTTGCTGATCTTCTGGCATGTGGCCACAGCGCGGCGCTGGACCCGGCTCATTCCGACGCCCTACGAGACGGCCGAGTACATGGTCGATTTCGTCTTTGGCGGAATTTACAATGACGCCTTCTCAGCCACGGCCCACATTCACCTGCTGGCCTCGATGAGCCGGGTCTATGGCGGGTTCGGCCTCGCCATGCTGGCGGCGCTGCCGCTGGGGCTTCTGATCGGCCGGATCCCGCTGGCGCGGCTGACGCTCGATCCCTTCTTCCAGCTGATGCGGCCGATTCCGGTCACCGCATGGCTGCCCTTGTCGATGATCTTGTTCGGGCTCGGCGCACGCTCGGCCTTCGCCCTCGTATTTCTCGGCGCGTTCTTCCCCATTTTGCTCAACACCATCTTTGGCGTGAAGAATGTCGATCCGAAGCTGTTCGAGGCCGCTTCCATGCTCGGCTGCAAGGGCAATGCGCAGTTCTTCCGCGTTGTCCTCCCGGCGGCGCTGCCATCGATCTTCACCGGGCTGAGGCTGGGCCTTGGGCTGGCCTGGTTCGTCATCGTGGTGGGCGAGATGACCGGCGTGCCGCAGGGCCTCGGCGCGGTGATCATGGACGGCCGCACCTTGTCGCGCACCGAACTCGTCATCTGCGGCATGATTATCATCGGCGTGGCCGGCTTCATCTCGGACCGGATCGTGGTGGCCATCGGCAACCGTCTCTTGCGCTGGAGCCCGAACCATCATGGCTGAGCCGACGATTCCCATCATCGAGATCAGGAACGTCACCAAGACGTTCCAGCTTCAGGGCCAGACGATCCACGCCCTGAAGGACGCCAGCCTGAGTATCCGGAAGGGTGAGTTCGTCACGCTGATCGGTGCGTCGGGCTGCGGAAAGTCGACGCTGCTGCGCATCATCGCCGGCTTCGAGAAGCCAAGTGAGGGCGAGGCGCTGATGTGGGGCAAGCCGATCAGTGAGCCTGAACCCCAGCGCGGCATGGTGTTTCAGGATTATGCGCTGTTTCCTTGGCTGTCGGTCCGTGACAACATCGCCTTTGGGCCGACCTCGCGCGGCGTGCCGAAGGTGCAGGCGCGCGACACTGTCGAGCGCTTTGTCGACATGGTCGGCCTTGGCCGCTTCGCTGATGCTTATCCGCATCAGCTGTCCGGCGGCATGCGCCAGCGCGTGGCGATCGCCCGGGTTCTGGCCAATGATGCCGAGGTGGTGCTGATGGACGAGCCCTTTGGCGCGCTGGACGCCATGACGCGCGAACGGCTGCAGGAGGAACTGCTCGACATCTGGGCGAGGACGAACCTCACAGTCGTCTTCGTCACCCACGCCATCGAGGAAGCGATCTTCCTGGCCGACCGGGTCGTGGTGATGACACCGGGCCCTGGCCGGATCGAGAGTGACAACCCGATGCTGCTGGCGCGGCCCCGGGACATCGCCTCGCCGGAGTTCAACGACATCCGCCGCGCCCTGTCGGGCAAGCTGCACAGCCATCATGGGAAGAAGGCCGCCTGATGCGCCCTGAAGAGCGTCTACCCTATGTGGCCAGCATCGACCGTCCGCGCCTCGCGCTTCCGGCTGGCAAGAAGGTTGCGGTCTGGCCGGTGGTCAATGTCGAGAATTGGCTGATCGACAATCCGATGCCGCGGCAGGTTCTGGTCGCGCCGACAGGCGCTGCGCTGCAGCCTGACCTGCCGAACTGGGCCTGGCATGAGTACGGCATGCGGGTCGGGTTCTGGCGGCTGATCGAGGCCTTCGCCAAGCGCGGCATTCGCCCGACCTTGTCGATCAATGGCTCAGTCTGCCAGGCCTACCCGCGTGTTGCGCACGCCGCTCACGAGGCTGGCTGGGAGTTCATGGGGCACGGCTTCGTCCAGGTGCCGACGCACCGCGTCGACGACCAGCCGGCGATGATCGCGAAGACGGTCGATGCGATCCGGTCGATAACCGGCAGTTCATGTACGGGTTGGCTCGGTCCCGGCTTGACCGAGACACTGGAAACGCCGGATCATCTGGCCGCAGCCGGCCTGCGCTGGATTGCCGACTGGGTGGCGGACGATCTGCCATGCCGGCTCAAGACGCGTTCGGGCGAGGTCCTGACGATGCCCTATTCGGTCGAATTGAACGACATTCCGGTGCAGATGATCCAGCACCACGGCGTGTCCGAGTTTGCGGCCCGCACGCTGGCAACTGCGGATCGGCTGCTCGCCGAAGCAGACTCAGCCGGGCCTCTTGGCGGGGCCAAGATCATGAGTTTCGCCATTCACCCCTACATCACCGGCGTGCCGCACCGCATCGGCATGCTGGAAGATCTGCTTGAGGCGTTGTCCGGGCGCGAGGGTCTGGTCTTCATGCAGGGCGACGAGATTGCCGACTGGTATCTGTCGACCGGGTCCCATGTCTGAGCCTGTCGTCTGGCAAGGCTTCACGCGCAGTGCGCTGGATGCGGCCTACAACAACATGGCCGCCGTCAAGGACAGCGCCGCACATCTGGAAAGCTGGAGCAAACACTCCGAGGCACTGCGCAGGCGCCAGCCCCGCGAACTCGACCTGGCCTATGGTCCATTGCCACGGAACCGCATCGATCTTTTCCGGTGCGGCCGGCCTGGCGCGCCGCTGCTCGTCTTCATCCATGGCGGCTGGTGGCAGCGCAACAGCAAGGAAATCTTCGCCTGCATGGCCGAAGGTCCCCTGGCGGCGAAGATGGATGTCGCGCTGGTTGGCTATACGCTCGCACCGGACGCGTCCCTGACCGCGATCGTCGCGGAAGTGGAGGCAGCGCTCGACTGTCTCGCGGCCCGCGCGGCCGTTGCGGCCTGCGTCCTCTCGGGCTGGTCCGCCGGCGGGCATTTGACGGCGGCCGTGATGCATCACCCCTTCGTCGCGGCAGGGCTCTCGATCAGCGGCGTGTTCGATCTTGAGCCGATCCGCCAATGCTACATCAACGACAAGCTCGGCCTCGATATCGTCGAAGCGGCGGCGCTAAGCCCGATCAGACGGAAGCTGACCGGCAAGCCGCTGGCGGTGGCCTACGGCACGCGGGAGCTTCCCGAACTGCAGCGCCAGTCCGTCGCCTTTGGCCAGCACATGGCGCGTGCAGGTGGCGCGCCAATGATGCGACCGCAGCACGGCTATGACCATTTCTCCATCCTTGACGAGCTTTCGCAGCCGGGGGGCGCGCTGGCTGCACTGGCGCTCGAACTTGCCGGTGCTAGTCTGAAAACACAGTCAGGCCGACAGGACAGGACACAGTTGATATGAGTTACGATACGATCATCTCCGGGGGCACCGTGGTCACCGCCTCCGACACCATCCGCTGCGATGTCGGCATTCGCGCGGGACGGGTTGCGACGCTGGGGCTGGACCTCGGGGAAGCGGCGGAGACGATCGACGCGACCGGACTTTATGTCGTTCCCGGCGGAATCGACAGCCATGTCCACATCGCCCAGCCTTCCGGCCCCGGCATCATCATGGCCGACGGTTTCGAGAGCTGCACGCGCTCGGCGGCCTTCGGCGGCAACACGACCATCCTGCCTTTCTGTCTGCAGGAGAGCGGCCAATCCCTCAGGCAGGCGGTGACCGACTATCACGCCAAGGCGGACGGCCAGTGCCATATCGACGTGTCGTTCCACCTGATCATCTCCGACCCGAACGAACAGGTTCTGGGCCAGGAATTGCCGGCGCTGGTCAAGGATGGCTACTCCTCCTTCAAGGTCTTCATGACCTATGACGGGCTCGCCCTGACCGATATCCAGATCCTCGAGACCATGGCCGTGGCGCGCGAGACCGGCGCGCTGATGATGATCCATGCCGAGAACTACGACGCCATCCGCTTCCTGACCGCGCAGCTTGAGCGCAAGGGAGACACGGCGCCGTTCTTCCATGGCAAGTCGCGGCCGATCCCGGTCGAGCGCGAGGCCACCCATCGCGCCATCACGCTGGCCGAACTCATGGACGTGCCGCTGGTTGTGGTCCACGTCTCGAACGGCGAGGCCCGTGACGAGATCGCCCGCGCCCAGGCCAAGGGCCTCAACATCATGGCAGAGACCTGCCCACAATATCTCGTGCTCACCGAGGACGACATGAAGGGCCTGAACATGGAGGGCGCGAAATATGTCTGCTCGCCCCCGCCCCGCGACAAGGCCAGTCAGGTCGCCTGCTGGGAAGGGCTGAAGAGCGGCGTGTTTTCGTTGTTCTCATCGGATCATTGCCCATTCCGCTACGATGACGAGGCCGGAAAGCTTCTCCCGAAGGGCCGTACGAGCTTTCGCTGGGTGCCGAATGGCATTCCGGGTGTGGCCGCGCGCCTGCCGATCCTGTTTTCGGAAGGCGTCAGCAAGGGCCGCATCGACATCAACACCTTCGTGGCCGTAACGGCGACGAACCATGCCAAGACCTACGGGCTTTATCCGCAAAAGGGCACGATCGCTGTCGGAGGCGACGCGGACATTGTTTTATGGGATCCCCGGCGCGAGGAAACCATCACCAACGCCAACCAGCAGCATGGGGCTGACTACACACCCTATGAGGGCTTCGCCGTGACCGGCTGGCCCGTGCTGACCATGGTCCGTGGCCGGACAGTCGTGCGGGATGGCGTGCTGGTCGGCGACAAGCGCCACGGCCGCCACATGGCGCGCGCCACGCACAGGGCCTGACGCGGCAGCGTGTCATCAAAGCCGAGCGGAGTTGGCCTTGGCCCAGGACACGCGCCCGAGCATGACATTGCGCCAGATCGAGGTGGTGCGCGCCATCATCGTGACCGGGACGATCGCCAACGCCGCCAAACTGCTCAACGTGTCGGCGCCGGGCATCAGCCGCCTGATGAAGTACACCGAGCGTTCGCTGCGGCTGAAGCTGTTCGAGCGCCGTGGCGGCCGCTATGTCCCGACCCCGCAGGCGCAGGACATCTTCGAGCAGATCAACGGGGTCTACAAGAAGGTCGATGACCTTCAGTATACGCTGGCGCGCATCGAGCGGGGCGGCGATGTCGAGTTCAGGCTGGGATCGGTGCCGAGCATCTCGCATGTCATGGTACCGCGCGCCATCGTGCGCCTGCGCGGAATGCATCCCGAGCTGAAGCTCGACATCAACATCCTCAAGATCGAGGAGGCGCTGGACTATATCCTGCTCGGCAAAGGCGAGGTTGCCGTGATGAGCTACAGGCTCAGCCACCCCAGCATCGACTTCGTGCCGCTGATGCGCGGCTCGCTGGTCTGCATCATCCCCGACGGCCACCCGCTGGCGGATCGGCCTTCTGTCAGCGCCCGCGACATGGCCGGCTATCCCATGATCGGCATCGAGCCGACCGACCCCTACGGCCGCATCATGTGCGAACTGTTCGAGCGCGAGAACGTGCCGTTCGATCTGATCATCAAGGCGCGGTTCGGGACCACGGTCTGCGCCCTTGTCAAGGCAGGTCTCGGCATCGCCATCATCGATGAGTTCACCGTGGCGCATGGTTCGATGCCGGGCATTACGATCGTCCCGATTGCCGAGGACACCCCGTTCCAGACCTATGTCGCGGTCCGCAACGACCGGGCCCTGTCGCGCTATGCAGAGAATTTCATCGTCCTGCTGCGGGCCGAGATGCGGGCGGTGGTGGAGGCCGGCAAATCATAACATCATGTTAGGTTTGGCTCACAAACAGGTTCTTGCGTTAAGGTTGCAACCGATGCTCTAAGGCAGGTAACAAGGCGTGCGGCCAAGGCATGCTAATCACAAAAGACAAGGGAGAACGTCGCATGAAACAATCCATTCTCGCGCTGGGGATCGCAGCAACAGCTGCACTGGCGCTGCCGGCCGCCGCGCAGGAGAGGATCAAGCTCGTCAACGTCGTCGAGCTTTCCGGAGCGGGCGCCACCGCCGGCACCAACTGGAAGAACGGCATTGATCTGGCGGTGGCCGACATCAACGCCAGGGGCGGAATTCTCGGCCGCCAGATCGAGATCGTCCACTACGACACCCAGACGAACCCCGGCAACACCCGCGCCGCCGTGCAGCGCGCCATCGACGAGGGCACCTATGCCGTACTCGGCCCCGTCTTCTCCGGCCCCATCGGCGCCTCTATGCAGATCGCGCAGCGCGCCGAGATCGCGCAGATCGTCGGCGGCGAGGCGGCGGGGCTGACCCGTCAGGGCAACCAGTACCTGTTCCGCACCTCACTGAGCCAGTCCGCGGCGATGCCGAAGATCGCCGCCTATCTCAAGAACACCGTGAAGGCCTCAAGCGTCGCTGTCGTCTGGGTCAACAACGATTTCGGCAAGGGCGGCCGCGATGCGATCCTGCCTGAACTGCAGAAAGCCGGCATCCGCGTCGCCGCCGACATCTCGACCGAGCAGGGCCAGGCCGACTTCGCCGCCGATGCGATCAAGGTTAAGAACGCCAATGCTGACGCCGTCTTCGTCTATCTCAACGAGGAGGAGAGCGCCCGCTTCCTGCGCGCCGCCAAGCAGCAGGGCGTCGACAAGCCGATGGTCGGCGAGACCACACTGCTGGGCGCCAAGGTCATCGAACTGGCAGGCGACGCCGCCAACGGGGTCCGTGGCCATGTCGGGCTGTCGATCGACGCGCCGGTCCCGGCCTTTCAGGAGTTCGGCCGCAAATTCCAGGCCCGTTTCAACTACGCCTCGGACCACAACGGCCTGAAGGGTTACATGGCCGTCGCCATGATCAAGTGGGCGACCGAGAAGCAGAAGAAGTTCGACAAGAAGGGCCTCGCAGATACTTTGCGCGGCGCGACGATCACACCGGCCGAAGAGCCGGGCATCATGATCACCACCAAGGTCGAGACCAATGGCGACCTCGACCGCGAGAGCTATCTTGCCGAGGTTGAAAACGGCAAGCAGATCATCAAGGCCACCTTGCCGATGATCAATCCCTGAGGTCCCTGTCATCCCGGCCTCGTGCTGGGTTGGCGACTTGATGCAAACCGGTGTCATCCCCGGCGGCCCGCAGGGCCGGGAAGGGGATTCGTGGACTCATGCCCAGAGTGGATCCCGTCCTGCGCCCGTCGGCGCACCGGAATGACACCGAACCCGGAGCAACAGCCATGGCGGAGTTTCTCGCCTACCTCATCGCGGGCCTGGCCACCGGCGCCATCTATGCGCTCGCGGCCATCGGCTTCACGCTGGTCTGGCAGACATCGCAGATGATCAACTTCGCGCAGGGCGAGTTTGTCATGCTGCCGGCCATCTTGATCCTGGCAGCTGTCAAGCTCGCTGGCCTGCCGGTCTGGGCTGCGGCGATCCTCGGGATTGCCGCCTTCATCGCGCTGTTCGGCTGGGGCTTCAAACTGGTCATCGTCGATCCGATGATCCGGCATGGCGTGTTGCCGCTGGCGATCGCGACGATGGCGCTCTCGATCATCATGAAGGAAGGCGCGAAGGACGGCTTCACGGCAGAAGCGCAGCGTTTTCCTTCTCTGGTGCCGCAGGAGACCGTCAGCTTCCTCGGCATTTCGATCTCGCTCCAGCATATCGCGATCATCATCGTCGCCTGCCTGGCCATCGGCACGCTGCAATGGTTCGTCACGCGGACGAAGACGGGTCGTCAGATGCAGGCATCGGCGCAGAATCCCAACGTGGCGCTGATCCTCGGTATTCCGGTGGCGCAGATGGTGATGCTCACCTTCCTGATCAACGCGGCCCTCGCGGCCTTGGCCTCGATCCTGATCTCGCCGATCTACCTCGCCAAGTTCTCGAACGGCGAGGTCATCGGCCTGTTCGCCTTCATCGCTGCGATCGTCGGCGGCTTCAACCAGGTCCGCGGCGCGCTGGCGGGCGGGTTGATCGTCGGCGTGATCGACAGCCTCGCCGCAGCCTATATCTCGACCTCATACCGTCTGGCCGTTCCGCTTGTGCTGCTGGTCGTCATCATCCTGATCAAGCCGGAGGGCCTGTTCGGCCGCAAGGAGGAGCGCGGGGTATGAACACGTCTCGTTTCGACGCGGTGTTCGCGACGCTCGTTCTGGGTGCTGTGATCCTCTGGTTCGCCCCGGCCGGCATGGGCCGCTACGGCACCTATGTGCTGTCGCTCTGGCTGGTCACGGCTGTAGCGGTGATGGGGCTCAATCTCACGCTCGGCATCGCCGGCCTCAAGTCGCTCGCGCAGGCGGCGTTCATGGGTATTGGCGCCTATGCCACCGCGCTGCTGACCACCAAGGCGGGCATCGGCTGGTTACCGGCCTTCGCCATCTCGGGCGCGCTCTGCTTCGCGGTGGGCCTGCTGCTCGGCTTTCCCGCGCTCAGGGTGAAAGCGCACTATCTCGCCTTTGTCACGCTTGCCTTCTCGACGCTGGTCTGGCTCGTGCTGCGCAACGAGCAATGGCTGACCGGCGGCGTGTTCGGCATCTCCAACATCCCGCGTCCGATGATTTTCGGGATCAAGACGGACAATGCCTTGCCCTTCCACCGCTTCGTGGTGGTGGTCACGCTGCTTCTGGCCCTGGTTCTGTGGTGGCTGGTGCGCAGCCCTTGGGGCCGGGCCTTTCTCGCGCTGCGTGAAAATCCTGTGCGCGCCGCCTCGCTCGGCGTGAACATCCGCGCTTATACGCTGCTCGCCTTTGCCATCGGCTCGGCCTATGCCGGGTTCGCGGGCGCGCTCTATGCGCCGCTGGTTGAGTTCATCGATCCGTCGCCATTCCAGCTTTCGGCTTCGTTCTTCCTCTTGCTTATGGTGGTAGCGGGCGGCTCGGGCTATCAGCTCGGCCCCTTTGTAGGCGCGTTGCTCGGGGTCGTGCTGCCCGAATGGCTGCGCTTCACCGGCGGGCTTTACCTGATCATCTTTGCCGCCATCGTGATCGGATTGCTGATCGCCTGCCCGCAAGGCGTCCTTGGCCTGCTCGAACGCGGCTGGATCGCCGTCAGGCGCCGGCCCGTGGGCTCCAATCCTCCGATCAAGGAGACCGTGTGATGGCAACAGTTCTTGAGGTCGAGGGCGTCAGGAAGCAGTTCGGCGGCATCACGGCCGTCGATGGTGTTAGCTTCACGGTCGAGGAAGGCGAGATTCTCGGCATCATCGGGCCGAATGGCTGCGGCAAGTCCACGCTGTTCAACTGCATTCTCGGCCAGCTTGCGCCGACAGCCGGCCGCATCAGGCTCGACGGAATGGATGTCACGGGCATGAACCCGGAACAGATGAACAGGCGCGGCGTCAGCCGGACGTTCCAGCTCCTTCAGGTCTTCCCGGAGCTGTCCGTCCGCGAAAACCTGATCCTTGCGGGCCAGGAGCATCAAGGCACCATGCTGAGCCGCCTGTTCGGCGCGCGCGATGCAGGGCTGACCGCAGCCGCCGATCGCATGATCGGCTTCTTCAGGCTTCAGCATCTGGCCGATACAAGGGCAGGGGGCCTGTCCTATGGCCAGCAGAAGCTGCTCGACGCTGCCATGGCCTTCATGGCGGGTCCGCGCTTGGTGTTGCTCGACGAGCCTGCCGGGGGCGTCAACCTGACCATGCTCGGCGATCTCAAGGAGCGGCTGAAGGTGATGAATGCGGAGGCCGGCGCGACGTTCGTGGTGATCGAGCACAACATGGACTTCGTCATGTCGCTCTGCACCCGCGTCGTGGTGATGGCGGAGGGCAAGGTGCTGGCGGTTGGCACACCTGCCGAAGTGCGCGCCAACCCCGCCGTCATCGAAGCCTATCTGGGGCATTGAGCATGACAGGGCACATTCTCGAGCTGGACAAGGTGGTCGGCGGCTACGGCCGCATCACCATCCTCAACGGGACATCGTTCAGGATCAGGCGTGGCGCCATCACCACCGTGATCGGCCCGAACGGCGCCGGCAAATCCACTGTGTTCAAGGCGATTTTCGGCCTGCTGAACCTGTCGAGCGGCGCGATCCGCTTCGATGGCCGCGACATCACAGGCTGGACGCCGCGCAGGCTGCTCGAGGCCGGCATCGTCTATGTGCCGCAGGGGCGCAACATCTTTCCCGAACTTTCGGTCCGTCACAATCTGGAGTTCGGCGCGGTCGCCGCAGGCCCGAACATCACCGACATGCCGGCCCGGATCGAAGCCGCGCTCGACCGCTTTCCCTCCTTGCGCCAGAAGGCGGATGTGCAGGCGTCCACCTTGTCGGGCGGCCAGCAGAAGCAGCTCGAGATCATGCGAGGGCTGCTGCTCGACCCGAAACTGATCCTGATCGACGAGCCCTCGATCGGCCTTTCGCCGCTGCTGGTGCAGGAGACATTCGGCATTCTCACCGAGCTGCGCAACAAGGGCATCACCATCCTGATGGTCGAGCAGAACGCACGATCGGCGCTCCAAATGTCCGATGACGGGCTGGTGCTCGAACTCGGCCAGACGCGCATGCACGGTCCTGCCAGCAACATTCTCCACGATCCGCGCGTGGCCCAGCTCTTTCTAGGTGGTGCCATGGCCGAGGCGGTCGGATCATGACAGGGCAACCGTGCAGGATCGCGGTGTTGGGGGCTGGCATGATCGGCCGCCGCCATATCGAGCACATCCAGGCCGAGCCTATGGCCGCGCTTCACGCGATCATTGATCCAGCCGGGGCGGCGCGCGCCCATGCCGAAGCATGCGGCGTGCCGTGGTATCCCGACCTCGACACCATGCTCGCCAGCTCGAAGCCTGATGGCGTTCTGATCGCCACGCCGAACCAGCTCCATGTGGCCCATGGCATGGCGGCCATCGCCGCCGGCCTGCCGGCCCTGATCGAAAAGCCGCTGGCCGATGATCTCGCTGCTGCGGAGCAGATGGTCGCGGCCGCAGCCAGGGCTGGCGTGCCCTTTCTGACAGGGCATCACCGCCGCCACAACCCGATGATCCGACAGGCGCATGACATCGTTGCCAGCGGCATGCTCGGCAAGATCATCGCCGTGCACGGCTCCTTCTGGCTGATGAAGCCGGACAGCTATTTCGATATTCCGTGGCGCCGCCAGCCGGGGGCCGGTCCGGTCATGCTCAACATGATCCATGACATCGACCTCCTGCGCTGTCTCTGCGGCGAGATCGAAGCCGTGCAAGCTTTTGAGTCGAACGCCGTGCGCGGCCATCCGGTCAACGAAACCACCGTGGTCATCCTGCGTTTTGCCAGCGGGGCGCTCGGGACCATCACGGTCAGCGACACCGTCGTTGCACCGTGGAGTTGGGAACATACGACCGGCGAGAACCCCGCCTACCCGCAGACCGACCAGAACTGTTACGTGATTGGCGGAACGCATGCCTCGCTGTCCGTTCCTCGCCTCGAGGTCTGGTCCAACCCCGCCCGGCGCAGCTGGCTTGAGCCTTTCCGCATCGAACGGCATGTCAGTTCGGGCGCCGACCCGCTGCGGCTCCAGATCCAGCAGTTCTGCAAGGTCATCAGGGGAGAAGAGCCGCCGCTCGTTTCAGGCGCCGAAGGACTGGCGACGCTGAAGGTGATTGACGCGATCCAGCGCGCTGCCGCCTCCCAAAGACTTGTCACAGTCTGAGGAGGGCCGTCGGTGAGAACCTCGATCGCCACCGTCTGCGTCTCCGGGAACCTGCGCGAGAAGCTGGAGGCGACTGCCGCCGCCGGCTTCAGCGCCGTCGAGATTTTCGAGAATGACCTGATCGCTTTTCCCGGCTCTCCGGCGGATGTGCGCCGGATCTGCGCCGATCTGGGTCTGAGCATCATCACCTGCCAGCCATTCCGCGATTTCGAGGGCATGCCGCCTGAACGGCGCCAGCGCACCTTCGACCGGGCCGAACGCAAGTTCGACCTGCTGGCGGAACTCGGCTCGGACCTGCTGTTCGTCTGCTCCAGCCTGTCGCCGGAGGCGCTTGGCGGCATCGATCGCCTGGCCGCCGATTTTGCTGAACTCGGCCAGCGCGCGGCGCAGCGCAAGATGCGCGTCGGCTATGAAGCCCTGTCCTGGGCGCGGCACATCGACGACTACCGCGACGCCTGGGAGATCGTGCGCCGGGCCAATCATCCCGCGGTCGGCGCGGTGCTCGACACCTTCCACATCCTGTCCCGTGGCCTTGATCTGTCGGTGATTCGCAGCATGCCGAAGGATCGCATCTTCCTTGTGCAGGTAGCGGATGCGCCGAAGCTGCAGATGGATTACCTGTCCTGGAGCCGCCACTGGCGCTGCCTGCCGGGGCAGGGCGATTTCGACCTTGCCGGCTTCATGGATGCGCTGCTCACCACCGGCTATGACGGCGATCTCAGCCTCGAGATCTTCAATGACAGGTTCCGGGCCGGCTCGGCGCGCTCGGTGGCTCTGGATGGGCATCGCTCGCTGATCTGGTTGCTCGATGAGAGCTCGCGCCGCAGCGGGCATCTGGTTCCCAGAGCCACACCGATGCCGCCGCCAGCGCCGGTCAGCGGCGTCGAGTTCATCGAATTTGCCGTCTATGAAGGTGACCGTCCGGGCTTCGAGGCGCTCCTGACGGCGCTGGGCTTCGCGAAGACAGGCATCCATCGCTCCAAAGATGTCAGCCTCTGGCGGCAGGGCGCGATCCGGATTGTCGTCAACAGCGATACCGACGGCTTTGCCCATTCCTACCAGATCACCCACGGCACCTCGGTCTGTGCGCTGGCGCTGAAGGTTCCCGATGCCGCCGCTACCATCGCGCGCGCCGCAGCGCTGCTCGATGTGCCGCACAGCGGACCGGTCGGCGAGGGCGAACTCGACATCCCGGCCCTGCGCGGCCTCGGCGGCAGCCTCCTGTACTTCGTGGACGACGGCAGCGCCCTGAAGGACTGGTCGAGTGTCGACTTCGTGCCGGTGGACGCGCAGGTCGAAGGGGCTGGCCTCACGTCTGTCGATCACGTCTCGCAGACCATGCAGTATGAGGAAATGCTGACCTGGCTGCTGTTCTACACCTCCCTGTTCGAGGCGCGGAAAACGCCGAGCCAGGCGGTGCTGGATCCCGGTGGCGTGGTGCAAAGCCAGGTAATCGAAAGCGGCGTGTCGGATGCGCGCGGCCTGCGCCTCGTGCTCAACGGCTCGCAGAGCCATCGCACCCTGTCGGCACGTTTCGTCACCGACTTCTTCGGCTCGGGCGTCCAGCACATCGCGCTGGCCAGCGACGACATCCGCAGGAGCGTGGCGCGGATGACGGCGGCAGGCGTCCGGATGCTGGCGATCCCGGAGAACTACTACGACGATCTGCAGGCCCGCAGCGACCTCAGCGAGTCCGAGATTGCGGAGCTCAAGGCCCTGAACATTCTGTACGACCGCGATGCAGGCGCACAGTTCTGGCAGGCCTATACCGCGACGCTGGACGGCGGCTTCTTCTTCGAGATCGTGCAGCGCAGCGGCTATCAGGGTTATGGCGCGCCGAATGCCGGCATCAGGCTGGCGGCGCAGGCGCGCAGCCAGTAGCGCACTGCGCCTCAAACGTCGCGCTTGCGGCCCTTGAATCCCGGTTTGCCGCCGCCCTTGAAGCCGCCTTCGCTTCTGGGCGGCCCCTTCCGCTCGAACGGCTTCAGGCTGCGCTTGGGGGCTCCATCGTCCGGACGTGGCGCACGGGCCTCGCGGGCGGGACCATCGGCGCGGGCAGGGCGGTCGTCCTCAAAGCGCTTCTTGCCGGCGAAGGGCTTCGCTGCATAAGGATTGCCCTCCTTCGGCTTGCCTTCAAACGGCTTGCCCTCCGGGCGCGGACCATCGCGTAACGGCTTCTGGAACGACTTTTTCGGACGATCCTCGACGTTGCGGGCCTCGCGTGGTTTGTCGTCACGGGGCGGCCGGTCCCCGAAGCTGCGCGGCTTGGCGAAAGGGCGCTCGGGCTTGTTGAAATGACCCTTGGGCTTGTCGTAACGCGGCCGCGCGGCCGGGGCCTCACGATCGCCGGCGGCAATCGGGTTGATGCGAATGTCGTCGCCATCGGTGCGGCGGACATTCTCGGCGAAATGCTCTGCGGCGGAGGCGGAAATCTCCACCTCTGTCGTTGTGTCGAAAATCCGGATGGAGCCGATATCATCGCGCGTGACCTTGCCGCGACGGCACAGCATCGGCAGCAGCCATTTCGGGTCCGCCTTGTTCTTGCGTCCGATATCGACACGGAACAGCGCCATGTCGCCGCCCGATGTCGTCACGTCGCGGGGGCCGCGATCGCGGCTGAACGGCCGCTCGCGCACGCCCCCATCACGCTCCGCCCGTTCGGCGCCGACACGCACGCGCACCTGCTTGTCGAACCACGAGCTCGGATCGCTCACCTCTTCCGGCTCTGGCAGCCTCGAGCGGTAGATCCGCGCCAGCATGGCGGCGATCTCATGCGGCGTGCGTTCGGCAATCAGCAGGGCCGCCATCGCGAGGTCTTCCTCGCTTGGCTCCTCGCGCAGGGCAGGGTCCTCGATCATGCGCTGCCGGTCGAGCGCGCGGATATCTTCCGCGGTCGGCGGCAGTGTCCAGCGCGGCTCGATGCCGGCGGCTGCCAGAAGGCCCTCGGCCTTGCGGCGGCGCGCCGGGGGCACGATCACCACGCTCACGCCCTTGCGGCCGGCGCGGCCTGTGCGCCCGCTGCGGTGCTGCAGGATCTCGGAATCGTGCGGCAGGTCGGCATGGATGACGAGCCCGAGATTGGGCAGGTCGATGCCGCGTGCAGCCACATCAGTCGCCACGCAGATCCGCGCGCGTCCGTCGCGCAGCGCCTGCAGCGCCTGATTGCGCTCGTTCTGGCCAAGCTCGCCGGAGAGATAGACCGCCGAGAAGCCACGCTCGACCAGGGTCGACTGCAGGTGGCGCACAGCGTCACGCGTGTTGCAGAAGATGATTGAGGCAGGCGCATCCACCAGCCTCAGCACATTGACGATAACGTGCTCGGTCTCCTTCGGCGCGATCTTGATGGCGCGATAGTCGATGTCGGCATGGCCAGCATCGCCGCTGGTCGCCTCGATCCGGAAGGCGTTGGACTGGAAGGTCTTGGCCAGATTGGCGATGCCGCGCGGCAATGTCGCGGAGAACAGCAGCGTGCGGCGCTCCTTCGGCATCGAGCCGAGAATGAATTCGAGGTCCTCGCGGAACCCGAGATCGAGCATTTCATCCGCTTCGTCGAGGACAACGGCCTTCAGGGCCGACAGGTCAAGCCGGTTGCGCTCGATATGGTCGCGCAGGCGTCCGGGCGTGCCGACCACGATGTGCGCGCCATCGGCCAGCAGGCGGCGTTCGCGTTGCGGGTCCATGCCACCGACAGACGGAACGATGCGCGCGCCCGCCTTCGCGTAAAGCCATTCGAGCTCGCGCTGAACCTGAAGCGCCAGTTCCCGCGTCGGGGCCACCACCAGCGCAAGTGGCGTTGTCGCCTTCGGCAGGTATTCGGCGTCGCCCAGCAGGTTCTCAGCGATCCCCAGCCCATAGGCAACAGTCTTGCCCGAGCCGGTCTGGGCCGACACGAGCAGATCCCGGCCCCTAGCTTCCGGCGCGATCACGGCGCTCTGGACCGGGGTCAGGTCAGTGTAGTTGCGTTCGTCGAGCGCGCGTTGGAGCGCCGGCGCGATGAGAAGTTCGGTCACGAATAAGCCGCCTGTCTTGAAGTGCGGAAAGCGCGGGGCGCGGGGCGCATCGCTCTGCCGGAAATGAAAAAAGGGGCGACAGCCTGATTTGGCCCGCCCGTGTCGCCATCGCTCATACGGCAAATCGCCGGCAATTGCCATGCTTGTGTCGTCAGACGGTCGCGAAGCGCTCACCGCGCCGTCCAGCCGCCGTCAGCAAACAGGGTGGTGCCGGTTGAGAATGAACTTTCATCGCTGGCGAGGTAGAGCATCGCCTTGGCAATCTCGACTGGCTGCCCGAGCCGGTTCATCGCTTGCCGCGCCTCAAGAGCTGCGCGCAGGGCCGGAGCGTCATTCGAGCGCGCGAAAATCTCGCCAAAATAGGGTGATTCGATCGTGCCCGGCGCCACGCAGTTGATGCGGATGCCGTCGGCGACATGATCCATGGCCATCGCACGTGTCAGAGCCGCCACCGCGCCCTTTGAAGCGACGTAGGCAGCCCTGTCGGTGATGCCGACAGCAGCAACCGCCGAGGCCGTGTTGACGATGACGCCGCCGCCCTGCCGGATCATGATCGGAATCGCGTGCTTGCAGCCGAAGAAGACACCCTTGACGTTGACGGCCATCAGCGCGTCCCAATCCGCCTCCGACGTGGTTACGACCGTTCCGGCGAAGCCGAACCCGGCGTTGTTGACCAGGATGTCGAGGCGCCCGTGCCGCGCCGCAACGCCATCGATCACGGCCTTCAACGCCATTTCCTGCGACACATCCACGATCACGGCGGGCCGCATCCGCATTGCGGTCAGCGACCACCACGTGCGCACCCTCGCGTGAGAACAGCTTCCCCGCCTCGTGGCCGATGCCGGACCCGGCCCCGGTGATGATCGCAATCTTGTTCGCAAGGCGCATCAGGCGGTCTCCGAGGGGCAGATTCTGTTTCTGAGAAGTGTCGCGCAAAAAGCGGGAAACAAACAGGTTTCAGGCCATGTTCGTAACATCTGTCCCGATCCAGTCCTGAAGCGTGCGAACAAAGTCGTTCGTGCGGCTGATCGGGAAGAAGTGCCCCCCGTTGGCAAAGGTCAGTTGCCGCGCATGCGGGATGCTGGCGGCCAACTGATCCTGCAGGAGGGCCGGGACGATCAGATCGTCCTGTGCGCCCTGCACCAGCGTCGGCCCCCTGTAGCTGCCAGCGTGGCCGCTGCCGTCAAAGGCCAGCAGGGCGCCGATCCGTTCATCGACAATCGCCAGCGCTTCCGCAGAGAGCGGCGCGGCGGAGATGGCGATTCCCGGGGAATCCCAATGCTCGTTCAGCCAGGATGGAGGATAGCCCAGGATCATCGTCAGCGCCGCGTAGCCTGAGGGGTCGGCTGACAGGAGCTTGCGCCGCGCGTTGAACAGCGTCGTCATGAAGCGGTTGGGCGCCATCCAGGTGCCGCTGAGCACCAGGCCAGCCAGAGAGTGCGGACGATGCAAGGCAAACTTCTGCCCGATCGCGCCGCCGAGCGAATGGCCGAGCAGTACGGTCTTTTGGATGCCGATGGCATCCAGAATAGCGGTACAGTCGTCAGCGAGCAGGTCGACCGTGACGGGCAGGCTGCCGCGTGTGCTGGCGCCGATGCCGCGATGGTCAAAGGTGATCACTGTGTGGGTCTGCGCCAGTTCCGTGGCTGGCACGGTCCAGAACGCGGCCGTCCCGCCCAGTCCCGTCACCAGCATCAGCGGCGGACCATCGCCCCGGATCGTCACGGACAGGGCGGCACCGTCCTTGGTCGTCACGACAAGGTTCTTCATGTCTCCGTCACGCCTTGTTGTAGCTTGGGTCGGTCCAGCCGAACACCGTACGCGCCTCGATCTCCGCTACGTTGTCCGGCCGGGGGAAGGGCTCCGGCGCTGCATCGCCCGGCGCGCGCGGGCGGCCGATTTCCGCGAAGAAGTCATCGAGCCCGCCTGGCATGAACACCCAGAAGAAGGTCATCGGCTCATCGAAGGGGTTGAGGAAATGATGCTTCCGGCCATGCCCCAGAAACACGCAGGATCCCTTCTCGATCGGATGCTCGACGCCATCAAGGCGGCAGAAGCCTTTGCCCTCCACGACGAAGATGATCTCCTCATTGCGGTCATGGGTATGCTCGCGGATAAAGGAGCGCGGCGCCACCGTCTGGGTGCCGACCGAGAAGCGGTTGACGCTGGCGATCGAGGTGTTGCTGAACAGGTTCCGCACGAAGCCGTTGGCGGGCACCGGCTGCCAGAAGCTCTTGCCGTCCTGCGGCCCGAGAATGCGGGCCTCCCCTGTCACTGTATCCATCATCCTATCCTCCCCTGAGGCTATCATAAGCAGGTGAGGGCGCGTGCGGAAACACTCAATCGACAGCGAACACCGCATCGATCTCGACGGTTGCGTCGAGCGGCAATTGCGCCACGCCGATCGAGGTGCGTGCATGCCGGCCATTCTCGCCCCACAGGGCGATGAACAGCTCCGAACAGGCGTTGATGACCTTTGGATAGTCACCCATGCCAGGCGCAGCGGTCACGAACCCGCGCACCATCACCACCTGGCGGGCGCGGCCGAGGTCGCCATCCAGCGCCGTGCGCAGTGTCGAGATCAGTTGCAGGCCGATCGCCAGCCCGCCGGCGCGCGCGGTCGCAAGATCGACATCCTTGCCGTAGACTCCGGTCGGGTACGGAACGCCATTGCGCTCGCAGATCTGGCCGGCGAGGAAGACGAGGTTGCCTTCGCGTCGCCACAGGATGAACTCCGCCACGGGTTTGGCCGCAGGCGGCAGGGCATGGCCAAGGGCGGTCAGGCGGGACAGAAGTTCGGCATCATTCGGCATCACGGAGCATCCCCGATAGGTCAGGACAGGTTGGCGCAGAGCGCGTGTTTATCGACTGTGATGCATGGCTCTTGAGCCAGCGTCCGACGCAGAAAAAACACTCTTGTCACATGCACCATTCGCGCCAATCCTGCACGCATGAAACTCAGTCAGCATCACCGTTACGACTATCATCCGATCAGTGGCCGGACTGCCTATGACTGGCCGGGCGGCAAGCGGCTCGCCGTCTATCTCGGCCTCAACCTCGAGCACTTTGCCTTTGGCGAAGGCCTTGGGGCCGAACTGGCTCCCGGTGGTCCACCGCCTGACGTGCTCAACTACGCCTGGCGGGACTACGGCAACCGGGTTGGTGCCTGGCGCATGCTCGACCTGTTTGATCAGCTTAAGCTGCCGGCCTCGGTCCTGATCAACAGCGCGATGCTCGACTATGCGCCGTCGCTGGTCGATGCTTTCGTGGGCCGTGGCGACGAGATCGTCGGCCATGGCCGCAGCAACTCCGAGCGCCAGAACACGCTCTCCGAGGCCGATGAGCGCCGCCTGATCATGGAGGCCACCGACCTGATCGTGACCCGCCTCGGGGTTCGTCCGAAAGGCTGGCTCTCGCCCTGGATCGCGGAAAGCCACCACACCCCTGATCTTCTGCAGGAGACCGGCTACACCTACACCCTCAACTGGTGCGCCGACGATCAGCCGATCTGGATGCGGACACGGGCTGGCCGTCTGCTCGCCGTGCCCTATCCGCAGGAGGTCAACGACATTCCCTCGATCGTGGCGCGCAAGGACAGCGCCGCGCAGTTCGCCGATATGATCATCGACAATTTCGACGAGATGCTCACCCAGGCGGAGCAGGGCCCGCTGGTGATGGGCATTGCGCTGCATCCGTATCTCGTGGGCCAGCCCTACCGCCTGCGGCATCTGCGTCGGGCGCTTAGCCATATCGCGGGCCGCCGCGGCGACATTTGGTTCACGACGTCCGGCGCCATCGCGGAGCACTGCCGTGCGCTGCCGCCTGCTTGCGTCCCATAGTGGTCATCCGGGCGATTGAGTCGCCGCCGCAGCTGCGGATTCAACGCTGCCACACGCGGTTTCGATTTGCGCGGCGGGGAACGTGCGCTAGAGAGTCGCGCATCGACAGGGCATTGCAAGGTGGCACCGATGAATGATGCAGCTCCCACGGCTCAGGCGCCGGCCCAGCCCCTGCCTATTCTTTACCGCTCAGTGGTCCCGCTCAACCGCGAACGGCATCGGAACCTGCGCCTGAAACCGCTGGCGCGGCCCTTGTCCTTCACGGCTGGCAGCCATCTGCTTCCGGCGATGGTGGACGAGTTCGCCGCCGCGGCCCGTGAAATTCCGATCGTGTTCCTGCCGGAGAACGATGCGATCGTACCGCTGTTCCTGTTCAGTGTGCGCGCCGGCCACAACAGCTTTGTGACCGCCGAGGGCATGTGGACCCTGCCCTACATCCCCGCCTACATCCGGCGTTACCCCTTTATTCTCGGCGATGTTGCTGGCCGTGACCCGATCCTGTGCTTCGACGAGAGCTTCGAGGGCTTCAACACCGAGGCCGGAGAAGCGCTGTTTGAGGCCGATGGCGGGCCGACGAAGATGCTGCAGGACATGATGCAGTTCGCCGGCGGCATCAAGGAGGCCACGCAGCGCACGATCCAGTTCGCCAGGCGCCTCAAGGAACTCGACCTGTTCCGCACGGTCTCCGTCGAGGTCAAGTCGAAGACGGCCGGACAGGCGACCATCAATGGCCTTCTGGTCATCGATGAGGCCAAGCTGAAAGCCTTGCCGGAACCGGTCATGGCCGAACTGCACCGGCTGGGCTATCTGCCGGCGATCTATGCCCACCTCTTTAGCCTCGGTGCGATGACGACTTTGTCATGATCGAGCCGGGCGAAGATGTGCTGATTCTGGTCAGCGAGGCCAATCGCGCGAGCGGCTCGGATGGCAAACTCTCCGTACACCAGCTTGGTCTGCTGCACCGCGCCTTCTCGATCTTCCTGTTTGATGAACAGGGCCGTGTGCTGCTCCAGCGCCGCGACTTCGGCAAATACCATTCTGGCGGGCTCTGGGCGAACACCTGTTGCGGCCATCCGCGCCTTGGCGAGCGCACGTTGGCCGCCGCCAACCGCAGGCTGGGCGAGGAACTCGGCATGCGGGCCAGGCTGAGATTTGGGTTTCAGGCGCGCTATCGGACCAGCCTCGACCATGGCCTGACCGAGAACGAGCTGGTCTATGTCTATGTCGGCCGCGCGGCGGGGCCGATGACCCTCAATCCGGCCGAGGTCTGCGAAATCCGGTTCATGGCGGTATCCGACCTGATCACTGACACGTCATCGAATCCGGACGCCTATGCCTACTGGCTGCGGCATTATCTTGCCTGGCATGCTGACGAGTTGCAGCGGCTGAGCCTAGGCTAGTGGAACGCGCCTGACGGGCGAGTCCGATTTGGGATTCCCTGTTTTGGTTTGTCGTGCGAATCTGGCGGATGCGCA
>JAPLOW010000209.1 GCA_026400555.1 Hyphomicrobiales bacterium
CGATCACGACATTGCGGCCCTTGGGACCGAGCGTGACCTTCACGGCATTGGCAAGAATATCGACGCCGCGCAGCATCTTGTCGCGCGCGTCAGACGAAACACGAACGTCCTTGGCAGCCATTGTCTACCCCTCTTGGACTTGAAATCTTGAAACGTGAATAGGGATTCGCGCCGGCTCACGCCAACGCGGCGGGACGTTCAGCCAATCAGCCGACGATGCCCATGATGTCGGATTCCTTCATGATCAGGAGATCCTGGCCATCGATCTTGACTTCGGTGCCGCTCCACTTGCCGAAGAGGACGCGATCGCCCTTCTTGACATCGAGCGGTACGAGCTTGCCGGATTCATCGCGCGCGCCGGAGCCGACGGCGATGATTTCGCCTTCCTGCGGCTTTTCCTTCGCGGTTTCCGGGATGATGATGCCACCCTTGGTCTTTTCTTCGGCGTCGATGCGACGAACGACCACGCGGTCATGCAGCGGACGGAACTTCATGGATATGTTTCCTCTGCTCAATTGAACAAATGTAAGCGGGCCGATGCGGCCCATGTCGTTAGCAGTCTCATCAAGTGAGTGCCAACGAGTGACAGGGAGATAGGGACGGCGGCGGGCCGAGTCAAGGCTTGGCCGACCGGCTTTATCGCAGCCTGCGCGGCAGCGTTAACAGCGCCGCCCCCGCCAGTGCGACGAGGGCGCCCACGAAACCGGTGGAGGACAGGCCGAACCGGCTGAAGGCCACACCGCCCAGAGCTGAGCCAAAGGAGGCCGCGACGTAGATGGCGGCGGCGTTGAGCGCGAGGATCACGCTCTGCGCCTCGGGCGCCAGGGCGATCAGCCTGAGCTGCTGCGGGACCATGAACGCCCAGCCGAAGGCGCTCCACAGGAAGACCAGCAGCAGTATGGGCGCGAGGCCCGCATCGAGCGTGGACATGGCGGGAAGGTAGAGCGCCTGGGCCAGACACAGGCCAAGCAGAACCCTGTCGGCTCCAAACTTTCGCGTCAGCGCCGCACCGAAGGCGTTTCCGGTGACGGCTCCAAGACCGAAGGCGACCAGCAGCATCGTCACGCCGGTCCCGCCAAGTCCGAGGCGTTCCTCGCCAAGGGGGCCGATATACGTGTACACGCAGTAGACGGCGCCGAGAAAGGCCACCGTGAACAGCACCGCCACGATCTGGCGAGGGGTGGTCAGGACCTTGCCGAGCATGGCCAGCGAGGTTGGCTGAAACGGCAGGCCTGCCGGCACAAGGCGCGCCAGCAGCCCCAGCGCGATCAGACCGATGCCCACAACCACCCAGAACGCGACGTGCCAGTCGAGCGCGTAGCCGAGGTAGCCCCCGACAGGCACGCCCACGATCTGCGCCAGGGTCAGGCCGAAGAAAACACGCGCCAACGCGGCGGGCCGGTTTTCGGGACTGGCGGTTGCCACGGCCACCGCAGCGCTGGTCGGCGTGAACAGTCCGCCGCCGACCGCGGCCAGGACCCTCGCCAGCCCGAGCGACGGAACATTCCAGGCAGTGGCCGACAGGGCCGCGGCGAGAACGAACACCGTCATGCTGCCGATCAGCAGCGTGCGCCTGTCGATCTTGCCCGCGAAGGCCGTCAGCACAGGCGACGCTACCGCATAGGTCACGGCATAGGCCGTAAGAAACAGCCCCGCCTCCGCCTTGCTGAGCGCGAAGGCCGAGGCGATCGGGCTGAGAATCCCGATGATCACGAAGGCGCCGACACCCATGACGAAGTTGCCGAATGACAGCACCAACAGCAGGCGGCGATCCATGGTGAACTCCGGCTGACATCGGCTCGACTCCGATTGGCCACTGCGCGATCTGCAGTCAACAGGCAAGGAGCAAAGCCGATGTCCGATGTTCACTTTGGCGTGGTCGGCCGCGACATCCTTCTTGCTGATGACAGGCTAAGTTTCCTACGCGGCATGATCGAGCGGCGTCATCCCGCGCCACCTTT
Source organism: Hyphomicrobiales bacterium (assembly GCA_026400555.1). Taxonomy (GTDB): domain Bacteria; phylum Pseudomonadota; class Alphaproteobacteria; order Rhizobiales; family Beijerinckiaceae; genus Allobosea. The sequence continues at coordinate 1,962 of JAPLOW010000209.1, forward strand.
TGCGCAATCGATGGATGTGACGCTGACGGTCGCCGAAGATACATTCGTGGTCTTCGAAGGCACGCCGAGCGAGCGCTTTTTCAACCCTCTCGGTACGGTGCACGGCGGCTGAATTGCCGCGATACTCGATTCTGCCATGGCCTGCGCGGTGCACACGACGCTTAAGCGCGGAGAGAGCTACACAACCTTGGAACTGAAGATCCACTACGTTCGCGCCGCCATGCCGTCTTCGGGCGTTGTGCGCTGTGAAGGCAGGGTCATCCATCGGGGCGGCAGCATCGCAACCTCTAAAGGGCAAGCTGCTCGACGCACAAGGACGCCTGCTCGCTCACGGAACCGAAACTTGCATGATCTTCGCGGCGAAGGAGCCGGAGTGAGCGCTGGGACTGCGGTCAACGCCGCGTCAGCGCCAGCGACCCGGCGACAATCAGGGCCGACCCCGCCCAGGTGTAGACGGTCGGCACCTCGGCGAAGGCGACAAAGCCGATCAGCGCGGCCCAGACCAGGGATGTGTACTCGGTCGGCGCCAGACGCGAGGCGTTGGCTTTCGAAAAAGCGAAGGTCAGTGACAGGTGCCCGGTGACGCCCAGCACGCCAGCCAGCAGGAACATCAGGAGGTCATGGGTGCTCGGCCAGGACCAGAACCAGAGCGCCAGTGGCAGCAGCACGACTGCCGGGCCGACATTCTGGAAGGCGACAATCGTGGCGGGATGCTGGGCCACGGCGAGCTTGCGCAACAAAATGATGTTGACTGCATAGGCGAAGGCCGAGAACAGCGCCGCGGCGATGCCGAGCGTGGACGAGACCTGGCCAGCCTGCAGATTGGGCCAGAGCATCACCGCCATGCCGCCGAATCCGAAGGCGAGCGCGATGATGATCGAGCGGTCGACCTTTTCTTTCAGCCAGATCACGCCAAGCACGGCAATGAAGCATGGCGCCAGAAAGGACAGGCTGATCGCTTCGGCCAAGGGCAGGAGGCTGATCGCCAGGAAGAAGGAGCCTGCCGTGAGCACCACCAGCGGAACCCGGAAGATGTTGGCGCGGACCTCCGCTTTGGTCGGCTTCGGCGGCCTGAGCACGGCCCACACCAGGAGCGCTACAACGCCGCCCATGAAAAAGCGAAAGAACACCGACACCGGCACCGGGTGGACCTGCATCTGTGCCTTGATCACCGCGTCCATGGCGGTGAGCAGGAAGATCCCGATGCTGGCCAGCAACAGCGGTGGCGAGGCAAGGACGAGCTGCTTTGGGCTCATGTCGATGTGACCAATGGCAGCGTGTAGAGGAACTCCGTCGTGTCCGATATATCGCCGAGCAGCCGCGTCTGCGGCTGGCGCGCGAAGCTGAGCTTCTCGTAAAAGCGATGCGCCCGCGTGAAGCGGGTGTCGGTCCAAAGAAAAATCGATTGAGCGCCGGTTTCATGGGCGCGCTCGAACACCAGCCCGGCAAGCTCCTGCGCAAGGCCGGAGCCGCGCAGGGCGCTCGCAAGATAGAACTTGTGCAATTCCATCGCACCCTGCCCATCCGGCGTGGCGCAGATGCACCCGTCGATTGCCGCCCCATGGCCGTCAAGCACCCACATCCGCGTCCCCCTGCCTGCTGCCCAACTGGCCGGCGCGCGCAGTTCGGGGAACTCGTCCCATGAGAACAGGCAGCCCGGATACTCGGCAAAGCAGGCCGCGATTAGGGCTGCGACGGACTGACCGTCGGCATCCGCGACCGGACGGATCAGGGCAGAGGGCGCGGGCATCAGCATGAAACGCTGTTAGCTGCGTTGGCAAGAAAGGTGAAGCCCGCCTGTGCCGAGGCTGCTCACGACAGCAATGCGCGCAGCGCATCGGCGGTCAGCTTGAGCGCGGCGATTGCGAGGAGCAGGTAGCACCCGAAGAACAGGGTCTTCTGATCGACGCGATCGTGCAGGGATTTGCCGATCCAGACCCCGAGGGGAACCGCAGGAACCAAGGCCAGCGCCGCCCACAGCGTGTGCGGCTGCTTCAGGCCCAGCCAGAGATACGGCGGGAGTTTGAGCAGGTTTCCAAGCGTGAAGAAGGCCACGGTGGTGCCGGCAAAGACCGACTTCGCGACGCCGCGCCGCAACAGATACATGGCCACCGGCGGTCCGCCGGCATGGGCGATGAAGGTCGTGAACCCGGACACGGTTCCGGCCAAGAGCCCGAGCGACAGGCTCGGCGCCATGGCCCCGGGCGCCGCGTTGCGCCCCTTTGCGAACCATTGCGCGGTGAAGACCAGCGTGATCAGCCCGATGCCGAGGTTGACGATCATGATCACTTGAGCGCGACCATGTCCATCGCGGCGACGAGCACCGCCACCATGATGGCGGCGTCGAGCGGATCGACGACGAGCGCGAGAAGAGGAATGCCGAGGATGGCAAGCCCGCCACCGAAGGCGCCCTTGCCGAAGGCAACAAGGCCGGTTGCGCCGAGGCCCACCAGGTAAAACAGCGGGCTGCTTGGAAAAATGTCGGGCAAGGCGGGCGCCGCGGTCCGTGACGGAGAGAGTGGAACAGACGCAAGGGGGCACGTCTTTGGCCCGGACGCAACGATTTGTTGTGGCCTTTGTGTCATGCACGGGGTCTTGCCGACATGCCACGGGGCGGTTCAAGCCGATGCTGCTTGCAGCCACATTCGCCATCAATTCTTGCCTGAACTTCATCCTTGGCCTGCTGATCGCCAGGTTTCTCGGGCCCGAACAGTTCGGGTTGTATGCGCTCGGATCGGCCCTTCTGGTTCTGGTTAATGCGTTCGGGATCGATTGGCTGAAACTCTCCACAATCCGGTTTTACCAGCAAAGCAAGCGGGCAAGCGAGCCGGCCATCCGCGCCACGCTCGACGGCATGGCGGCGCTCTGTTCCCTGGCGCTCGCGGTGCCGCTGCTCGTTGCCATCATCGCGGGAATCGACCTGTCGATTCCGACCGCGATCGCAGCCGCCGCCGTCGCGGCGGGCATTGTCGGGGGCCTGTTTGATTATCAGCAGGCAGTCGCGCGGGCGCGAGAGGATGACGCGATCTACGCCCGCATGGTCGTGGTCAAGAACGTGCTGGCGTTCAGCCTGATGGCGGGCGGCGCCTGGTGGACACGCGACCCGGCCATGGTGCTGCTCGGTTCCGCCGTCAGCTCGCTGGCAGCCCTTTCCCTGGTGCGCAAAGCCCTCAGCGACGCGCCGCTGGCGCTCGGCTCCATCGACCGGGGCCAGGTGAAGGTCTTCGCCACCTACGCCTTTCCGCTGGTCCTGACCAATGTTCTGCTCTCGAGCATCCCGCTGCTCAACCGCGCCTACATGGCCTCCGCGCACGGGCTGGCGGAGGCGGGTTACTTCGCCCTCGCCTCCGACATCGGCGTCAAGCTGATGGGCACACTCGGCGCAACTGTCGAGATCATGCTGCTGCCGCTCGCCGTTCGCGCCTTCGAGACGGGCGGACAGGCAGCGGCACAAGAACGGATCAAGCATAACCTGCTGATTGTCCTCGCCATCATCCTTCCGGTCGCGACCGGATTTCTGCTGATCCTCCCAGCCTTCGAGGCGCTGGTGGTGCCCGAGACATTCCGCGGGCATTTCAGCCAGTATGTCTGGCTCCTGATGCCCGGACTGCTGGCCATGCCGATCATGCAGGTCGGCTTCAACCCGGTGTTCCTGGTCGAGCGCCGCACCCTGGTCTCAACAGTCTCGGCAAGCCTTGCAGTGGCACTGAACGGGGCGCTGCTGGGCCTTGTAGCGCTGGGTGTCGGCGGATCGTCCGGGCGCAGTCCGCAGGCCGTCGCTGTTGCCATGTCTGCCGGGTTCGTCGCCGCAGCCCTGCTGGTGGCCGGGAGCGCGACACTGCGGGCACACATCCTGCCCACGGGTCGCGAGGCCCTGACGGTCTGCTGCGCCCTGATCGCCATGGGCCTTGCGCTCTGGCCGCTGCGGGCATTCGGTGGCACCGCGCTGACCCTGGCCCTGCAGGTCTTTCTCGGAGTCACGATATACGGCGCTGTACTGCTGGCTGGCAATCTCGGCGGTTGCCGTGCGGCGCTTCGGGACTATGTTCGAAAGCCAAGACAGAAGAAGGCGCCGGCATGAAACCGACCATCCCTACCCTTCTGGCCGCCAGCGCCATGCTCGGTGCCGTGGCCGGCCCGGCGCAGGCCCAGACCGTGGACCAACTCGTCGGCCGCTGGGGTCTTGCCGCCTACTTCCGCGAGGCCGACGCCGCCAAGGTGACGACGGCCGCACGCGGATTCTGCCGCCACCCTTATGTGATCGCACGCGGTCCCAATGGCGGCGTGATGCTGAACCAGCCCGATCAGCCGCAGAAGAGCGAGCATGTCATCTCCTCGGGCTTCACCGGACGGACCACGATTGGTCCCGCAAGCGACACCAGCGGGGCGAAGGACCGCGAGTTCGTGAGCTTCACGCCCAATCAATTCGTGCTGCGCTGGCTGGAACCGAGCGTCGGCAATCGCTACGGCGTGATGGTCTTTGTGCGCTGCGGCGGGCGTTAACCGTCGCACGGTGGCTGTTCTTGCTTCGTTAACCGCGCTTCTGCGCCGGACGGTAACCATACCAAACGGAATACAAGGCTGGTTAAAGTCAAGACGGTCGCGGCACCGTTTCATTTACCATCCATTGATGGCCCCGGCGCAGGCTCCCCTCTGTCGAGTTCAGAACAGAGTGTGTGCGTATGCGTCGCGTTTTGCCAGCAGCCCTGTCGGGCGCCGCTTTTTCCCTTGTCATGATGCTGCCCGCGCCGGTGCTGGCCCAGGCCTATTTCACTGGTGACGCCAGCCGCCGCGCCGTGACGACGACCGGCACGGTCCAGAACGCCTCCGCCGGTAGCCCACGCCCCGGCGCCCTCGGCGGCGGCTTCATCGAGTTCCTTGTGACCGGGCGCGATCCGAGCCCTGGCGCGCGCTATCAGGCCGAGCCCGAGCGCTGGCAGCGGCAAGCGACGCCGCGCTCGGCGCCCCAGCCCGAAATCGATCCGTTCAGCGGCCTTCCAGTCATGCCGCCGGGCCGCCAGTTGGCCGCCGTGCAGTCGCGCGGAGATTTCGAGCGCCCGATCGAACGGGTTCTCGATCCCCGCTTCGAGCGTCAGGACGTGGCCTATGACGGCCCGCACCGGCCAGGCACGGTGGTCATCGATACCCCGTCCAAGTTCCTCTACCTTGTGCTGGAGAACGGTCGGGCGCTGCGCTACGGCATCGGCGTTGGGCGTCCTGGCTTCGAGTGGGCCGGCGTCAAGAGCATCACCCGCAAGGCCGAGTGGCCCGACTGGACGCCGCCGGCCGCCATGCTGAAGCGCCGGCCCGACCTGCCGCGCTTCATGCCCGGCGGCCCCGAAAATCCGATGGGCGCGCGGGCGATGTATCTGGGCTCCTCGCTTTACCGCATCCATGGCACAAACGAGCCGCACACGATCGGTCAGGCGGTGTCATCGGGCTGCATCCGGATGACGAATGACGACGTGACGGACCTCTACAACCGTGTCCGTGTCGGCATGCGCGTCATCGTGATCTGACCAATCCGCGCCAGCCGCTATCGCGACGCCTTGCCAACCGCAGAGCCGCGAAAGGCGGGCGCATCCCGGGTTGCCGTCGTCGCCAGAACCGGCGGCAAGCCCGACCAGACCCGCTCCGCCGCCAACGGAGCGGGTTTTCTGTTCAGCAGGGATCAGCTTGCGCCGATCAGGATACCGGCGCCAAGCACCAGCAGGCCGCCGATGACGATCTGCACGACCGCACGGGTGAAGGGCGTCTCCATGTACTTCCAGCGGATCCAGGCGATGGCCCACAACTCGAACAGCACAACCACGCCGGCCACGATCGTCGCGGTCCAGAAATCGGGGATCAGATAGGGCAAGGTGTGGCCCAGCCCGCCGAGGGCTGTCATCAAGCCGCAGACGACGCCCCGGAGCCAGGGTGAGCCGCGCCCGGTGATCGCGCCATCATCGCTCATCGCCTCGGTCAGGCCCATCGATATCCCGGCGCCAACAGAGGCCGCCATCCCGATCAGGAAGGTTTCCCACGTGTTCTGTGTGGCAAAGGCCGCAGCAAAGATCGGTGCCAGTGTGGAGACCGAGCCATCGATCAGGCCGGCCAGCCCGGGTTGCACGATCTGCAGGACCAGGAGCCGCTTGCGGGTGGCATCCTCCTCGGCCTTGACGTCGACCGTGAGATTGGTCTCGCCCAGCTTGGCCGCCAGGCTCTCGTGCTTCTTCTCGATCTCTGCCAGATCGCCCAGAAGCTTGCGGACATCCGTGTCACGGGCACGTTCCGCCGACTTGGCGTAAAACTGCGACGCTTCCAGCTCCATGGCTTCGGCCTGACGCCGTGCCACATCCAGCCGCAGTCCTTCCAGCAGCCAGACCGGGCGGCGCTTGAGGAAGCCGCGCACATCGGCGCGGGTGATGTACGGCATCTCCTTGCCGAACTTGCGCTCATACAGGTCAAGCAGCGCGTGGCGATGGCCCTGCTCCTCGACCGCCATCTCTTCGAAGACCTTGGCGGAGCCCGGATACTGCGGCTTCAGACGGGCCGCGAAATTGAGGTAGATGCGGGCATCCTCCTCCTCATTGGCAATGGCGAGAGCGAGGACCTCGGGTTCGGTCAGTTCGGTGAAGCGCTTGAGCATGATCTCAATTTAGAATGATTATAATCTGTCTGGCAAGTCATGGCCGCATCGCGCGCATGACAGATCAGCTGCCTTACGTTGCCGCCACAACCACGAAAAAGCCCACCGGCCTGGGGGCCGGTGGGCGATCTCGGATGCGGCATCAGCGCGCAGCAGTGGCAGTGTGGATCACGCCCACTCGTCGCTGCTGCCCCCGTCATCAAACATGCCGGGGTCTTCATAGGAGGCCGGCAGCATTTCCGGCGCGCCCTGGTCGGCGTCCTGCTGGGCGAGGCTATTGGCCGCGGCCGGCTCCGGAGTCGACGCCGCCTGGCTGGCGGGGTCGCCCTTGCTGCCCTGCATCGCGTTCATCAGCACATTGCCGAGCACCATGCCGCCGGCAACGCCGGCAGCTGTTGCCATGGCGGTCTGCATGAAGCCGCCGCCCTGACGCTGGGCCGGCTGCTGAGCCTGACCACCCCAGGGGCCGCCCTGCTGGGGCGCGACCTGCTGTCCGCCCCAGGGTCCACCCTGCTGCGGCGCCATCGGCTGACCCGTCATCGGGCGCTGCATCGGCTGAGGCGGGGGAGCCGCGGGACGAGCGGGCGCGCCGCCACCGAACAGACCCGACAGGAACCCGCCAGAAGGCTGGGGCGCCGGCTGGCTCTGAAGCTGCTGCACCTGCGCCTGGAGCTGTTCGATCTGGGCCTGCATGTTGAGCAGGGCCTGCTCCTGCACATACATCGACTGCGCCATTGCATAGGCCGCATAGGGCTGCTGCTGAAGCCGCTCGGCGATGAAGCGGTCGGCTTCCGGGTCGCGCGGCTGGCTGGCGGCAGGTTTAAGCCGATCAAAAATGCCGGCGATTACGTCGCGTTCCTGCGGCGTCATCGTCTCTCTCCTCTGGTTTGCTGCGGCGCTCGCCACCCGTATGTGGCGCGCGCGCAGCTGATCTGCAAGGTGCGCATGGAAAGATGGTGCCATGGAATTCGGGCTGGATCATGGGTGCCGGCGTCCGGCATGGCACCGAAAAAAGCCCCGGCTTTGCAGCCGGGGAAAATCAAACCTGTGATGCAGGGTCTCGAAACTCAGTAGCCGCGAACGGGCGCCCACGACGTGGAGCCGGGGTGGACCATCACCTGCCGATGGCGCGTCGCGTATTCGGCGGGGATGATGTCATGCTGCACCATGGCTGGACGAACCATGACCGTACGGCTGCGCTCGGCATGAACGGCGGGAATGGTCTCGTGATGCACCTGGGCTTCGCGGACCACGACCTGACGGTGGCGGGTGGCATACTGCGCGGGGGCAACCACCCAGCAGCCGGTCTTGTTGCCGAACATGTCGACGCTGACCTGCCAGACCTTGCGGGCCGGGGCCACCATCACCGTTTCGGCGACAGTGCCGTATAGGGCGGAAGTGTGGCGGGCCACGACGCGGGCCGGCTGGACAACGACGGTCTCGGAAACAGTGCTGAGTTCCGCGGGAATGTACCGGGCGACGCGCTGGGCCGGACGAACCACAACCTGCTCCGACACGGTCTGATAGACCGGCGGCGTGGAGACCAGCTTGTAGCAGGCCGAGCCGTGGCAATTGCCGCCGGCATGGGCAAGCGTCGAGCCCAAGGCAAGGGCGGTGGTTGCCATCAGCGATTTGACGAGGATCTTGGTCATGGCTGCTTTGGCTCCTTGCAGTAAGAAAATTCGATCTGGTTTGTGTTATTTTTTCCTGATCCGTTGCTCGCTGCACTTCAAGGTTAACGATGAAATAAGGTAAAATTAACCATTTTTTAATGTATTAATCACATTCGCCACGCACGCATACCGGCCCACGACATGGAGCGCCGGTGCATCTGACGCGTCTTGATATTGGTTGTCCGCGCGCGCTGGCCCGATCCGTGCGATCACCTTCAGGTCAACACAGCCCGCGCCCTCCGCAAGACGATTGCGTTGCGGCATGGGACAATGTTTAACACAACGTGAACCGGTCCGGCACAGGGCCGCTTCATCCTGGGATTGAAGGACGCTCGCAGTGGAGTTTCGCCGCAAGACCTTGTGGAGCAGGCTCAGGCGTCTTGCGCTCGGGGCGGACGCGGCGATCGATTCAGCGCTGCACGCCGCCGGTCGCTCCGCCGCCGAGCGCTATGAGCGGTTCCGCTCGCTCATGGGGGCCTTCACCATCTCGGGGCCGACACGCTGGGCCAACGAGTTGGCCAGCGAGACCCTGACCATCGGGATCGCCGGGTTGACGGTGCTCACCGTCCTTGCGCAGTCATCGGTCCGCGACGCCAGCGAGGACTTCGTACGCCGCCAGCCGCTGGCCGTGACCTTTCTGGATCGCTACGGTTCGGAGATCGGCAAGCGCGGCATCCGGCAGGACGACTCGGTCAAGCTCGAGCAACTGCCCGATCACCTGATCAAGGCCGCTCTGGCAACCGAGGATCGCCGCTTCTTTGACCATTACGGCATCGATCTCGTCGGCCTGACGCGGGCGCTCACCGTCAACGCGCGTGCCTCGGGCGTTGTTCAGGGTGGTTCGACCATCACCCAGCAGCTGGCCAAGAACCTGTTCCTGTCAAACCAGCGCTCGCTCGACCGCAAGATCAAGGAAGCCTTCCTCGCCATCTGGCTGGAGCAGCGCCTGACCAAGAACGAAATCCTGAAGCTCTATCTCGACAGGGCCTACATGGGCGGCGGCGCCTTTGGCGTCGGCGCGGCGGCCGAGTATTATTTCGGCAAGTCGGTCAAGGACCTCACCCTCGCGGAATCGGCCATGCTGGCCGGGCTGTTCAAGGCCCCGACACGGTTCGCCCCGCATGTGAACCTGCCGGCCGCCCGCGCGCGAGCCAGCGATGTGCTGTCCAACATGGTCGAGGCGAGGTTCCTCAGCGCGGGCCAGGTCGATGGCGCGCGGCGCAACCCCGCCACAGCCATCGACCGTGGACGGAACACCTCGCCGGACTATTATCTCGACTGGGCCTTCGAGGAGGTCAGCAAACTGGCCGATGCCGGTGTGTTCGGTGCGGACCGGGTGCTGACCGTGAAGACGCCGCATGATCCGGCCATCCAGGCGAAGTCGGAGCAGGCCGTCGAGCAGATCCTCCGGCAGTTCGGGCCGGATTATGGCGCCAGCCAGGCGGCGACGGTCACGATGGACATTGACGGGGGCGGCCGGGCCATGGTCGGCGGGCGCGACTATAGCGCCAGCCAGTTCAACCGCGCCACGGACGCAGCCCGTCAGCCCGGCTCATCTTTCAAGCCCTTCGTCTACACCGCGGCCATGGCGCAGGGCCTGTATAAGCCGAATTCCATCGTCACCGATGCGCCAGTGTGCATCGGCAACTGGTGCCCCAACAATTATGGCCGCTCCTATGCCGGCTCGATGCCGCTGACGATCGCGATGGCCAAGTCGATCAACACGATCCCGGTCCGGATGTCGATCCAGATGGGCCGGGCACTCGGCGAGACGCATGAGGGCCGCGCCGCGGCGTTGGGGCGCAAGCGCATCATCGAGATGGGCCGCAGGATGGGGCTGGTGTCGACCCCGCTGACCGACAGCGTGGCCCTGCCGATCGGCGCGGCCGAGGTCACGGTGCTCGACATGACGGCGGGCTTCTCGACGCTGGCCAACCGCGGCCGACAGGCCCTGCCCTATGCGGCCACAGAGGTCTATGCCTCGAACGGCAACCTTTTGTGGAAGCGCGACAAGGACGGCCATCGACCCGAGCAGGTGGTTCCGGTTCAGGTGGCGGACGACATGAACTTCATCCTGTCGCGCGTTCCTATCGAAGGAACGGGCCGCAGGGCCGCGCTCGAAGGTGTGGTATCGGCCGGCAAGACGGGAACGACCAACGGCTACAAGGATGCGTGGTATGTTGGCTACACAGGCAACATGAGCACCGGCGTCTGGTTCGGCAATGATGATTCCAGCGAGACCGCCAACATGACCGGCGGCTCGCTTCCGGCCATGACGTTCAAGGAAATCATGGCCTTCGCCCACACCGGTCTCGACCTCAGGTCCATCCCCGGCGTTCCGGTTGTGCCGACCGATCCGCGCGCCGGCGCTGCGGTCGCCGCTGCCAAGCCGCTGCAACCTGACAGCGACGCACGCCTGCAGCAATTGCGCAGCGGCCACCTCAACCGGCAGTCCTTCGAGGTGATCAGCACGATCGGGGCGATGTTCCGTGATGTGCAGCCGTCAAAGCCCGTCGATGTGTCTGCGGCCGGTGGCTTCCGTGCGGCGGACAATCCTGCCACTCAAGGCAAGATCACCGAGGTTCGCTGAGATGGCGCTGGCGCCACTCACCTTGCAGGGCCGCGGCCCGGTCCGCGCCGCAGAAGGCGGGCTCAAGACACGCTCCCTTGCGCTGATCATCCTTCTGGCCCTGATCGCAGGAATCGGCAGCACAGCCGTGATGCTCGGAGAACGGCCGCCTTTGGGCGCCTACCGGCTTGGTCCATGGCAGACCTTCCCGCGCATCGGCTCCAGCGAGGTCGATCCGTATGGGCGGGCCCTGCTTGCACGCGGGCCGCACCTGCCGCTGGCGGTGGGCGAGGGCATACGACTCAATGCGCGAACCGATGATGCGGGAGAGCCCCTCACCGGCGCGTGCAGCTACCGCATCGTCGGCAACACCATCCCATCGCGCGGATGGACGCTGGCCGTGGTTGACCTGTCCGACCGGGCATTGACAGGACCGAACGCAGCGGCCCTCAGCGACGCGGATCTCGTGACGTCCGAGAGCGGCGAACTCCTGATCACGGTCTCGGCCCGGGTCGCCGCCGGCAACTGGCTCAAGGCGCCGCGGGCTGGACGCTTCGGCCTTGTGCTGCGATTCTACGATACACCGCTCGCCGCCAGCCTCGGGCAGCTCAGCCCCGGCTTTCTGCCGCGCATCGAACGGATCAGCTGTGCAAACTGACCCGAAGCCGATGGCTGATGCGCGATCCGCAGGCTCCACCCGCATGGATGCGCCTGGCTTTCGCATGCGCTCGCGGTTGGCGCGGTTGACCTATGCCCTGGCATTGCTGGTCACGCTGGCCGGAATCGCCCATATTCTCTCTGTACTGCTGGTGCCACGCTATGCCGTCTTCGATGCGGCGTCGCGCTTCCTGGCGGCAGGTGCGGATGCGCGCGCCGAACTGATCACGCCGGACGAGAATGGTGTCAGTCCGATCCTCGATGCCGACGCGCTGACCGAGGTTGCGGTCTGCGGCTACGACCTCGCCGACGGGCCGCTCAGGGTCAGCGCCCGGGCCGGCGCGATGCCCCTGGCAATCTCCCTGCACATCCGCGGCGGCGGGGTGTTCTATGCCGTCACCGATCGCGCGGCGCAGCGGGGCGTGATCGAATTCGTGGTGCTCAACCGCCAGCAGTTCGAGGAACGGGCGGCACGCGACGATGACGGCGACAGCCAGCGCGAGCTCCGTGTGGTCTCGCCTGCGCTGCAGGGAATCGTCGTGGCCCGGGCGCTGGTGCGGCAACCATCGGATCGTCCCGGAGCCCAGGCGCTGGTCAGCGCCATGGCCTGCGGTGGCGCGGGCTGACCACCCGAGCCGTAGGCAATCGGCTCAGTGCTTGACCACCGCCGGGGGCGGGCCAAGCCGATAGGTCTTGCTGACAAGCCCGTCAAACGCCCTGACCTCTGCATCGAGCGCGGTGATGGCCCGCTCCGCCATCACGGCCTCGCGCGAGGGCAATTCGACCACAAGATTGTCGAGCGCATGGCGATAACTTTGCAGACGATGGCGCATGCGTTCGCGGACCCAGGCCACCAAGCCCTCATTCTCCGCCACGCGCGCCTCGGCATGCTCGGGCATCGGGGCGGTGACGGCCAATGAGATCGATACTGCCTGCAACCGCACCTTGTCGGCGGCGCGCACGCGCTGGGCCATGGCGCGGAAGGGCGCGATCAACGCCGTGTCCGCCACCGCATCCTCGGCAAGACGGCGGTAGCGGGAGTGTTCCGACCGGAAGCTGTCGCCCAGGAGCGCCACGCGGTAGCGGTCGGGATCGACCGATTGCCAGGATACCGGAATGATGCGGCTGCGCGCCAGTTCCTGCACCTCCTTGAGGAACCAGGACCGCTCATGGGCCGGCATCACGAAGCGCCAGGCCCGGTTGCGCAGTTCGACTTCGTCATCGGTCAGATGAAAAGGTGAGACCTGCTCGTCGCGTGCCCAGGCGACATAGTCGCCGACAGCGGGAAGCAGACTTTCATTCCAGACAGAGGGGCGTGCGCGGCCAAGATCGCCCACATGCGGCGCGCAGGCCGCCAGCAGCAGGGGCAGCAGCACAAGGGCGCGCACGGCGTTCAGCCGCGCTTGCGGCGACGGGGCGTGCGCTCGGACCGTGCCAACCCCGGACGTGACGGCGCCAAAGGGGCATCGCCGTCCTCGCGGTGACGTTCATAGCGGACACCGAGGAACAGGAGAATCTGACCTCCTTGCCCATCCGCCTCGCGCAGGGGCCTTGCAGGTCGATTCTCCGGGCTCGGCCACGGGATCACTTGGCCCATGACGATCTCCATCCGGGACA
>JAPLOW010000018.1 GCA_026400555.1 Hyphomicrobiales bacterium
CTGGATGTAGGCTTCCTGGATCACCGCCGTCAGCGCCTTCTCGGCCATCCGGCGCGGCTCCAGAAAGCCGGGGAAGTATGTGCTCTTCCTCAGCTTGGGGATGCGCAGTTCCACCGTGCCAGCCCGCGTCTCCCAGTCCCTGTCGGGAAAGCCGTTGCGCTACGCCTGCCTGAGCGCGCTCTTCTCGCCGTGGGCCGCGCCGGTCAGCGCGCCCACCTCCAGCTCCATCAGCCGCTCGGCGGCAAACGAGATCATATCCCGCAGGATATCCGCGTCGGGGGTCTTCTCCACCAGCGTGCGAAGGTTCATCATGGCGTCGATCATTGGTCTTCCTCTAGGTTGGACGGTTGTCACATACCCGAGCCTCGCCCGAAGAACGATCGATGGCTACAGTCGAGCTACACCACGTCCCTGGACGTCACCATCAATGGATTTCGATATCGTCCCGGCCCCGTGGCGGAAGGCCACGATCAAAGGCCTGATACACGCGCCTGATCCGCCTCAAAACATCATCGCCAACTGGAGACGCAGCCGTCCCGGCTGCGCAATCCCGACCAGCGGCGACGGGGCGGCCGCTGCCGTCAGCGCCCTACAAGGGGGCGCCTTTGGGCGCGACAACGGGGCGGCGATGATGGCGAATTGACAAACCACGATGGTCAGCACTGACCAGCAGCGTCATCACCGACGGTTTTGGTCGTCCTTTGGAGCTTCATTCAATTGCATCCATCCTCGCTGCGCAGTACTTGAACTCGGGGATTTTCCCATAGGGGTCGAGCTTGGGGTTGGTCAGTAGGTTGGCGGCCGCCTCGGCATACGCGAAGGGAATGAAGATCAGGCCTTGAGGGATGGCGTCATCAGCGCGGGCGTTAAGTTCGATTGTGCCGCGCCGGGTGGATACGCGCAGGCGGTCCCCGGGCTTCAGCCCCGCCGCAGTGAGATCGGCCGGCGACAGATAGGCCATTGCCGCAGGCTCCAGCATATCGAGCACGCGCGTGCGTCTCGTCATGGAGCCGGTATGCCAGTGTTCCAGCTGGCGGCCGGTGGTGAGCACGAAGGGATAATCCGTGTCGGGCTCCTCGTCTGGTGCAACCAGTTCCGCCGGCACGAAGCGGCCACGACCGTCAGAGGTGGGGAAGGCGTCGCGGAATACGATCTCCTCGCCGGGGATGTCAGGATCGGCACAGGGATAAGTGACCGACCCCTCCCGCTCCAGCCGTTCCCAGCTGATGTTGGCGAGCGAGGGCATGATCCGCGCCATCTCGGCGAAAGCGTCGCGGGGATGGGCATAGCGCCAGTCGAGCCCTAGCCGCCGCGCCATATCCACAATGATGTCGAAATCGGGCCTGGCCTGCCCAGGCGGGAGCAGGGCCTTGCGGCCGAGCTGCACCTGCCGGTTGGTGTTCGTCACCGTCCCGTCCTTCTCGGGCCAGGCGGAAGCCGGCAGGATGACGTCAGCATAGGCGGCAGTCTCGGTGAGGAAGATGTCCTGCACGACAAGATGCTCCAGCGAAGCCAGCGCTTCGCGCGCATGGGTCGCGTCAGGATCGGACATGGCCGGATTCTCGCCCATCACGTAGAGCCCGCGGATGCTTCCGCCACGCGCCGCCTCCATGATCTCGACCACGGTGAGCCCGCGCTTCGGGCTGATGCTCGCCCCCCAAAGGCTCTCGCAAGCGAGCCGCGCCTCTTCGTCCTCGACAGGCTGGTAGTCGGGCAAGAACATTGGGATCAGCCCAGCATCGGAGGCGCCCTGAACGTTGTTCTGCCCGCGCAGGGGATGCAGCCCGGTCCCAGGCCGGCCAATCTGGCCCGTGAGCAGGGCAAGCGCGATCAGGCACCGGGCATTGTCGGTGCCGTGGACATGCTGCGACACGCCCATGCCCCGGAAGCTGATGGAGGCCTTTGATTGGGCGTAGCGCCGGGCGACCTCGCGCAGGGTCGAGGGTGGGATGCCGCAGATGTCGGCCATCGCCTCGGGCGAGAAGTCCCGCACGCCATCGGCCAGAGCCTCGAAGTCTTTCGTCCGTTCCGCCACGAAACGGCGATCGTACAGGTCCTCCTCGATGATGACATGGATGAGGGCGTTCAGCATGGCCACGTCGCGGCCAGGCCTGAACTGCAGCATGTGGGTCGCTTGCCGACGCAGGGCGAGGCCGCGTGGGTCCATGACGATCAGCTTCGCGCCGCGCCGCGTGGCCTGCTTGAAGAAGGTGGCGGCCACCGGGTGGTTCTCGGTCGGGTTCGCGCCGATCACCACAATCACCTCCGCGTCCGCCGCCGCCATGAAGGGGGCTGAGACCGCGCCCGAGCCCACGCCCTCCAGCAGCGCCGCGACGGACGAGGCATGGCAGAGCCTCGTGCAATGGTCGACGTTGTTGACGCCGAAGCCCGTGCGCACGAGCTTCTGGAAAAGATAAGCCTCCTCATTCGAGCCCTTCGCCGAACCGAAGCCGGCCAACGCCTTCCCGCCATGCATGCCGCGGATGCGGGCGAAGCCACCCGCCGCGCGATCCAACGCCTCGTCCCAGCTCGCTTCCCGGAACTGACTCAAAGGGTTGGCCGGGTCCACCGCGCCGTCCTTGGGCGCGCCCTCCTTGCGGATGAGCGGCATGGCCAGGCGCTCAGGATGGCTCTGGTAGTCAAAGCCGAACCGGCCCTTCACGCACAGCCGACCGAGATTCGCGGGACCTTCACGACCTTTGACCGACACGATGCGGTCCTGGGCGATCTCGTAGGTCAGCTGGCACCCCACCCCACAATAGGGGCAGACGCTGTCCACCTCACGGTCGGTCGGGTCCGTCGCGCGCCCCTCGGCGTCGACGCGCGTGGCAGGCATCAGCGCGCCCGTGGGGCAGGCCTGCACGCATTCGCCGCAGGCGACGCAGGTGGAGTCCGCCATGGTTGCGTCCATGTCGAAGACGATCTTCGAGAGATGGCCTCGATAGGCCATGCCGATCACATCATTCACCTGCACGTCCCGGCAGGCGCGTACGCAGAGATTGCAATGGATGCAGGCATCCAGATGCACCGCCATGGCCGGATGCGTCCGGTCGACGGCATCGACGATCCGGGGGGTGGCGGGGAACCGACTTGTCGTCACGCCCTGATGCTCGGCCCAGCGCCAGAAGCGCGAGTTAGGATCATGGGCGTCGGCGCGCGGTGGCTGATCGGCGAGAAGAAGCTCCATCACCATGCGACGCGCTTTCGTCGCCCGCTCCGAGCCCACGCGTACCGTTATGCCGGGCTTGGGCTTGCGGATACAGGAGGCCGCGAGCGTCCGCTCGCCTTCGATCTCAACCATGCAGGCCCGGCAGTTGCCGTCCGCCTGGTAGCCGGCCTCCGGGCGATGGCACAGATGCGGAATGGCGACGCCGTGACGTTGGGCGGCCTGCCAGATCGTCTCCTCCGCTTGCGCCTCGATAGCCATCCCGTCCAGGCTGAACCTGATCACGTCGCTCATCGCGCTCCCTCCGCGCCGCCGGCTATCTCAGTCCGGAAATGCCTGAGGATCTGCTTCACCGGGTTCATCGCCGCCTGTCCCAGCCCGCAGATCGAGGCGTCCGCCATCGCCGTCGCCAGCTCCTCGATCAGCGCCTCGTCCCAGACTGGCCGCTCGAGCAATGCAACCGCCTTTTCGGTTCCGACCCGGCACGGCGAGCATTGGCCGCAGCTTTCCTCTTCGAAGAACCGCAACAGGTTGAGCGCGACCTGCCGCATGTCATCATGATCCGACAGCACGATCAGGGCCGCGGAGCCGATGAAGCATCCATGGGGCTCAAGCGTGCCGAAGTCGAGCGGGATGTCGGCCATGGCGGCCGGCAGGATGCCGCCTGACGCGCCGCCGGGTAGGTAGGCCTTGAAGGCATGCCCTGGCAGCATGCCGCCGGAATGCTTTTCGATAAGCTCGCGGGCCGTGATCCCGGCTGGAGCCAGCTTCACGCCGGGCAGCCGCACGCGGCCTGAGACGGAGAAGCTGCGCAAGCCCTTGCGGCCGTTGATTCCCGGGGAGTGGAAGCGGCCAGCCGCGCCATCTACGATGTCGCGCACCCACCAGAGCGTTTCGACATTATTGATCAACGTCGGGTGGCCAAACAATCCTACTTGGCTGGGGAAGGGCGGCTTGTGCCTGGGCAAGCCCCTGCGTCCTTCGATCGACTCGAGCATGGCCGACTCCTCGCCGCAGACATAGGATCCTGCCCCACGCCTCAGATGCACTGCGACATGGGGTAAGAAACCTGCGGCGGCGACCATAGCCAGTTCGCGTTCGAGAATAGCGCGGATTTGGGGGTATTCGCCGCGAAGATAGATGTACACATCGGCCGCTTCGACCACGAAAGCTCCGATCAGCATGCCTTCGATGAAGCGGTGCGGATCGGTCTCAAGATAGTGCCGGTCCTTGAAGGTTCCCGGCTCTCCCTCGTCGGCGTTCACCGCCATCAGCCGTGGGGCGGATTCGGCCCGGACCAGCTCCCATTTCCGGCCTGTGGGAAATCCCGCTCCGCCCATCCCCTTAAGCTCCGCCGCTTTGAGCGCGGCGATAACTTCCTCGACCGTGCGGCGGCCGGCAAGCAGATCCTCCAGCAGCCTGTAGCCTCCGGCGGCGCGATAGGCGTCGAACCCGACATGGGCCGGCATGCGCGGCGCAAGATCGCCTCGCGCGACATCGGATGCGACGGACTTTGCCGTCGCATCCTCGCGCAAGACGTGGTTGATCGAGACGACCGGGGCACGGGCGCAACCGCCCATGCAAGGCGCTGGGATGACCCTGACATGTGGTTCGAGCCGGGCTTCGAGGTCGCGGAGCAGATCATGGCTCCCGGCCATTGCGCAGCTGAGCGAGTTGCAGACGCGGATCGTGACAGGAGGAGGAGCGCGCTCCCCGTCCATGACGATGTCAAAATGTGCATAGAAGGATGCGGTCTCGAACACCTCGGCAAGCGAAAGACGCATTTCCGCGGCGAGCGCCGCAAGATGCCGGGCATGCAGGCAGCCATGGGCATCCTGCAGCAGGTGCAGATGCTCGATCAGAAGCTCGCGACGCCGCGGGAGTTCGCCGAGCAGCTCGAGCGTCTCCCGCCGCGACGACTCGTCCACCTGCCTGCCCTTGGGCGTCGACCGTGAGGCCCTGCGCCCGGAGCCCGGAGGGACGTCGCGTTTCGTTGGGCCATTCGGCGCGTTCACGTCGTCACCCGTCTGATCCAAGGCCATTTTCAGAAAACCACGACCGAGCGGATCGATTTGCCTTCATGCATCAGGTCGAAGGCGGTGTTAATCTCGTCGAGCGGCATGACGTGGGTGATAAGGTCGTTGATGTTGATCTTGCCTTCCATGTACCAGTCCACGATCTTCGGCACGTCCGTCCGGCCCCGCGCGCCGCCGAAGGCCGAGCCTTTCCATGTGCGCCCCGTGACCAGCTGGAAGGGCCTTGTGGCGATTTCGGCCCCTGATGGCGCGACGCCGATGATGACGCTCGTTCCCCAGCCTCGATGGCAACATTCGAGGGCCTGGCGCATCGTCGTGGTGGAGCCGACGCATTCGAAGGAGAAATCCACCCCCCCGCCGGTGACGTCGACGATGGCCTCCACGACCTTGTCGCGGCCGACCACGTCGGGATTGATGAAATGGGTCATGCCGAAGCGGCGGGCCATCTCCTCCTTGGCCGGGTTAAGATCGACGCCGATGATCTTGTCCGCGCCGACCATGCGCGCGCCCTGGATCACGTTGAGGCCGATGCCGCCGAGGCCGAACACCACCACGTTCGCGCCCGGCCAGACCTTGGCCGTGTAGATCACGGCGCCGAGCCCCGTGGTAACGCCGCAGCCGATGTAGCAGATCTTGTCGAAGGGAGCGTCCTCGCGGACCTTGGCCAGCGCGATCTCGGGCAGCACGGTGAAGTTCGAGAAGGTGGAGCAGCCCATGTAATGGAAGACGTCCGCGCCCTCGCAGCGGAAGCGGCTGCCGCCATCGGGCATCACGCCCTTGCCTTGCGTCGAGCGGATGGCGGTGCAGAGGTTGGAGCGCTGCGACAGGCACGTCTTGCAGGCGCGGCACTCGGGCGTATAGAGCGGAATGACGTGGTCGCCCGGCCTGAGCGAGGTCACGCCCGCGCCGACCTCGCGGACGATGCCGGCCCCCTCATGGCCGAGGATCGCAGGAAACAGCCCCTCGGAATCGAGGCCCGACAGCGTGTAGGCGTCGGTGTGGCACACGCCCGTTGCCATCACCTCGACCAGGACCTCGCCCCGCTTGGGCCCCTCGATCTGGATGGTTTCGATGGTCAGAGGCGTGTTGGCCTCCCAGGCGACGGCTGCGCGAGATCGCATGAATAAAGCTCCGGTGATGTCTTGGACCCAAATGCTCTTGCAGGCTTGCTCTGACGGTCGCACCACCAGAGGCGTTGATTGCAGACTATTTTATCAGGATTGCACAGGTTCGGTGGATCAAACAGGTGCTTGAGGTCGTGCATCAGAGCCAGCTTCACTGGGTGGGCGGGCGCCTGGAGCGTGCCGGCGCGCTTCGAGCCGACACCATGCTCCGCCGAGAAGGATCCCCCGCGCGCAATCAGCACTGCATAGATGGCCGCCTCAATGGCCGCCCGACGTGACGACGATGCGGTCCAACGCAACCCAAGGGGGGGTGCTGGTTTCATGGGTTCGCTTAGGAGCTGCGCCCCATCGCCCGTAAAGCGGGCCGAGGCTCCGCGCTGCGCTTGTGCGCCCGCACCAAGTCCCCCGTGACCCGCTTCAACCCGCTCATTGGCGCGGGCCTAGTCAGGGTTGCAGGCCAACTCTTGAGGCCAATATGTATGATATGTCAGGACGTTGCTGTCTATTGATATCATAAGAGCGTGCCCACATCATGATTGGCAGACTTTTACGCCGCCCCACTGGCCGGAAATTGCGCCGCCATTGACAGTCCGCGTTTTTGAGCCTTTTGCCAGGGTGCGCCACTAATGTGGTAGACTTCTTCTGGTCGATCAGCGTCGGTCAAAAAGAGGAACGCTCTGGACCTTGGCCAGATCATGGCATTGCCGATCCTCGCGATCTTCGCATCGCATATGAATTGAATGGCCCTGCGGGCGCGGGATGGAGCAGACAATGGGCCGGAATGCGCGGCGCGGGTTGTGGTCGGTAATGGGGATGGGAGGCGATCTTGGCTTTCGCTGAGACTCTCAATAATGCCAGCGAACTCTGTCCCCGTACTTCGCGTAACTCTCCCTCATTCCGTCCCCGTAATTCTAGCTACAGCCTTCCGGCAATTCGGTGATGCGCAGGCGCTCCGGCCCGCCCTTGGATGAGACGCCGAGCGGATGCC
>JAPLOW010000073.1 GCA_026400555.1 Hyphomicrobiales bacterium
CCTATGTCAATCTTTGTCCACGAAGCCCAATATGTCGCCCTGCCTCAAGGTGGGCTCAGCCAGTTCTCGACCTGCAGGCCCCGCACGCGCGAAAACTCGCCTGTGTTCGCCGTGACCAGAACGGCCCCGAGGGAATAGGCATGGGCCGCGATGAGAAGGTCATTCGGACCTATCGGTTTGCCTGCGGCTTCAAGCTCGGCTCGGATCCCACCATATTCCGTATCGGCAGGGACATCGAAGGCCAAGACCTGGATGCTGCCGAGAATGGCTTCGACATTGGCAAGCAGCTTGGCAGACCCCTTCCGCGCGCAGCCGTAGCGAAGTTCTGCGGCGGTCATGATGCTGACGCAGACGGCCTCGGATCCGACCTTGACGAGATGCCGCGTGAGCGGACCCTGCGGGTTGCGCACCAGCTCGGACACGATGTTGGTGTCCAGCATGTAAAGTCGGCTCAAAGGTCGACCTCGCGTGGGGGCAAGAGTGTCTCGTCGACGTCGGGAAACTGGTCTTCCGGACCAAGAGGCTCAAGATCAGCCAGCACGGCCAGAAGGCTCCGGCGTCGAACGGGCTGGAGGATGAGTCGGTCCCCGTCGCGGTGGATCATCACACGATCGCCCGGCAATTCGAAGTCGGCCGGGATGCGCACAGCCTGGCTCTTGTTGTTGCGGAAAAGCTTGGCTTCCCGGCCCGGCAAGTGGTCATGGGTGTGAGCTTGCGGCATGGTGGCCTCGTTGCATATGCATAAACATATACATTTACGTGGCTGCGATTTCAAGCAGGCGCTTCGGACACAGCCGTTTCTTGCGACCTGTTTCCGCACCCAATTACACCTGCGACCCGGAGAGCCGCGACGAACAGCTGTGCCGTGCGCACCTCGCCAGTCTTGGGGTCAATCACATCGGTCGTGTGCCCCGCGTAAGTGTCAATCGCGGCGTCTTGCATAACACCAGTTGTTTACTGGCAAAGTCGCATCCGGTCTCGCACTTGATCAGGTCGAGTAGGCCGCCACCTTCGCCGCCCTTGTGGCTGTGCCAAGATCCGCGCCGAGGGCCGGAGAGCCGCAGGAAGACGCTTTCGTTATTCCATCGCGCCTCGCTGTCAAGCGAATCGAAGTTTTGCCCCCCTGGGCGAATTGTGAATCAGCGCGCAGTTCGGCCCCGATGCGCTTTCGGATCTCGAGATTCGGGGCGTGGTGGATGGCATTCTGGGCAAGATGGAACTGGCAGCGCTGCCAGGTGGCACCGCCGAGCACGGCCCGCCGGGCGGCGCACGAACTGCGCCGGCCGACGCTGAGCAACCTCGATGAACCATACGCGCGCGAATTTGTCGGGATGACGACCATCCCTGTCACCCTCGACGATCTCATCGCCACGAGGGAACTCCTGATCGCCGATATCGGCGCGCGCTACGACGCGAATGCCCAAAGGTTTTTGACCACGCTACATGACGGCGAACCGGACTTCGAAGCCATTGGCCTGCGGCAGGCGGCAGAACTTCCCGCTGTGCGCTGGGAGCTGCTGAACCTGAAGAAGCTCAGCGCTGAGAACCCTGACAGGCACAAGGCACACAGGGAGGAGCTCGATAAGCTCTTTACCTTAAGGAGAACCAGACACTGAAAACATCGCAGCAATCACGCGCGTCTGCGGTCAGACCATGTCAGAAGGAGACGGTGGTGGGCCCTGCAGGACTCGAACCTGCAACCAGACCGTTATGAGCGGTCGGCTCTAACCATTGAGCTAAGAGCCCTCAGCAACGGAGATAGCCGCTGGGGGTGAACTGGTCAATAAAACACCCGGCCGATGTCGCCATCAGCCGGGTGCAAGTGGGCTCGACCAACGTCAGGCGTTCAGGGCCTTGGCTTGCCGAGCTCGGGGTAATCGCTGAGCATCGGAGCACCGTTGAGGGGTTTCTGCACGCCCTGGTGGCAGGTGGCGCAGAAGGCCTTGGCGGCGTCGCCTTCCGGCCCGAGCTTGGCCGCCGGATAGGTGGCGCTCAGCGGAGCCAGATAGTTGGCGTTCAGTTCACGCAGCATGCGGATCCCGTGGAAGGCATTGACGCGCTGGGGCGGTGCATCCTTCCATTCGGCGAACGCGCGGCTGTTGTGGCAGAAGGTGCAGTTCACACCAAGCGACTCGGACATGTGGTTCATGAGTGCGTTGGTGCGTTCGGCAACGGCGATCTGCTCGTGCTTGCCGGTCGGCAACGCCGTCTGACCGGTGACGCGGATGGTCTCCGCGAACTGGATCAGGGGCGTGAACGGATCGGCGGGGAGCGAAGCGCGCCCGACGAACTTGCCGGCAAGATTCTGGCCATTGTTCGCCCCAATCCAACCGCCGGCGTCGGCGAGGTTCTTGGGATGGCCTGCACCGGTGAACCAGGTCTGTGTCGGGATCGGGTTGCCGCGGTGGCAGGTGTAGCAGGTCACGCCGGTAGCGCCGACATGGTTGGTCCAGTTCGAGTTGATCTCGCGCGTCATCTGCAGCATGCGGCGCGCTGTCTTATACTGGTACTTGCCCTCATCCGCCATGTTGTTGAGGTTGTGGCAGTAGGAGCAGCCCTGACCCTCGTCAGAGCCCGAGACGCCGCCGGGCGCCACCCATGACGTCATGGCGACCATGATGCGGGTGAACTCGGTTTCGCTCAGATCGCCCAGAACCTTGACGTTCTGGTAGGCCTGCGCGGCGCGGGGGCCGGTGCGGTCGCCCGGGGGGATTACCTCCGGCGCCTGGTTGATCTCGGCGAGGGCCGCCAGCCGCTTCGGGCTCTGCACCTGTTCCAAGGCAACGCCGCGATAGCCGTTCTGCTGGGTGGCCTCCGGCGGATTCTGCTGGCAGCCTGCCAGCAGAAGTCCAAAGCCGACCGCCAGTCCGGCAACGAGGCCGGAACGTTTGGGGAGTGTCGTATGCGTGTTCATGTCACCGCGCTCCTGGAAGCAGGCTGGGATCAACGACGGGCGGGTTCACAGCGGGGTAGCTTGGCGCGAAGCCGTAATGCTGTGCCCAGAGGAACCAGTTGTCGACGACAGTGCCGGTCAGAAGGATGCCGATGCCGCCGGTGATCGGGGTCAGGACAGCGAACCACCAGGCCCAGCGGTGGATCGATTCCATGCTCGCATTGAAGCCCATGGTCCAGCGCCAGAACAGGGCGGCGCGCTCCGAGGCCGTGCCGCGGTCCGTGATCTGCTCGATCTCACGCTCGCCGCCGTAGCGGGTGACGGCCAGGATGGTACCGGCATGCATCGCGAAGAGCAGGACGGAGCCATAGAGGAAGACGATCGAGAAGGCGTGGAACGGATTGTAGTGCAGGTTGCCGTAGCGGATCGAGAAGGCCTGCACCCAGTCAAGATGCGGGAAGATGCCGTACGGAACCGCCTCGCACCAGCAGCCCATGGCGATCGGGCGGATGAAGCCGAGCACCAGCATGAGCCAGATGGCGGCCGCAAAGGCCCATGGCACGTGCGTGCCCATGCCCAGTGCCCTAGCCCGAGAATAGGTCCGCGCCCACCACAGCAGCACCGAAGCCGTGAAGAAGAAGCCCGCCATCAGGAACCAGCCGCCTTCCTTCAAGGGAATGAAGGGATTGAGGCCATGCTTCGCCAAAGGCGGATCAAGGCCGAGCCAGAAGAGCTGGCGGACGAACTGCACCGGATCCCAGTTCACCGAGGCCCACATATTGAGCCCGATGATCTCGAAGGCGATCAGCCCGCTGGCGAGCGAAAGCAGACCATAGACTCCCAGATAGACAGGGCCGATCTGGGCGTCGCCGAGCTTTCCAAACCAGTAGTTGTGGCTGGTCTTGGTGCCGCGCTCGTAGATTCCCTTCGCGATCGGGACCCCGAGGTCGTCAGGTCCGCGGACCTGAACCCGGGTGAAGATGTTCTGGTAGTCAACAGTTGTCAGAAGACCCATTTTGCCCTCCCCTCACGACCAGATTGGCAGGTCAAGCCACCAGCTCCACCACCTGGGCCAACCCTGGGTCCAGAACGGTCCGCTGATCACGATGCAGATGGCCGACCAGAAGCCGGCCGACAGGGCCAGGAACAGACCGAGGCGGTGGATGCCGACCGTGCCGATCGAATAGCCGATGAAGTCGCGGAAGTAGGCGTTCTCATGCTCCGGTGTCTTGACCGCTTCGCCCTTCTTCGGGTTCACGGCGGAGAGCACCAGGCCGCCATGCAGCGACAGGGCTAGCGTCGTGGCGAGAAAGAAGGTCACCGCGATCATGTGAGCCGGGTTGTACATGAAGTTCAGATACTGGTAGCCGACGTTCGAAACCCAATCGAGGTGGCTGAATATGCCATAAGGGAAACCATGCCCCCAGGCGCCAAGCAGCACCGGGCGGATGACCACCAGCGTGACATAAGCGAAGATGGCGACACCGAAGGCGAAGGGCACATGATAGCCCATGCCGAGCTTGCGGCAGATTTCGACCTCACGGAGCATCCACGAGACGAAAGCCCCGATGGCGCAGATCGTGATGATCTGCCAGAGTCCACCTTCGGCCAGCGGCGCCAGCCCAAGACCATATTTCAGGTCCGGCGGGGCGATGTTGATGGTGAACGGGTTGAAGGTGCCCTGCATCGACGCGCTGTAGAAAATCAGCACGGTGCCAAGGAGGGAAAAGAAGGCGGCCGTTACGCCGAACAGGCCGACATAGAAGGGGCCGACCCAGAAATCGAAAAGGTCACCCCCGAGCAGCGTCCCGCCACGGACGCGGTATTTTCGTTCAAAACTGAGCATTGCCATGGTGTGGCCTCCGAGCGGTCCCCCAGAAATCGGCAGCTCCAGGTTCCGCGTTGGAGCCTGGGTGGAAAAGGGCGGGCAAGCTCAGGCAACAGATGCCGGAAGTCTCGTCCGCCCTGTTGTCGTTACTTCTTCACAACCACAGGCGCGCTGAGCCAGCTGCCGTAGCGTGGCGTGCTCAGCTGAACGAAATGGTTGACAAGAACCATCGTAAAGCAGAAGGCGAGCACTGCAACGAGTGACCG
>JAPLOW010000098.1 GCA_026400555.1 Hyphomicrobiales bacterium
ACGGTCGTCGGTCGATCGGGCCAGGTTCTGCGTGAAGGCCCCGTCCAGCTTCAGGATGTCGATCGGAAAGGCCCTGAGGTGCTTGAGCGAGGTATGGCCCGCGCCGAAATCGTCGATGGCCACCCGCGATCCGCAATCCTTGATGGCCCTGATCACCCTCAGGCTTTCCTCGGCATGCGAAATTGTCGCGGTCTCGGTCACTTCAACGATAAGGCGCTCGTTGACACCGGGGTTCGCCCGGGTCAGCGCCGTGAAGGCGTCGAGCCAGACCGGATCGGCCAGGGACTGCGGCGAGACATTGATGGACAGTGTGGCAGCTCGGTCCTGCAGCAGCCCGTGGATCGACAACTCGAGCACCCGGTGGTCAAACAGTCGCACGAGTCCGCGTCGCTCCAGCAGCGGCATGATGTCCGCAGGCCGAAAATGCGTTCCGTCCGGACGTTCGATCCGGACAAGCCCCTCGTGGAAGGCGAGCACCCTGTCATGTGCACGCACCACCGGTTGCCGGGCGAGACTGATGCGGCGTTCGTTGAGGGCGCCGAGCGCGTCCAGATCGTTGGAAGACTGCGTCGCCGCATGGCTCGGAGCGACGCTGCGCGCCATGGCTACGCTGTCGGTCGGCCCGCGACGTGCCTCGTGGAGGGCTGCCTCGGCCGCAGTCAGCAGGGCCGAACTGTGGCGCGTCAGGTCCGGCGCGACTGCGGCCCCGGCCCGGACATGGATCAGCGCCACGCCGCGCCGCGTCTCGATGGCCGATCGGGACACGGCCCGCACGAAGCGTTTGCCGGTGATCTCGACCTGGTCCGGCAGGCAGCCTGTCAGGATAATGGCGAAGCGGTTGCTGGAGTAGCGCATCAGACGGTCGCGGCGGCGCATGACCTGCCGCAGTCGTTCCTGGACGATGACAAGGATTTCGTCCGTGCCCTCATGGCCGATGTTTTCGTTGATGCGGTCAAGATCATCGATCGCGATCGCCAGCACCACGACCGACTTGTTGGCAGGCATCTGGTCGGCCATCAACTCGTCGAGGCGCTGCAGGACGGTGGACCGGTCGCAGATGGTGAAGTCCGGCGCGGTCAGTTCCGCTTCCGTTACCTGCCGCTCAAGCCTGAGCACGCCGCGGGCCCTGAGCGCGCTGCCGTCAGGGCCGGCGAACCATCGCCCGGTATCCTCGACCCACATCCTGCGGTCACCCAGCAGCAGGACATAGCGGGTGCGATAAGGCACGCCGTCGCCCAGATCTGCGCCGGAGGCCTCGATGATGGCGTCGTAGCGGCTGCGCCCGACGCCCGGCTCGACCAGGCGGGCAAACCCCAGCCCCTTATTGGTCAGCGCCATGGTCGGCTGGCCAAGGACCTCCTCGGCGCTTGGTCCCCAGCAAACCTCGTCCGAAATGAGGTCCCAGGTATAGACGACCTCGCCGATGGAACTGAGGACATCCTTCGGGTTGACCGGCATTGAAGCGGAAGGCTGGCCTTGTTCCATGAATATCTCCACCTGCCCGGCTTCTAGGTCATGCGGAGGCCGGCCACAGCGCCCATGATCCGCAGGTCCCTCGCGCCGGACAGGCGAGCGGCGGCTTGCCTGTCCGGACATGCGCGTCCTCGCGTTATCATGCCGGTCCCAGCCTTAAGGGTGCGTTAAGCTTGGCACGCCGCTTGCCACTTTTCGGGGCAAGACCACGGTGTGCAAGGTACGCGTCCCATGTCGGCACAGAACAGCGCCTTCAGAATGCCAGGATCCACCGGCCGCGCGCTTGTCGCGTGTCAGGCGGACACAGGCGGTCCGACTGCGCCGACGCCGCCGGCCGTCCTGCCCGATGCCGGCTTCCTGACACAGCTTCTGGCGAGCCAGGGGCAGGGCACGATGTATCGGCGGCTGCGGCGTACGGAGCCGGCCATCGCGCTCGCGCGCTACGGTGCCCGCGCCGGCGGCGATGCCCACCGCAAGACGGTTCTGGTCGCCTGAGCACAACAAAAAAGGCGGCCGCATGGGCCGCCTGAAATCGTCGTCGGTCGTCCGCGTGGGACGACCTGCGCCTCAGCCCTTCGGCTTCAGAACCTGCCGGCCGCGGTACATGCCGGTCTTCAGGTCAACATGATGCGGACGACGGAGCTCACCCGAATCCTTGTCCTCGACATAGGTCGGCTGCTTGAGGGCATCGGCGGAACGGCGCATGCCGCGACGCGACGGCGACGTCTTTTTCTTGGGAACGGCCATGGTTCAACACTCCGGGCTCGTCACGCCTGGGCAGCCATCCTCGGCCACTGCCATCATGACGGGTTATTCAACAGGAGGCGCTGCATACACGCTGGGATCGAGGCTGGCTAGAGCCTTTCGCCAAACCGCTGCAGTCAAATTACCGATTGCGCGACCGGATGGGTTTACGCCTGTGTCACAACACGCAATCGGCGCGTGCCCCGAGGTTCCGCATGCGCTGCTGGATGCGGAAGCTGTTGGTGCGGGCGCGGCTGCTCGGCGCGTTAGGATTGCGCAGGCGCGGATTGGGCAGGCTGGCCGCCAGCGCGGCGGCCTGGGCGCGGCTGAGTTGCGCGGCCGGCCTTCCGAAATAGTGTCGTGCCGCAGCCTCGGCCCCGAACAGCCCTTCGCCGAATTCGGCCACGTTGAGGTAGACCTCCATGATGCGGCGCTTCGACCAGATCAGGTCCGCGCCAAGCGCGAGGGGCAATTCAACTGCTTTGCGGACATAGGAACGCCCGTGCCATAAATAGACGTTCTTGACGGTCTGCATGGCGATCGTGGACCCGCCCCGGCTGGGCCCGTCCTCATCGGCCAGCACCTCGCGCAAGGCTCCGAAATCGACGCCGTGATGCTGGCAGAAGCGCTGGTCCTCCGACGCAATCACGGCCATCCGCAGCTCGGGTGACACCTGGTCGAGCCTGACCCAGTGCCGTGTCACCGGCTCGCCGGTCGCGATGCGCCACAGCATCAGCGTGGAGGGCATCGGGATGATGGCCCCGGCGCCAAGGGCGAGGACAGCCGTGATGCCCGCCACCGCGATCGCTTTGAGCGCGAACCTCGCCGCACCTGCTCCAAAGCTGCGCGGACCTGGGGGAGGCGGTCCGGTGACGCGGCGGGGGGACGGGGCGGCGGGGTCGATTTCTCTCGTCACGGAGCTTTCTCGGGGATGGCGACGGGGCTATGACTGCGCAAACGACCGGCCGCGCGCCGGCTGTCCCAACATGACCCGAGCGAGCGCCCCGGATGACCATGATGACAAACACGCAGGCGGACAAGCTCTTTGCCGACAGGCTTGCCGAAACCGCCCGGCTGGTCGAAGCCGAGCTTGGCCGGCATCTGGACGACCGCCAGCGCGACCACGAGATCGCGCGCCCCGCGCGCCTGATGGCGGCCATGCGCCACGGTGCGCTCGGCGGAGGCAAACGGCTCAGGCCCTTCCTGCTGATCGAGACGGCCGGCCTGTTCGGGGTCTCGGCCGCAGCTGCCCTGCCGGCGGCTGCGGCCATCGAACTGATCCACTGCTACTCACTGATCCATGATGACCTTCCGTCGATGGACAATGATGATCTCCGGCGTGGGCAACCCACGGTGCACAGGGCGTTTGACGAGGCCACCGCGATTTTGGCTGGCGATGGGCTGTTGACATTGGCCTTCGAGGTGCTGGCTGAACCGGCGAGCAGCCCGGATCCTGCCATCCGTGCCGAACTGGTGCTCGCGCTGGCCCGCGCATCAGGGCTGGCCGGCATGGTGGGCGGCCAGATGCTCGATCTGGAGGCGGAAGGGCGCTTTGCCGAAGTCAGACGTACTGCGCCGCCCTGGCCCGGTGACGTCCGCCGCCTGCAGGCGATGAAAACCGGAGCCTTGCTGGCTGCTGCGGTCGACATGGGGGCGGTTCTCGGCAAGGCCTCGCGGGGCCAGCGCCTGTCGCTTTCGACCTTCGGGCAGTCGCTCGGCGCCTGTTTTCAGGTGGCAGACGATATCCTGGACGTCGAGGCCAGCGCCGAAGCCATGGGGAAAGCGACGGCCAAGGATGCCGACGCCGGCAAGGCCACGCTGGTTGCCGCGATCGGGCTTGAGGCGGCGCGACAGGAGCGCGATCGCCTCAGCGCCGACGCCGCCGGCGCCCTCAGGCGCTTCGGGCCGGAGGCAGACATCCTGCGCGTCGCGGCCCGCTTCGCCGCCGAACGAACCAGTTGAGCCGGAGCTAGACCGAGACCTGCGTGCCGACCTCGACGACGCGACCGGTTGGAATCTGGAAATAGCTCGTCGCATCGGTCGCGCTGCGCGCCATCGAGATGAACAGCTTGTCCTGCCACAGGGGCATGCCCGAGTTCACCGAGGGCTTGATCGAGCGGCGCGACAGGAAGAACGAGGTCGACATGATGTCGAACTTGAAGCCCTGCTTGCGCAGGATGGCGAGCCCGCGCGGGATGTTGGGGCTCTCCATGTAGCCGTAGCGCAATTCGATCTTCCAGAAGCCATCGATGATCGGCGAGATCCGGACCCGGTCTTCCTCCGGGATGCGGGGCACATCGAGGGAGCGAACGGTCAGGATGGCGTTCTTCTCGTGCAGCACC